>DATMSM010000001.1:0-7392 GCA_035565355.1 Rhodocyclaceae bacterium
CTTGTGTCAGCCCAGGAGAAGAGTCATGGAGATTCAATCTCAGAGCGCCCCTTCCTCGCACACTGTGGTCGTGCAGGGTAATAGCTCGGGAGCGATCAGAAGCGGAGCACCGACTGCGGCAGCCACCACCGAGGCCGCCACTCCGGTCCCCCAGCCAGACCTGCAGTCGCTGGAACAGGCTGTCCGGGATATGTCGGAGCTCATCAACGTCACCGAGCCACCGCAACTGGTATTTTCGATAGACGACGCAACTGAAAAGCTTATCGTGCGCGTTACCGACGCCACCACAGGAGAGCTGATCCGGCAACTGCCTTCTGAAGAGGCACTGGCGATTGCCCGATCCCTGGATAGATTGCAGGGCTTGCTGTTGAAGCAAGAAGCCTGAAGTTTCACCAGCGCGATCCGGTCCGATCTTGGACCTTACAGCCCGCAGCCTTATGCGGGCTTTTTCTTTGCCAGACGCCGTGTCAGGCGTCTTTCTTGCTTAATGTCTTGTATTGCGGCGACTTTGTTTTCCATACCCCTACAGGAAACGGGAAAACCGCCGTAAACTAGATCAACATGCCGCACGCAAGGAATAATCATGGCCATCTCGGGTAGCAGCCTGGACGTCAATAGCATCGTCACCCAGTTGATGCAGTTGGAGCAGCGTCCTCTGACGCTGCTGGCTAGCAAGGAAGCCGGCTTTCAGGCAAAAATTTCCGCCTATGGCAGCATCAAGAGTGCGCTTGCCGCCTTGCAAAGCACGGTAGCGCCCCTGGCGCGCAGCGGCACCTTCAGCGCACTGACCGCCACCAGCTCCGACACCACCGTTCTGAGCGCCTCTGCCGCAGGCGTGCCTACCGGCACCTATAACATCGAGGTCACGACGACCGCCAAGTACCATGCGCTGCGCTCCGACGACGCCTATACCTCGGCCAGCGACACCTTCAATACCGGCAAGTTGTCCATCAAGGTCGGCAGCGGCTCGGCCATCGACATTGATATCACGGCAGACAACAACAATCTGACCGGCATTCGCAATGCGATCAATAATGCCAATGCCGGCGTCAATGCATCCATCATCAACGACGGGACCAATCAACGCCTCGTACTGACTTCGAAAACCCTGGGCTCCGCAGGCGCTATTACCGTCACTGCCACCGAGGATGGCGTCGGCACCGGAACTTTCGCCCTGACAGGCCTCGATTCAAGCGCCTTGAAGACTGCACAGGGAGCTGACGATGCACAACTAAAGGTCAATGGCCTGTCGGTCACACGCTCCTCGAACAGCATCAACGACGTCGTCAGCGGCCTGACGCTGAATCTCACCAAGCCGGGGACGGCCACCGTCACCGTCGGTAAGAACAATGCCGACCTTACTACCGTCATCAGTGGCTTCGTCAAGGCCTACAACGATGTCGTGACGCAGAACAAAAACCTGACTGCCTACGACCCCAAGACCGACACTTCCGCCATCCTCAACGGCGATACGACCGTGCGCTCGCTGCAAAGCAATTTGTCGAGCTTCCTGATGGGCACGGTCGAAGGCCTCGGGAGCATTTCCAGCCTTGCCGACATCGGCATTTCGCTGAAGAGGGACGGTACGCTGGAGCTGAACAGCGCCACGCTGACCAATGCCCTGAATGACCCCAACAAGGATGTCGGCGCCCTGTTCTCCCAGATCACCAGCGGCAATCAAGGCATCGCCGTACGCATGAACAACTGGCTGACCAAGGAACTGGGCAGCAGCGGCCTGCTCGAGAACACGGTGGACAACATCGGCGACTCCATTGGCGCCCTGGGCGACCAGCGCGAGCGCATAGAGGCGCGTCTCATCACCATCGAGGCGCGCTATCGCAAACAGTACTCGGCGCTCGACGCGCTGGTAAGCAGCATGAGCCAAACTAGTCTATTCCTAGAACAACAGCTCGCCAACTTGCCGACGACCTCGCGCAAGAGGTAATCAGGAGTCACCTGCATGTTCACTTCAAAGAGTCCTTCCGCCTACACCAAGGTCGGCGTCGAAACCGGTGTCGCCGAGGCCTCCCCGCACAAATTGATCCTGATGCTCTTCGACGGTGCCGTCGTTGCCCTGGCCGCGGCCCGCCGCCACATGGAAGAAAAGGATCTGGCCCTGAAGGGTGCGGATATCTCCAAAGCCATCAACATCATCATCAACGGACTCCGGGCGAGCCTGGATCTGCAAGTCGGCGGGGAACTCTCGGAACGCCTGTACGCCCTTTACGACTATATGGCCGAACGCCTGCTGCATGCCAACCTGCACAACGATCTGGCAGCAATCGAGGAAGTTTCCCATCTGCTCGGCGAATTGCGCTCGGCGTGGGAAGAAATAGCGGCTGATCCCGCTGTAGTTTCCGCAAATCGTGCTGCTGCTTGAGGAATACTATGCTTGCAATGCAGAACCAAATCGAACTCTACGAAAAAATGACGGCGCTGTCGGCACGCATGGTCGATGCTGCGCGCCGCAACGATTGGGACAATCTGATCGAACTAGAGCGTTCGGTTGGCGAACTGCGCCTGCGCCTGGCCGATGAGGACAATAACCGCCTCGACAACGGCGAACGCGAACGCAAGGCGGCGCTGATCCAGCGCATTCTTGCCGACGACGCCGAAATCCGCCGCCACACCGAGCCCTGGATGGAACAAGTACGCCAGTTTCTCGGCGGCGCGCGCAGAAAGCGCCAGGTCGACCAGACCTACGGCGCCCACAACGCCTGAAGCCCGGTGGCCGGAGCGCCACCATGATCCCCGCCCACACGCATCCCGGAGGCCGGCATGGCACTGATCCCGCCTGATGCCGGCATACGCATGCGGCTGCCCGGCGACGGCCCGCTACAGCCTCTCGCTCCTATTGCCGGCATTCCAGGCGACCTGCCCGATCTGCAGCCGGGCCAGGTATTCAATGCGCGCATCCAGGAAGTCCTGCCGGAAAACACCTATCGCGCCCTGGTCGCTGGCAAGACGCTGACCCTGTCCCTGCCGGAGGGTGCCAATGCGGGCGACGTGCTCGAACTCGTCGTCGTCGACCGCAGCAACAAGGCCATCCTGGCGCGCACGCTACCCGAAGGTGCGGCCGACAATCTCGCCGGCTACAAGCACACCACTCTGTCGCCCACGGCGCAACTGATCAGTCAGTTGCTCAGCGAGGAACCGGGAGCGCAAACCATGCCGCTCAACCGCGGCCAGCCCCTGCTCAATGCGCCGCCGGGCAGTGCCGCCCCGCTGGCCGCCGCGCTGCAGAAGGCGGTGGAAGGCAGCGGTCTGTTCTATGAAGCACATCAGGCCCAATGGATTGCCGGTAAGCGCCCGCTCGACACCCTCCTGCAGGAACCGCAGGGGCAACACTCGCGGCCCGATGCCGCGCATTTGGCTCATCGTGCCGGTGCCGAAACGGCGGCCGCCAACCCGGCCCTGCTCAAGGCCGCCGACGAGGCAGCACCAAATCCCCGCCTTGCCGGCGAGGCCGCCCAGGCAAGTAGCCGCAACGAAGCGCAGCCCATGCCCGCCGAACTGCGCCCACTCGTCCAGCAACAGCTCGAAGCCGCCGCCCATCAACGCCTGGTCTGGCATGGCGAGGCTTGGCCCGGCCAGCGCATGGAATGGGAGGTCGAGCAGGAGCAGCAGCAGACGGCACGCAGCGTCGACGAAGCCCCGCCTTGGCAAACCACCCTGCGCCTGACCACACCGCGCCTGGGCTCGGTCGAGGCGCGCCTACGCATTGCCGGCAACAGCCTGCAGCTCAACTTGAGCACGCCGGTGGGTGCGTCGGCCGCCGACATGCGCGACGGATTGCCGGCGCTGACGGCAGCCCTGGCGGCGGCCGGCATCGAGCTGCAATCCGCTCAGGTACGCCATGAGCCCGAGTGAAGACGCCGTCGAGCGCGAGCAGGAGCGGGCCCTCGCGGTCGCGCTCGCCTATGCGCCCGGCGATGCTGCGCCCAAGGTGGTGGCCAAGGGCAAGGGCCTGATTGCCGAGGAAATCATCAATCGCGCCAAGAGCCACGGTGTGTATGTGCACGAATCGCCGGAGCTGGTCACGCTGCTATTGCAGGTGGATCTGGACGAGCACATTCCGCCTCAACTCTATGTCGCCGTGGCCGAACTCCTGGCCTGGCTGTATCGTGTCGAAGAGAAAGGCATCACGGCAGCTGGCACGGAATAAGCTTGAAGTTCTTGTCTCCGCCAGATCCTGCCACCCGCCATGCCCTCAGCAACGCCCCGCATCATGCACACCGACGACGACGCCCTGCCGGAAACCCCGCCCGCGGAAGACACCAATGCCGCGACGGAGGCGCCTGCCGAGGTGCTGCACCTCGATCAATACAGCGAGTATTTATTGCACAGCCCGCGTGAAATACTTGCCGTTTTACGGCAGGTAGTGGCGCAGGGCGATCTGGTCACGGTATACTTCAACAGCGGCAAAGACTTCCTGCTGACCACGCTGCTAGCGGTAAACGACCGTGAATTGCTGCTTGATCGCGGCAGCAACCCCGAAATGAACCGGCGCGCCCTCGACGTCGGCAAAATTTTCTGCATCACGCGCCACGACAAGGTCAAGCTGCAGTTCATCCTGACCGGTCTTGGCGAAACCCGCTTCGAAGAGCGCAATGTATTCACGGCGGCCTTGCCGGAAACCCTGTTGCGCCTGCAACGGCGCCAGTATTTTCGCCTCCACACGCCCATCACCCGCCCGCTGATCTGCAATGTGCCGGTCGTCATGAGTGATGGCAGCATCCGGATCTATCCGCACAATGTCATCGACATCAGCCTCGGCGGCTTGTCGCTACAGGTTGAGGAAGTGCCGTTTGCAGCCGATCAGGAATGGCATGACTGCAGCATCGACCTGCCGCAGATCGGCATCATCAACGCCACGCTCAAGGTATTGAACTTCTACGAACTCACCTTGCGCAGTGGCCAGCCCAGCACGCGCATCGGCTGCCAGTTCGTGGATCTACCGGCCGCCTCGCAAAACCTGATCCAGCGCTACATCGTGCGCATGGAACGCGAGCGCAAGGCAAGAGAAAGCGGATTGGCGTAAGCCTTCCCCCTGCACTGCCTTTCGCGGCGAGGAAACAGCCACGAGCCTTCGGCCTGTCGCCTCCGCAAACAGGCCGCCCGCCTTGGGACAACGCGGCGGCAAAGCCCCTCAGATGTCGTTCTTGCCGCAGTCGTGCATTTACTGCAAGTTGCTCTGTGCGCGCTCATAGAGCGGCATCACCTGGGGCAGGTGGCGGCGGATTTCCTCAATCCGGGTATCGCTGGCCGGATGGGTGGACATGAATTCCGGCGGTGCCCCATCGCTGGCCTTGGCCATTTTTTCCCATAGGGTGATGCCGGCGCGCGGGTCGAAACCGCCGCGAGCAGCCAACTCCAAGCCCACGAGGTCGGCCTCACGCTCGTCGCTACGCGAGAAAGCCCGCGACGCCAGGCCATGCCCCGCGGAAATGGCGAGATCGGCAAGACCGCTGTAATTGCTGCCGGAGAAGACCATGCTCAGCACATTCGCAGCCAGGCCGGTCATGGTGTTCTTGCCGGCCTGCTCGCGCGCATGTTCGCGCAGGGCATGCGCCATTTCATGCCCCATGATCATGGCCACTTCGTCGTCGGTGAGTTTGAGGGTATCGAGAATACCGGTGTAGAAGGCAATCTTGCCGCCCGGCATGCAGAAGGCATTGATCTGCTTGGAGCCGATTAGATTAACCTCCCAGTTCCAGTTCGCCGCCTGCGGGTTAAAACGCTCAGCATGCGGCAGCAGGCGCCGCGCAATCTTGCGCAGACGCTTGAGCTGCGGATGCCCATCCGGCGCCAGCGCGCCTTTCGCGCTGGCCTCCTTGAGCAACTCGCGGTACTGCTTGTTCGACGCCCGCTCCAGCTGCTCGGCAGGCACCATATTACGGAAAGAGGAGGCCTCGCCGACATTGACCCCCTGCTGTGCGCTGGCCACGCCGACGCACAGCATCAAGGCGTATGCCAGCCGCCTCATTCGGCCTCGCCCCCCAGCGCCTCGGAAAGACTGCTCAGCATGCCGGCCAGCTCGCCGCACATGATGGCGAAATCCGCCTCAAACATATCGCCTCCTTCCCCGGCCTGCTCGGCCTGTTCCTTCAGCACATCGAGAAAAGCCACGCGCTTGATCTGCATCTGCTCGGTCAGCACGAAACTGACTCTATCGTTCCACGTCAGCGCCAGCTTGCCGGCGACCTTGCCGCGATTGATATGCTGATTGATCTCATCGGCATCCAGCGGGTGGCGCGTGTACTTTACGCTGCCGCCGGCATCGCCGGCGACGCGCAACTCGCAATCCTGATCGATGGAAAACGGTCCCGGCACCTCGCCCAACGACAACCAGGTGGTCATTGCCGTGCCCGGCGCCTGCACGGTCTTGAATAGTGTCAACGGCAACTCGCCCAGCGTCAACTTGAGCTGCTCGATCACCTCATCGGCTTTGCCCGTGCTCGCGGCATCCACCACCAACCAGCCATGGACCGTATCGATCCAGACATAGGTGAGGCGGCGTTTGACAAAAGCCTGTGGCAACAGCTCGGCCTCGACGGCATCGAACATGTCTCGCAACTGCTTGCGGCCAGGCTTGAAACCTTGCGCATCCTCTAGTTCGCGGGCACGTTCCTGTACATACTGACGGATCACCGAGGTGGGGAGTATCTTTTGCTCCACGCCCAGGGCCAGCATCATTTGCTGCGCCTGCACATAGAGCAGCTCATCGGGGTTACCACGCGGCGGCACCCAGCCCTGGGCCTGGCGAGCCAGCGCGCTGCATGGCTGAAACGCAGTCCTGGCAAGGCTCTCCGCAAGCACCTCAGGGGTCGCAGACCAGGCGGATGCGAGACGAAAAACCTGCAGATTGCGGAACCACATAGTAGAAAACCCTTAAAAAGATGTCAGACAAAATAGGACAGATGTTGCGGGAGCATTGTAGCGCAAGGGCTGACAAGGCCCCTTTACAAAAAAACCTTGCACTTTTTTTTCGACTTGTGGCTAGAATACGCCCAGGCCATTTGGCCTTCTCTCGACAAACGGAAGGAAGGGAAGATGAACAAAGCTGAACTGATCGAAATCGCCGCCAAGGAAGCCGACATTAGCAAGGCCGCCGCCGGCAAGGCGCTGGACGGCATCATCGCTGCTGTTGTCAAGGCTGTGTCCAAGGGCGACACGGTTACCCTGGTTGGTTTCGGTACTTTCAAGTCGGCCAAGCGTGCTGCACGCACCGGCAAGAACCCGAAGACTGGCGAGTCGATCAAGATCCCGGCAACCACCGTGCCGAAGTTCTCCGCCGGTGCCGGTTTCAAGACCGCCGTTGCTGGCAAGAAGAAGAAGTAATTCTTCTTTCAGAACAAATGAAAAGGCCCGCATAACGCGGGCCTTTTCATT
>DATMSM010000002.1:0-14561 GCA_035565355.1 Rhodocyclaceae bacterium
ATTCCGCCGCCGGGCACGGTGTGGGTGGATGCGCGCCTGGCCCAGGTTCTGGCGGCGGGCGTCGGCGATCTCCTGCAGGTCGGCGAGCGTGAGCTGAAGATCGCCGCCATCCTGATGATGGAGCCCGACCGCGGCGTCAACTTTTTCACCCTGGCGCCGCGCCTGATGATGAATGTCGTCGATCTGCCGGGTACCGGCCTGATCCAGTACGGCTCGCGCGTGAGCTACCGTCTGCTGCTGGCCGGCGAGCCGGCGGCCTTGCAGGCTTTTCGCAGCGAAGCCGAGCGCGACCTGGGGCGCGGCGAGCGTATCGAGGATGCGCAGAACGGCCGCCCCGAAATGCGTCAGGCGTTGGAGCGTGCGCAGAAGTTTCTTGGCCTGTCCGCGCTGCTGACCGTGGTGCTGGCGGCGGTGGCGATTGCGCTGGCGGCGCGGCGTTATGTGCAGCGCCATCTCGATCCTTGTGCCGTCATGCGTTGCCTGGGCGCGCAGCAGGGCGTGTTGCTGCGCATCTATCTGCTCCAGTTCGCTTGTTTGGCGCTACTGGGTGCGCTGCTGGGCTGCGTGCTCGGCTATGTGTCGCATTACACGCTCTACCATGCGCTCGCGGCGCTGGTCGAAACCGAGCTGCCGCCGCCGTCCTGGCTGCCGGTGGCGCAGGGCATGGCGTTGGGCTTGCTGTTGTTCGGCTTTGCGGTGCCGCCGCTGCTGCAGCTGCGACGCGTGCCCACCTTGCGCGTGATCCGGCGCGAACTGGGGCCACCGGGGCGCGGCCTGATTGGTGGTTATATCTTATGTGCGCTGGTGATGGCCGGACTGATGCTGTGGATCGCGGGCGAGCTCAAGCTCGGCCTGTACGTCATCGGCGGTTTCAGTGCCGCCATCCTGGTGTTTGCGCTGCTGGCCTGGCTGGGCTTGGCCGGCTTTGCACGTATGCGCAATCTCGCTGGGCTGGAGAACTCGGGGACGCGCTATGCGCTGGCCGGCCTGCAGCGCCATCGGCGCAGCAATATCATCCAGATCGTCGCGCTGGCCCTGGGCTTCATGGCGATCTTGCTGCTGACGGTGACGCGCGGCGAGCTGCTCGATGCCTGGCGCCAGGCCACGCCGGCCGATGCGCCTAACCGCTTTGTCATCAATATCCAGCCCGATCAGGCGGGCGAAGTGCAGGCCATGTTTGCAGCCGCCGGGCTGACGGCGGAGCTGTCGCCCATGGTGCGCGGCCGCCTGATGCGCGTGAACGGCCGGCCGGTGGCGGCGGCCGATTTCACGGAAGAGCGTGCGCAACGCCTGGTCGAGCGCGAGTTCAATCTTTCCTGGCGCGCCGATTTGCCCGAAGGCAATCGCATCACCGGCGGCAAATGGTTTGCAGCCCATGCGCAGGACGAAGCCTCGGTGGAGGAGGGGCTGACCAAGACCCTGGGGCTCCAGCTCGGCGATATGCTCGAATTCGACATCGCCGGTACGTCGGTCGCGGTACGTATCAGCAGCTTGCGCAAGCTGGACTGGGATTCGATGCGGGTCAATTTCTTTGTGCTGACACCGCCGGGCGTGCTCGAAAATCAGCCGCAGAGCCTGATTACCAGCTTCCACCTGCCGGAGGGTAGCGAATCCTTCATCACTTCGCTGGTACAGCGCTTTCCCAATCTCACCGTGATCGATGTCGGCCAGATCCTGCGGCAGCTGCGTTCGGTTATCGACCAAGTGGCGCAGGCGGTGCAGTTCGTCTTTCTATTCACCCTGGCGGCCGGCGTTGTGGTGCTCTATGCGGCCCTGCTCAATGTGCTGGACGAGCGCCGCCAGGAGCTGGCCATCATGCGTGCGCTGGGTGCGCAGGAGCGCATGCTCAAGCAGGCCTTGCGCGTCGAGTTTGCCGTCATCGGTGCGCTGGCCGGCCTGATTGCCGCCGGCGGCGCGCTCCTGGTGGGCGAGGTGCTGGCCCAGCGCGTGTTTCATTTTGAGCTGGCGGCGGCATGGTGGTTGCCACCGCTGGCGGCGCTACTCGGCGCCATTCTGGTGCCTCTGGCAGCCGTACTGGCAGCGCGGCAACTGCTTGCGGCCCGGCCGCTGGATGCTTTGCGCGCGACCTGAGCCCGGGTTCCGAGATTGAGGCGCCATCTTGGTGCGCCGCATCTTTTTTGTGCATCCATTCTTTTTCAGAACTTCACGCATTGCCTATCAACGCGGTACTCGCACTTGATGCGAAAAGAAAAAGTGTCGCTTGAAAAGATTGGCACCCGGATTGCTTAGGTGAGGTAAACCTTTGCATCAGGAAAACAGAAATGCTGAAAAGTACCCAGATGGCTTTAAGCAAGCAGGAGCAGGACTGGCTGCCCTGGTTCGGCAAGTTGGGAAAGCTGGCGATGGGCTGGTCCTGCTACTTGAATCAGAGCCGTTACCCCGTCATCGAGTCCACCTTTGAAGGCATCGCGGCGACGCGCGTCAAGTTGCTGCAGGGCTGGGCCGATGCGCAATGGAGCACCTTGTGCAATCTCGGTCAGGAGCTGGAAGGCAGTTTTCCCAACGTTTCCCTTGAGCGACTGGCAGAGACCCGCGCGCTGCTGGAGGACTTCTCCGAGCTTGGGGTCATTGATCCGTCCGGACAGATCATCGTCTCGACCGCTACGTCGCGCACGGGCTTGTCCGATCTGCCGCCACGCGCGGTGGCTGCCGGACTCAAGGGCAAGCTCCTGCATGGCCCTTATCGCGACCCGGTGACGCTGACGCTGGGAGCGACGACATCGCGTTTCCATGACGAAGTCACCTTGATGTTCTATCAGCCGCTGACGGTAGGCGGCAAGGTGGTCGGCGCGCTCTACGGCCGTGTGCCCAACGATGTGCTCGGCGACCTGATCCAGCGCGAGGCGGGCCACATCTTCCACGAGTCCGGCGATAACTATCTGTTCATGGTGCGTTCGGAATTCGATGTCGCCATCACACCGGGCACGGCCCTGTCTCGCTCGCGTTTCGAAGATGCGGCCTTTACCCTGGGCGACAATCTGCGGGACGGCGTACGCACCGACTACGGCACGGTGCGTATTCAGCGCCATACCGAGCTGGAACTTGTGTTCAATGACCCGGCGACGGGCCAGCTGCATCCCGGGGTGCGCGAGACCATACGCAAGGGCAGCAACCTGTTCGTCACCTACCCGGGCTATTCCGACTACCGTCATATCCCCGTCATTGGCAAGGGCGTCACGTTCAAGATGCCGAACTCCAGGGACACCTGGGGCATGATGTGCGAAGGCGATCTGGAAGAAGTTTATCGCTACCGTAGCGTCAGTTTCCAGCTCCTCACCTTGTACTTCCTGACCATGCTCAGTTGCTGGGGCATAACGACCGGCATTGATATCTTCTTCGATTTGCCTCGTAGTTTGGGTCTAGCCCTGAATTTTGCGGGCCTCATCAGCGGCGGCATCATTTTCTATAACGTCGGTGCCATTCCCTTGCGCAAGCGCTTGCGTGAGACGACGCGCGTATTGCGCGGCATGGCCGAAGGCGAGGGCGATCTGACCCAGCGCCTGCCCAAGAAGGAACGGATCGACGAGGCGTCTTTCATGGGGCAGTGGGTGAATAGCTTTATCGACAACCTGGAGCAGATCATCCGCCGCGTGGTGTTGACCTCGAAGGAGATACAGATCACCAACCGCACCATGCGGGATACGGGCAACCGCAGCTCTCAAGCGGTTAACCAGATGCTCACCACCATGCAGGATATGCTGGAAGCAATCTCGCAGCAGCTTTCCGAGGTCGATACAGCCAATCGCAATGCCGAGGACATGCGTGGCGTGCTGGATCAGGTTTCCGAAGAGGCGCGCAAGCAGTTCGTGATGGTGCAAGAGCGTACCGGCGATATTCGCTCATCCATTGAGGCTTCGTCGCATACCATTATCGAGCTGGAGTCCAGCACCAAGGAGATTGAACGCATCGTGACGGTGATCAAGGAGATTGCCGAGCAGACCAATCTGCTTGCACTCAATGCTGCTATCGAGGCGGCCCGTGCAGGTGAGGAGGGTCGAGGTTTTGCCGTCGTTGCGGATGAGGTGCGCAAGCTGGCCGAACGCACTGCGGCCGCAACCAAGGAGATCCGCGAGATGATCACGAATATCCAGGGTCAGGCTCAGGAAGCTGTGGCGCGCATGGACAATGGCATGAGCAAGATGGAAGAGGGCCTGCGCCTGGCGGCCGAAGCTGCATCCGACAAGGGGGAAATACAGGACATCACGGGGCGTATGTTCGTGACCATCAACCATATTGCTTCCGGTGCGCAAAACCTCAGCTCGCGCGTTTCCAGCATCACGGTTTCAGCAGACACCGCGCGCAAGGCGCTTGACGATGCCTCGCACAGCGCTGGCCGTACTGGTGCCGGCGCCATCAAGCTGGACAAGCTGGTTGGGCAGTTTAGAGTTTCTGGCGTATAGCCGGAAATCCTGAACTGCGGCAGGGAACGCAAACCCGCCGCCGCTTTGCGCCGACCTTGTCCGGCCTTTGGCCGGACTGCGCAAAAATGGCCGCTGATGCGGTCATTTTTGTTATGGTGCCTGCTCATCGTCCAACGAGCCATGCAATGCTGAAAGTTGTTTTTCTTGACCGGAATACGCTGGCGCCGCAAACGAGATTGCGGCCGCTGGGTTTTGCGCATGAGCTGCAGGTCTTCGACGCCACCACGCCGGAGCATCTGCCGGCGCGCATTGAGGACGCCGACATCGTCATCAGCAACAAGGTCCGGCTGACAGCCGAAGCGCTTGCCCGGGCGCCGCGCCTCAAGATGATTGCGGTGGCAGCGACCGGCACCGACATCATTGATCTTGCTGCCTGTGCGCAGCGCGGCATCGTGGTTTCGAATATCCGCAACTATGCGGGGCATGCGGTACCGGAACATGTGTTCGCGCTGATCTTCGCCTTGCGCCGCAATCTGATTGCCTACCGTGAGGCGGTGCAGCGCGGACGTTGGCAGGAAGCCGGCACCTTCTGCTTCTTCGACTACCCGATCGGCGAACTGCACGGCGCGACGCTGGGCATCATCGGCAATGGCGCTCTCGGGCATGCCACTGCGAATATCGGCCGCGCACTCGGCATGCGCGTGCTGCTGGCGGGGCGCAAGGGCAGCACCTGGCTTGAGCCGGGCTATACGCCGTTTGATGAAGTACTGGCGCAAAGCGATGTCCTCAGCCTGCACTGTCCCTTGTTGCCGGCGACGCGCAATCTGATCGGCCGCGCCGAGTTTGCCCGAATGGCGCGCCGGCCCGTTCTGATCAATACCGCACGCGGTGGCCTGGTGGATGAAGTGGCGCTGGTCGAGGCCCTCAGGGCGGGGCAGATTGCCGGTGCCGGTTTCGATGTTGCCAGTCAGGAACCGCCGGGTGCTGAGCATCCCTTCAATGCACTGCGCGACGCCCCCAACTTCATTCTGACTCCACATGTAGCATGGGCCAGCGACGAAGCCATGCAGACCCTGGCCGATCAGTTGATCGACAATATCGAAGCGTGGGTGAAAGGATCACCACGCAACGTAGTGAGCTAAACAAAATGGCCGCATAAGCGGCCATTTTGCGAAGGCTGGACTGTAGTCCAGACAAGGTCAGCGCAGATTTTTGCGCTGGCGGGTTTGGGTATATTGGGCCGATGGAGGGGCTGGTCTCAGACCAGCCCCTCCATCGGCTGTACTTGCACTATCTCGCCGGCAGCGACGTTGCCGCGTTCATGCTCGAGCACGATAAAACAATTGGCTTCGGACATAGAGCGCAGTACGCCCGAGCCTTGGGCACCGGCAGGGGCGACAGTCCATTGGCCTTGGTCGTTGAGGCTGAGCGCGGCGCGCAGGAACTCGGTACGGCCCGGGTTCTTCTTGAGGCTCACGCTGACCGGCACGCCGAAGGTGGGCAGGGGCAGCACCGGAGTGACGCCCGCGAGCTTCTGCAGCGACAGTCTGACGAACTGGTAGAAGGTGACCATGACCGCGACCGGATTGCCGGGCAAGCCGAACAGCCAGGCCTTGCCGATGCGGCCGAAGGCCATGGGGCGGCCGGGCTTCATGGCGATCTTCCAGAACAGCACTTCGCCGAGGCGGCTCATCATGCTCTTGACGAAATCCGCATCGCCAACGGAGACGCCGCCGCTGGTAAGGATGACATCGGCATTTTCGGCGGCCGACTTGAAAGCGGCTTCGAGCTTGGCCGGGTCGTCCGGAATCACGCCCATGTCGATGATGTCGCAGCCGAGGCGGGTGAGCACGCCCCACATGGTGTAGCGATTGCTGTCGTAGACCTCGCCACCCTGCAGCGGTGTGCCCAGGGACTTGAGTTCGTCGCCGGTGGAGAAGAGGGCAACGCGCACCTTGCGGCGCACGCTGACCTCGGCCGCGCCGATGGAGGCGAGCAGGCCAAGTTCGGCCGGGCGCAGCAGTTTTCCAGCAACAATCGCGGCGTGATTTGCGCGCAGGTCTTCGCCGGCACGACGAATGTTCTGGCCCTGCTTCTGGCCGGGCGGGATGACGACATGCTCGCCGTCTGTGGTGGTCACTTCCTGGATCACGACGGTATCGATGCCGTCGGGGATCACGGCGCCGGTCATGATGCGCAGGGCCTGGCCGGCTTGCAATGCCGTCGGCCACGGATGGCCGGCGAGCAGGGTGCCGACGACCTTGAGGCGGGCAGGGGCTTCGCCCGCGATGTCGGCAAAGCGCACGGCGTAGCCGTCCATGGCCGAGTTGTCGGCGGCGGGTACATTGATCGGCGAGATGGCGTCCTCGGCCAGCACGCGACCCAGCGCCTGCCGTACGAAGACGCGCTCGACGCCGTCGACCGGCTGCAGCAGCGACAGGATGAACTCCTGTGCCTTGGGCACGGTCATGGCGTTGGGGTCGTAATCGCTCTGACAGGAAATGGCTTGGGACAGGCTAGGGGCGGTCACTTGCTGCTCTCCAGGGTATTCAGTTCTTCGGGGGTGTTGAGGTTGGCAAAGGCCGCCTCATCAGGAAAATCGACAAAGGTGGCGCCGTTCTGCTTCTGCCAGAAACCCATCTTGCGCTCACCGCTATTGAGGAAGGCTTCCAGCACGGCGGTCAGCTCGCGGTGGACCAGCATGAAGACCGGATGGCTTTGCACCGGGGTCTGCGCCACGAACAGATCGCCACAGCCATTGTCCGCTTGTGCGGCGAGAAGTCGCTGAGCCAGATCAAGCGGAAAGCTGGGAGAGTCGCAGGGCACGGTCAGCACCCAGTCGGTGGTCGCCGCGCGCAGGCCGGCAAGCAGACCGGCCAGGGGGCCGGCGAAGGCTTCGTTCTGGGGGTTGGTGGCATCGGCCACGACGGGAAAGCCGAAGCCTGTGTAGATATCGACGTTGCGATTGGCATTGATGATCAGCGGGCCAACCTGGGGCGCGAGGCGCTCGATGGCATGCACGATCATGGGCTTGTCGTCGAAGAGCACGAGGCCCTTGTCGCTGCCGCCCATGCGGCTGCCCTGGCCGCCGGCGAGGATGAGTCCGGTGATGTCCTTCGGGGTGAGTGCCATATCAGCCCCCGATGTAGCTCATCTCGATCTTCTTCGCTGCCGCCGTTTCGGCGGTACGAATCTCGGAATAGCGGTCGCCGCGCTGCTGCCAGATGGCCTGGATGGTGCGCGCCAGCGTTTCGTCCTCGGCGCCGCCGCGCAACAACTGGCGGATGTCGTGGCCCTGCTGTGCGAACAGGCAAGTGTACAGGCTGCCTTCGGGCGATAGGCGCAGGCGGGTGCAGGTCGAGCAGAAGGCTTCGGTGACCGAGGAGATCACGCCGATCTCGCCGCTGCCGTCCTTGAACTTCCAGCGCTTGGCGACTTCGCCGCGGTAGTTGGGATTGGCCGGTTCGATCGGCATCTCGGCATTGATCAGATCGACAATGGCGCGCGAGGGCAGCACTTCGTCCATCTTCCAGCCGTTGCTGCTGCCGACGTCCATGTACTCGATGAAACGTACGATGTGGCCGCTGCCCTTGAAGTGGCGGACCATGGGCAGGATGGCGTGCTCGTTCACGCCTTTCTTGACGACCATATTGACCTTGATCGGGCCAAGGCCCACGGCGGCGGCGGCGTCTATACCTTCGAGCACGTCCGACACAGGGAAGTCCATGTCGTTCATCTTCTTGAAGGTTTCGTCGTCGAGGGCGTCGAGCGACACCGTGACGCGCTGCAGACCGGCATCCTTGAGGCTCTGTGCCTTTCTGGCGAGCAAGGAGGCATTGGTGGTCAGCGTCAGTTCGACCGGCAGTTTGGCCAACATCTCAATCAGACGTTCCAGGTGCTTGCGCATCAGCGGTTCGCCGCCGGTGATGCGCAGCTTCTCCACACCCTGATCGACGAAGATGCGGGCGACCCGCTCGATCTCCTCGAAGGTGAGCAGGGAGTCGTGCGGCATGAACTTGAAGTCGCGGTTGAACACCGTCTTCGGCATGCAGTAGCTGCAGCGGAAGTTGCAGCGGTCAGTCACCGAGATGCGCAGGTCACGGATCGGTCGGCCGAGCGTATCCACCGGCTGCCCCACGAGGGGCCCGGTGGCGCTGGGGAGGCTGACTCCACCTGCCCGGATCGGAATGACGCGCTGGTTCATGGCTTAAGAGTAGGTAAGACTTAAACGCCCTGTTTCAAGCTGGCTTCGATAAAGGCATCGAGGTCGCCGTCCAGCACCTTCTGGGTATTGGCGATTTCGACGTTGGTACGCAAGTCCTTGATGCGCGAGTTGTCGAGCACATAGGAGCGAATCTGGTGGCCCCAGCCCACATCGGTCTTGCCGGCTTCCAGCTTGTCGGCCTCAACCTGGCGATTGCGCATTTCCAGCTCGTAGAGCTTGGACTTCAGCATGTCCATGGCGGCGGCGCGGTTACGGTGCTGCGAACGGTCGTTCTGACACTGCACGACGATGCCGGTCGGGTTGTGGGTGATGCGGATTGCCGAGTCGGTCTTGTTGATGTGCTGACCGCCGGCGCCCGAGGCGCGGAAAGTATCCACGCGCAGGTCGGCCGGATTGATTTCAACCTCGAAAGAGTCGTCAATCTCCGGATAGACATACAAGCTGGCAAACGAGGTGTGACGGCCGCCCGAGGAGTCGAAGGGGCTCTTGCGCACCAGACGGTGCACACCGGTTTCGGTGCGCAGCAGGCCGTAGGCGTATTCGCCTTCGACCTTCAGCGAAACGCTGCGTATGCCGGCCACATCGCCTTCGGTTTCTTCTAGGATCTCGGTCTTGAAGCCTTTGCGCTCGCAGTACTTGAGGTACTGGCGCAGCAGAATGCTGGCCCAGTCGCAGGCCTCGGTGCCGCCGGCGCCGGCCTGAATGTCGATAAAGCAGTTATTGGGGTCGGCCGGCTGATTGAACATGCGGCGGAACTCAAGTCCGGCGACTGTTGCTTCAACACTCTCGAGATCGGCGGCGACCGCTTCCAGCGTGTCGTCGTCACCCTCGTCCTTGGCCATGTCGAACAGATCCTGGGCGTCGGCGAGCGAGGACGATACGCCTTCGAGCGTGAGCACGACGTTTTCCAGGGATTTCTTTTCCTTGCCCAGGGCCTGAGCGCGCTCGGCGTCTTCCCAGATCTTGGGATCGGCCATTTCCTGATTCAGTTCTTCGAGTTTCTCCGCTTTGACATCGAAGTCAAAGATACCTCCGGAGTTCGGCGCCGCGCTGGGCGAGATCGGCGATTTGATTGCCGATGGCGTTAATGCGTTCTGCTTCCATGGTCAGCTTCTGTATCAGATTCAAAGTCTGGATTATACCGGAGAGCCCGCTTAAACCTGGGGCACCGCGCTGGTGCGCTTGGATTGTTGCGCACCTGGCTGGGGCGTAAAAAATGCGGATTCCGGGCCCGCCGACCAAGATGGTGCAGTGGTGGCGGTCCGCGGCAGGCGGCATGGACTTTGCTAAAAGTGAAAAATGTTTAAGCTCCATACAAGCATCCGGATAAGGCTGGCATGAATCACCCGCAAAGCACCGGAACCAATTTGCTGTCCCTGGCGGAACGTGCCGTCAACTGGGCGCGCGCTCGCCGTCGTCCCGGCGGGGAGCGCCTGGCTGAGGCGCAGGCCGCCATCGTCATCTGCAATGTGCTGCTCGAACTGGTGGCGCACATCCAGCAGCACCGGGGCATGAGTAGCGCCTGGCTGGCCGGCGATCCCGGTTTTGCGGCACGGCTGGTGGACAAGCGGGCCGAAATCGAGCCCCTGTTCGACAGGCTGCAGCAACTCACGATCGAGACAGGAGGGAGTGTGCCCCCCTGTCTGGCACCGGCGGAAGTGGCCAGGTGGCGGCAGCACTGGTCGCTGCTGGTCGCGGAGTTGGCCGATTCCAGCATAGAAAAGACCCTTGCCATCCACAGCAAGCTGATTGCCGTGCTGCTGGGCTGGCTGGGCGCTACCAGCGAGGAGCGTATCGTGCAGCCGGCGAGCAATGTATTGCCGGAAGGCTTGGTGCGCAACTTTACGCATCGTCTGCCACAGCTGGCCGAGACCCTGGGGCAGGCGCGTGCCACCGGTAGTGCGGTGGCTGCCCAAGGCAGGTGTCCGGCGGTGCTGCGCGTACGCCTCATGTTTCTGGCCTCCCGCGCCGAGTCACTCACCACGCAAGCATGCGCCGCCGACCGGCGGGGCGAATTCGCCGCGCAGCAGGTGCGCTCCCTGACGCTGATGCTGCGCACCCATATGCTGGGCAGCCCCGAAATCGGGGTGAATGCGGAGACGTACTTTGCCGAGGCGACCAAGGCCATTGATTCGGTGTTTGCGTGGCTGTGCGAATGCGGTCGCCAACTGGAAACGGCGATGGCGCAGGCCGGCTGCGGACTGGATGAATGGAAGAACTCTGCGGATGTTCCGCATGGCAAAGAATGACAGGTAAATACATATGCCACCCTCCCTTCGACGTAGCCTGCTGACCGCGGCGCGCATCCCTGAACGTATGAGCTGGAGATCGATCGATAGCAACCGCATGCTTGGCGACCTGCTCCGGATCATGGACGGCATGATCTATCGTTGCGCCATCGACAAGCACTGGACCATGTTTCTGGTCAGTGACGGCTGCAAGGACCTGACCGGCTACAGTGCCGACGAGCTTTGTCACAACCGTGTGATTTCGTACGAGGAGATCATTGAGCTCGAAGACCGCGGGAGTGTGCGCAATATGCTCAACGCTGCGATCGTGGAGCAGGCGCCGTTTACGCTCGAATACCGCATTTGCTGCAAAGACGGCTCGACCAAATGGGTGCGCGAACGCGGCGCTGCGGTGATCGACGAAAGCGGAGCCTTGGTACTCGAAGGGCTTGTCTCGGACATCACTGAGTGGGTTTCCACTCAGTCCAGCCTCGTCAAGGCGGAGCTGCGCTATCGCAGCATCTTCGAAAATTCCGCCATCGGCATGTTCCAGACCACCACGGATGGCCACTACCTGGCGGCTAACCGGGCGCTTGCAGCACTGTATCGCTACGACAGTCCTGAGGCCCTGATGGCGGGTATCGCCGATATCGGCACCTCGCTCTATGTCCAGTCTGAACGGCGCGCCGAGTTTGCCCGCCAGATACAGTCGGCCGGCTACGTCAGCGATTTCGAGTCGGAAGTGTTCTGTCGTGACGGCTCGCGCATCTGGATCTCCGAAAATGCGCATGCCGTACGCGATAGCGAAGGCACGCTGCTCTACTATGAAGGCACGGTGGAGAACATCACTGAGCGTCGTCGTCACGAGGCCGAGCTTGAATACCAGGCCACGCACGATGCCCTGACTGGTCTGCCTAATCGTGGCCTGTTGATCGACCGGCTTGAGCAGGCCATCGCCTATGCGCGCCGCTACGGTTATTTCGCGGTTGTCGTCTTCATCGATCTCGACAACTTCAAGTTCATCAACGACAGCCTCGGCCACCAGGCCGGCGACCGGCTGCTGGTCGAGATTGCGCGCCGTCTCAAGTCCTGCCTGCGCGAAACCGACACGGTCTCGCGCTACGGCGGCGACGAGTTCGTCCTGGTGCTCAACAACTACTACGAATCGGCCTCCATCGCCCAGCTGCTGGACCGCCTACTGGTCGAGATCGCACATCCTGTCGATGTCGGTAACGAAGGCAATATGCAGGAGCTTATTGTCACCTGCAGCATAGGCATCAGCCTGTATCCCAGCGATGGTGAAACCGCGGTCAATCTGATCAAGAGCGCCGATGCGGCCATGTATCAGGCCAAGGCGCAGGGCAAGAGCAACTACCAGTTCTTTACGCGCAAGCTAGGCGTTCAGGCCACCGAGCGCATGGTGCTGGAAACGCGCTTGCGGCGCGCCCTGGAGCGCGATGAAATCCGCGTTGCCTATCAGCCCAAGGTGGACAGAGACGGACAGCTTGCTGGATTCGAGGCCCTGGTGCGCTGGTTCAACAGCGACCTTGGTGTCGTGCCGCCGGACAAGTTTATCCCGATTGCAGAGGAAACCGGCCTCATCGAGCCGCTGTCGGAGTTCGTGCTGCGCACGGCAGTCAGTCAGGCGGCGCAATGGCGGGAACAGGGTCTGGCCGGCGTTCACATGGCGGTGAATCTTTCAGCTCGGCTTTTTGATAACTCGCGCGTACACGAGATGGTTGAACGCATCCTCGTGGAGTGCGGCCTGCCCGGCGAGTATGTCGAGCTTGAGCTGACCGAAAGCACCGTGATGCGCGATGTCGATCGTTTCGTCACCGAGTTGCACAAGCTGCGTGCGCTCGGTGTCAGTATCGCCATCGACGACTTCGGTACCGGCTATTCCTCGCTTGCCTACCTGCAGCGCCTGCCCATCGACACGCTGAAGGTGGACAAGTCCTTCGTGCGCGAACTCTCGCTGCGTCCCAGCCATGTCAGCATCGCCGCCGCCATCGTTTCGCTGGCGCGCAGCCTGGGCCTCAAGGTGGTCGCTGAAGGGGTGGAGACCGATGCGCAGTACCAGCATCTCATCGGACTCGGCTGCACCGAATTCCAGGGTTACCTATTCTCCAAGCCGGGGCTTGCGGCAGAACTGGAGCGCAGCTTTCTGGCCCGCGCCCTCAGTGGCGAGGGCAGTGTGTGATAGCTGGCTTATCCGAAAATACGAAATCCAGCTACGGCTGGATTTCTGGTCTGTCTTGATGACATGTTGCCAGCAAGACAACGCTGCTGGTTCAGTGTTGCTGGCAGTACTGAATTGGCAAGTTTATCGAAGCTGCGCAGGGTTTGTCGATCACCGTGATCGACAAACCCTGCGGTAGCTGGGCTGCCTTGGGGTGGTGCAGTTAAACCGGATTCTTGTTCTTGCGGCGCATTGCAGTCATGCCGACCAGACCCAGACCAAGGAGGCTCAGGGATAGGGGTTCGGGCACGCTGTTACGTGTTTCGATCAGGTCGAGATTGGCGTCCAGCCCCGGTGTGGTTGAGCTCAGGATCATGCTGATGGAGTCTGCCGAAGAAAGTGCAGCGATATTGCTGAAGTCGCTGAAGGCGAAGAAGAAGTCCAGGCCCTGTGCCCCGGCGGGAAACAGAATGAAGCTTGATGCGGTGGTCGCCGTCTCGTAATCCGTGATGTTGAAGATCAGTGACAGGGCGTGATCCATGGCCGTCGGAAATGCCAGAAAGATTCCGGTTCCGCCTCCGTCAAACATGTTCAGGTTGCCGAGACCCAGAGCACTGCCGTTGTTATTCCACGTCAGCGTGATGCTGGTATCGGCGCTGACGGAATTGTTGACGTCAAGAACGCCACCGACGACACGGACATTGGCATTGGAGACCGGATCGCCCTGATTCAGGCTGACATCGGTTTGCCGGGCGCCGCCAACCATGTTGAGGTTGGGTCCGAGTTGAATGTTACCGAGGGAGCTTACCGGCGCGGGGCCATCCAGATGGATATCGGCCTGACTGACCGAAAAGTCATCGATCACCAGGGCGTTGGCTGCGCCTGCGGCAAACATGCTGGCCAGGGCGGCGGCGAGTGCGAGTTTGGTTTTCATTGAGTATTCCTTGTGTGAATGCTGCAAGCGTGAAGAGGCTGTTCAGATATTGAGCGGCTTCGATAGCGTGACATCGGTTGAAAGTTCGCTGCGACAAAAGGCATGTGCCCGGGCTACTGGCAGCACCGCCGGATTGCATGCCGGTGGCGCAAATACTGCGATTTCCTCAGAAACACGGGCAAGGCATCCCTGCCATTGCGATGAAGGCAAGGGCAGGGATACGCGCGTAGAGTGTCAGTGGCTGTGGGGGATGTCTGTTCGTTGCCGTACACAACCCTGGACTCAGGATGCGGGGCCTGCTTGTTCGGCGCGCCACTTGCCCCGCCGGGCGCGGTTCAGCAGCGATCGAGCATAAGGATCAGTGTCGATGGGTTTTTGACCTGAGCCGACGATAAGCCGCCCCCGTGTCCAGCTCGCTGACATTGAACGAAACAATTCAGCGCAAGCCGGTGACGGGAAAAACAAGCAAGGGCCCAGTGCTCAGTCATCTGCGGCTGATTTGGCGCTATCGATTTCCAAGGCGACGACGATTGCCCGGCGGGGTGAAGCTGAAAAGCCGGATAATAGCGGCCAGCTCTTTTTTGCACGCTATCCCGGAATCCCGCATGGAAAT
>DATMSM010000003.1:0-56870 GCA_035565355.1 Rhodocyclaceae bacterium
GGGGCTGCGGCGGGCGCTGCACCAGTGGCGGCCTTCTTCGGCGCAGCCGCTGTCTTGCCGGCTGCCGCCTCGGTATCGATATGCGCGATCACCTCGCCCGAGGTCACGGTCGCGCCGTTTTCCTTGAGCAGCTTGACCAGCACGCCATCACCGGGCGCCGGCAGTTCAAGCACGACCTTGTCGGTCTCGATGTCGATCAGGTTTTCATCGCGCGCCACCGGCTCGCCCGGCTGCTTGTGCCAGCTCACCAAGGTGGCCTCGGCCACCGATTCGGACAACTGCGGCACTTTCACTTCGATCAGCATGTCTTTTCTCCGTCAACCTGTTTGCCTGCACTCACTGTTGGGACACTGTCCATCTTCACATCGTTCGTTCCAGCGGCCCGAAAGCCCCTTCGATGACCGCCTTCTGCTGCGCATGATGTTTGGCGTAATAGCCCACCGCCGGCGAAGCCGAGGCGGGTCGCGCAACGAGGAAGAGCTCCTGCCCGCTGGTGACGGTGCGCGCAATGTGATAGCGCGAAGCCAGCCAGTACCAGGCCCCCTGATTGCGCGGCTCTTCCTGACACCAGACGATTTCGGTGGCCTGCGGCCACTTCATCAGCTCGGCCTGGATCGCATCGTTGGGGAAGGGGTAAAGCTGTTCGATACGGACGATCGCGGTGTTCTCTATCTTCTGCTCGCGACGGTGCGCCAACAACTCGTAGTAGACCTTGCCCGAACAGAACACCACGCGCGTCACCTTCTTTGCGTCCAGCGCGTCGCTCTCGCCGATCACGGTGCGGAACTGGCCGTTGGCCAGCTCTTCCAGGCTGGAAACGGCTTCCTTGTGACGCAGCAGCGACTTGGGCGTGATGATGATGAGCGGCTTCCTCAGCTTGCGCAGCATCTGGCGGCGCAGCAGGTGGAAAATCTGCGCCGGCGTCGAAGGCACACAGACTTGCCAGTTCATTTCCGCGCACAAGCTCATATAGCGCTCGATACGCGCCGAGGAATGCTCCGGCCCCTGCCCTTCGTAGCCGTGCGGCAGCATCAGGGTGAGGCCGGACAAGCGGCCCCACTTGGCTTCGCCCGAGGAGATGAACTGGTCGATGACAACCTGGGCGCCATTCGCGAAATCGCCGAACTGCGCTTCCCAGATCGTCAGTTCGCTGGGCGAGGCGGTCGAATAGCCGTACTCGAAGGCCAGCACCGCCTCTTCCGAGAGCACCGAATCGATCACGATGAAAGGGGCCTGCTTGGCATCGATGTGCTGCAGCGGAGTGTAGCTGCCTATATCCCACTTCTCGCGATTCTGATCATGCAGGGTCGCGTGGCGATGGAAGAAGGTGCCGCGCCCGACATCCTCGCCCGACAGGCGCACGCCGTAGCCCTGCATCAGCAGCGTGGCATAGGCCAGGTTCTCGCCCATGCCCCAGTCCAATGGCAGCTTGCCATCGCCCATCAGGCGGCGGTCGTCGATGACCTTCTGCACGCGCGGGTGCAGGGTGAAATCCTCGGGGATGCTGGTCAATGCCTGCGCCATGCGCTGCAGCTCGGGCAGCGGCACCGCGCTCTTGCATTCATCGGTGTACTTCTGGCCGACAAACGGCGTCCAGTCGATCGCCAACGTGACCGGATGATTGGTCAGTACCGGGTTGTAGAGCAGCTCGCCACGATCCAGGGCGGCGCGATAATCCTTGATGACCTGCTCCGGCTCGCCTTCTGCACAAACACCCTGACCGAGCAGCTTGTCCGCGTAAAGCTGGCGCGTGCCCGGGTGGGCCTGGATGCGCTTGTACATCAGGGGCTGAGTCACCATGGGCTCGTCCTGCTCGTTATGGCCGAGCTTACGGAAGCAGACCAGGTCGATCACCACATCGGTGTTGAACTCCTGCCTGAACTCCATTGCCACCTGCGTCACATAGGCAACTGCCTCGGGGTCGTCGCCATTCACATGGAAGATCGGCGCCTCGATCATCTTGAAGATATCGGTGCAATAGGTCGAGGAACGGTAGTCGCGAGGATCGGAGGTGGTGAAGCCGATCTGGTTGTTCACAATGATGTGCACGGTGCCGCCGACACCGTAGCCACGCGTCTTGGAGAAGTTCAAGGTTTCCTGATTGACACCCTGCCCGGCCACGGCCGCATCACCGTGCAGCAGCACCGGCAGCACATTGTCGCCGGTCTTATCGCCGCGGCGGCGCTGGCGCGCATAGACCGAGCCCTCGACCACCGGATTGACGATTTCCAGATGCGAAGGGTTGAAGGCCAGCGAAAGATGGACCGGACCGCCAATGGTGGCAATGTTCGACGAGAAGCCCATGTGGTACTTCACGTCGCCCGAGGTCAGGTCTTCGGCGTGCTTGCCTTCGAATTCCGAGAACAACTCCTTGGGTGCCTTGCCCAGGGTGTTGACGAGGACGTTAAGGCGGCCGCGGTGGGCCATGCCGACGACGATCTCCTGCACGCCCAGTTGGCCGGCCGTCTGGATCAGCTCGTCCAGCGCGAGGATGGTGGACTCGCTACCCTCCAGCGAGAAGCGCTTCTGGCCGACGTACTTGGTATGCAGGTAGCGCTCCAGGGTTTCCGCGGCCGTCAGCCGCTCCAGGAAATGCCGCTTGCGCTCGGGCGTGTAGGTCGGCGTCGAACGGATCGGTTCGAAGCGCGCCTGCAGCCAACGCTTCTGCGTCACGTCCGAGATATACATGTACTCGAGCCCGATGCTGCCGCAATAGGTCTGACGCAGGCCGTCGATGATCTCGCGCAGCGTCGCGTTCTCGCTCACGCCGGCGAAGGAGCCGGCGCTGAAATTGTGGCTGAGGTCGGCCTCGGTAAAGCCGTAGAAGGACGGCTCGAGTTCGGCGATATTCGGGCGCTCGGCGCGCTTCAGGGGGTCGATCTGCGCCCAGCGATTGCCGAGAAAGCGATAGGCCGACACCAGCCGGAACACGCCGTGCTGCTTGCCATCCTCGGCAATGCCGGGGCGCGGCTGGCTGTGCAGTTCGCCCTCTCGCGCACGCTGCGCGAAGGAGGCGACGATGGGGGCATGCGGCACATCCGGGCCGGTGTAGCTGCCGGCACCCGGCAGGCTGGCCAGCTTGTCGAAATAGTCGCGCCAGGCCGGATCGATCGCCGCCGGATTGACGAGATAGGCCTCATACAGCTCCTCGATGAACGGCGCATTGGCGCCGAAAAGGTAGGAGTTGGAAAGCATCTGCAACATGGTGTCCCCTCATTTCCGCAAAGCACACAGCACCTGCATGGCATTGCAATCCGGCAATGCCCAAACGACAAGGGGCGATCACTCGCCCCTTCGTGTTACCTCACATCCGGCACATTCCGGCGGGCGGCGCCGATGTACAGCTGACGCGGGCGACCAATCTTGTATTCCGGATCGGTCAGCATTTCCTCCCACTGCGTCATCCAGCCGACGGTGCGGGCCAGCGAGAAGATGCAGGTGAACATTGAGGTCGGGATGCCCAGCGCGCGCTGAACGATGCCCGAGTAGAAATCGACATTCGGATACAGCTTGCGCTCGACGAAGAAATCGTCCTCCAGGGCGATGCGCTCCAGCTCGCGGGCCAGCTTGAACAGGGGGTCGTTACCCAGGCCCAGTTCATGCAGCACATCGGCGCATATCTTGCTCATGAGCTTGGCGCGCGGGTCGAAGTTCTTATAGACGCGATGGCCAAAGCCCATCAGGCGGAAAGGATCGTCCTTGTCTTTGGCGCGAGCGATGTATTCACCCACGCGCGAGACGTCGCCGATCTGCTCCAGCATGTTGAGGCAGGCCTCGTTGGCGCCGCCATGTGCCGGGCCCCACAGGCAGGCGATGCCGGCCGAGATGCAGGCGAAGGGATTGGCACCGGAGGAGCCGGCCAGGCGCACGGTCGAGGTCGAGGCGTTCTGCTCGTGATCGGCATGCAGCGTGAAGATGGTGTCGAGCGCATGCACCAGCACCGGGTTGGGCTGGTAGGTCTCGCACGGCGTGCCGAACATCATGTGCATGAAGTTGGCGGTGTAGTCGAGATCGTTGCGCGGATACATGAAAGGCTGGCCGGCGTTGTACTTGTAGGCCATGGCCACGATGGTCGGCATCTTGGCGACGATGCGATTGAAGTTGATGCTGCGATGCTCGGCATCCGAGTTGTCCATGGCTTCATGGTAGAAGGCCGACAAGGCGCCGACCACGCCGACCATGACGGCCATGGGATGGGCATCACGGCGGAAGCCTAGGAAGAACTTGACCAGTTGCTCATGCACCATGGTGTGTGACTTGATGGTGCTCTCGAACTTGCTCTTCTGCTCCACATTCGGCAGCTCGCCGTTCTTCAGCAGATAAGCGACTTCGAGGAAGTTGCACTTCTCCGCCAGTTGCTCGATCGGATAGCCGCGATAGAGCAGCTCGCCCTTGTCGCCGTCGATATAGGTAATGCTGGACTGACAGCTGGCCGTCGAGAGGAAACCCGAGTCATAGGTATACACGCCCGCCTTGGCGCCAAGGGTGCGAATGTCGATGACATCGTTACCGTGCGTTCCTGTCATGAGCGGGAATTCATGCTCCTTCCCGTCCAGTTTGAACGTCACGTTGCGGTTGGTTGTCATATACAGCTTCCTTTCCGTCCGATTCAATTCTTTATCCCGGGGTCTGACGCAGACCACGGAGCGAAACGCTCGATTCTAACAGGGCCGTATCGCCGCCTCCCGGCTGCCGTTCAGCCCGAAACCCTTCACAAGCTGCGCAAATGCGCAAGAAACCTCGTATCGCTTTCGCACATTCCCGATATTTCTTCACGGCCGCTGACCAGGTCCCACAGCGGATGATCCTCCAGCGCGAGCAGCCGTTCCATGCTGCGCGCCGCGTCTTCAGACAGCGGCTGGCCGCCCTGTGCCGCCCAGAAACGCGACAGCACGATGTCGAGCTCAAGCAGTGCGCGGCGACAATGCCAGCGCAGCCTGTCATCGCGAATACGCTCCTGCTCGGTCATATCCATCACACCGCCCGCCGCATCATCATCGCCTTGATCTTGCCAATCGCCTTGGTCGGATTCAGGCCCTTGGGGCAGGCATCGACGCAATTCATGATGGTGTGGCAACGAAACAGGCGGTAGGGATCTTCAAGATTGTCGAGCCGCTCATTGGTCGCCTGGTCGCGGGTATCGGCGATGAAACGGTAGGCCGCCAGCAGGCCGGCCGGGCCGACGAATTTGTCCGGATTCCACCAGAAGGAGGGACAGGCGGTCGAACAGCAGGCGCACAGAATGCACTCGTAGAGGCCGTCGAGTTCGTCGCGGTCCTCCGGCGACTGCAGGCGCTCGCGCTCCGGCAGTGGGTCGTGGTTGACCAGGTAAGGCTTGATCGAATGGTATTGCGCAAAGAACTGCGTCATATCCACGATCAGGTCGCGAATCACCGGCAGGCCCGGCAGTGGCCGCAGCACGATGGGCTGCTTGAGGCTCTCGATATCGGTCAGACAGGCCAGGCCGTTCTTGCCGTTGATATTCATCGCATCGGAGCCGCACACGCCTTCGCGACAGGAGCGGCGGAAGGAGATGCTGTCGTCCTTGGCCTTCAGCTTGACGATGACGTCGAGCAGCTTGTGATCGGTCTCCTCAATCTCCAGCGAAATATCCTGCATCCACGGCTTGGCGTCCTTGTCGGGATCGTAGCGGTAGATGCGGAATTGAACGGTGCGGGTGGTCATGACACCATCTCCTTTGAAGCAACCCAGACAATAAAAGTTTGGAGCGGGCAAAGCCCGCGAACCAAAGTCACACCCCTTTCGTGGAAAGGGGGGCCGGGGGGGATAGTCTTTGTATTCATAGGGCTTACTTTAGTAAGCCCGCTTCTTCGGCGGAATCGACTCCACCGTCAGCGGTTCCATATGCACCGGCTTGTAGTCGAGGCGATTGCCTTCCGAATACCAGAGCGTGTGCTTGAGCCAATCCTGGTCGTTGCGGCCGTCCGGATGCTCGGGCGTATCCGGCGCGTCGTCGCGCACATGCGAGCCGCGCGATTCCTTGCGCGCCGCGGCGCCGACCATGGTGGCCTTGGCCACCTCGATCAGGTTGTCCAGTTCCAGTGCCTCGATGCGCGCCGTGTTGAAAACGCGCGACTTGTCCTTGATCTGGGTGCGCTTGACCTGCTCGGCCACCGCCATGATTTCATGCACGCCCTCCTCCAGCAGGTCCTTGAAGCGGAACACGCCGGCATGCTTCTGCATCACACGCTGCAGCGCCAAGCGCGTCTCGTGCACATCACTGCCGTCCTTCTGGTTTTCCAGCCTATCCAGGCGTGCCAGGGTCTTGTCGATGGCCTCTTTGGGCAAAGGCTTGTGCTCACGCCGACCCATGCGCAGATCGTTGATCGCCGTCTCGCCGGCCGACTTGCCGAACACCAGCAACTCCAGCAGCGAATTGGTGCCGAGGCGATTGGCGCCGTGCACCGAGGAACAGGAACACTCGCCGGCCGCGTAGAAGCCGGGCACCACCACATCCGGGTTGCCGCTGCGCGGCGCCACCACCTGGCCACGGTAATTGATCGGAATGCCGCCCATCTGGAAGTGACAGGTCGGCACCACCGGAATCGGCGCGAGAATGGGGTCCACACCGGCAAAACGGATCGAGATCTCGCGTATGCCCGGCAGGCGTTTCATGATGACTTCGGGCTGCAAATGCGTGATGTCGAGCAGGACGAAATCCTTGTTCGGACCGCAACCGCGCCCTTCGTTGATCTCGGTAACCATGGCGCGCGAAACCACATCGCGCGAGGCCAGATCCTTGGCGTTCGGCGCGTAGCGCTCCATGAAACGTTCGCCGCTGCTGTTGCGCAGAATTCCGCCTTCGCCGCGCACGCCTTCGGTAATCAGCACGCCGGCGCCGGCCACGCCGGTCGGATGGAACTGCCAGAACTCCATGTCCTCAAGCGGGATGCCGGCGCGCGCCGCCATGCCTAGGCCGTCGCCGGTATTGATGAAGGCATTGGTGGAGGAGTGGTAGATACGCCCGGCACCGCCGGTGGCGAAGATGGTGGCGCGGGCATGGAAGGCAACCACATCGCCGGTTTCCATTTCCAGCGCGGTCACACCCAGCACGTCGCCATCCGCATCGCGGATCAGGTCCAGCGCCATCCATTCGGTGAAGAAGTGCGTGTTGACCTTGAGGTTGCGCTGGTAGAGCGCATGCAGCATGGCATGACCGGTGCGATCGGCCGCGGCACAGGAGCGCGCCACCGGCTTTTCACCGAAGTTGGACATGTGTCCGCCGAAAGGGCGCTGATAGATGCGGCCGTTGTCGAGGCGGTCGAAGGGCATGCCGTAGTGCTCGAGCTCGATCACCACCTCATTGGCCTTGCGGCACATGAACTCGATCGCGTCCTGATCACCAAGCCAGTCCGAACCCTTGACGGTGTCGTACATATGCCAGTGCCAGTGGTCTTCCTCGGAGTTGCCGAGCGAGGCGGCGACACCGCCCTGTGCCGCAACGGTATGCGAGCGCGTCGGGAAGACCTTGGAGATGACCGCCGTGCGCAGGCCGGCTTCCGACAACTGGATGGCCGCGCGCAGGCCGGCGCCGCCGGCGCCGACAATGACCGCATCGAATTTGCGTACGGATACCGATGCCGCCATGTTCAAAGTCTCCACAGAATTTCAAGGCACCAGTCGGCATAGCCGAGCAGCGCCAACACCGTCAGGGAATGCAGGGCCAGGCGCACCCAGACCGGCTTCACATAGTCCATCCAGATATCACGTATGCCGATCCAGGCGTGATAGCAGAGGCATACCGCGAACAGGAAGCTGAGGAACTGCATCAGCCCGAGGGAAAAAAACGCATGCCAGCGTTCGTACGAAGACGCCACCCCGCACAGCAGAGCCACCATGATGATCAGGGTGTAGATGGCCATGACCACGGCCGTGATGCGCTGCACGATCCAGTCGCTGAGGCCGTAATGGGCGCCGGTAGTGGTACGCATCTCAGAACACCTCCAGCAGTTTGGCAGCCAGCAGCGCGGTCAGGCCGAGGCTGATCGCCAGCACGGCGACGGCGGATCGGCGCGCCCCCACCTTGTCCAGGCCGATATGCATATCGAGCAGCAGGAAGCGGATGCCCGCGCAGAAATGGTGCAGATAGGCCCAGGCCAGACCGAACAGCGGAATGCCTATCATCGGTTGCAGCATCAATTGCCCGGCGCGCTCGAAGCCGGCAGGAGATTCCAGGGAAAGACCGAACATGGCAATCAGCGCCGGCAGGGCCAGAAACAGCAGCGCCCCGCTGATGCGATGCAGGATGGAAACGATGGCCGCCAGCGGCTGACGGATCGCCAGCAGATCCAGAAACTTGGGCCGGGAACGACGAATCGGCTGATTGCTAGGCGACGCGGCCATGCACTTTCCCTCTCGCTACATGGATATGAAGCTGCCTCCCTGCGCCGCCGCACCGCCCGCCCTGAGATGAGTCAGGCGAAAGGATGCGGGGAAGGAAGCTGCACTTGCGCATTTCAGTTCAACTCATTCAGATAGCAATGATCGACCGTCGAATACAGGCCGCGGCGCCACTCCATGGGCCGGTCACCGTAGGTGTAGCTGATGCGCTCCACCGACAGCAGCGGGCTGCCCTCCTCGACGTTCAGCAGCGCCGCGCCCTCGCGGTCGGCGAGCACGGCCCGCACGCTCTCGCGGGCGCGGATCATGTGCACGCCAAAGCGCGCTTCGAACAAGCTGTAGAGTGAGCCGTCGTGGGCCTTCAGCATGTCCATGTCGAGGCCGCGGAAACTTTCCTCCGGCAGATAGATTTCGTCGCCGACCACATTGCGGCCATTGAACTGCAGTACGCGCCGCACCACGATCAGGGGGGCGCCATGCGGCAGGTCCAGCATGCGCGCAGGCTCGGCGCCCGCCTTGGCACGCCAGCACTCCAGCGGCACGCTGCGCGCGGGCACTACCTCGCCGTTGTCCGGCACCAGTCGCAAAAAGCGGAAATACTCGCGGGGATCGTTGTGCGTTGCAACAAAAGTACCCTTGCCCTGACGTCGGATCAACATCTTGTCCGCCGCCAGCTCGTCGATAGCCTTGCGCACCGTCCCCTGGCTGACGCCGAAGCGCCCCGCCAGCTCGGCTTCGCTGGGAATCGCCGTACCCGGGCGCCACTCGCCGGTACCCAGCGCCTGCACAAGCAGGGACTTGATCTGGCGGTAGAGCGGGCTGAAAGTGGGTGAACTGCTCATGGCTTGAGTAAAACACAAAACTTTCACTACGTCCACACGCTAATGTCTTATATATGACATAAGATATTTATTTACGAAAAGGAGTAAGTCCTCTACAATGCTGGCAGGCACCCGTCATACGGTAAGCTCGACACAAGCACCGGACGGATTCCCGAATCAACATCGTTCTGCAGGAGGCGCACCATGAGTAAAGCCCCGATTCGCGTTGCCGTTACCGGCGCAGCCGGTCAGATCGGCTATGCCCTGCTGTTCCGCATTGCCAGTGGCGACATGCTAGGCCCCGACCAGCCCGTCATTTTGCAACTGCTGGAAGCCACCCCCTCCCTGCCCGCCCTCGGCGGCGTAGTCATGGAGCTAGAGGACGGCGCCTTTCCCCTGCTGAGCGAGATCGTCCAGAGCGACGACCCCATGGTCGCCTTCAAGGACGCTGACATCGCCATCCTGGTCGGCGCCAAGCCGCGCTCCAAGGGCATGGAGCGCAAGGAGTTGCTCGAAGCCAACGGCGCCATCTTCACGGTACAGGGCCAGGCCTTGAACGCAGTCGCCGCGCGCAACGTCAAGGTGCTGGTGGTCGGCAATCCGGCCAATACCAATGCCCTCATCGCCATGAATTCCGCGCCGGATCTACCGCGCGAAAACTTCACCGCCATGCTGCGACTGGATCACAATCGTGCCGTTTCACAGCTGGCGCTGCATCTCGGCAAGCCCGTCGCCGCCATCGACAAGGTTTTCGTCTGGGGCAACCATTCGCCGACTATGTATGCCGACCTGCGCTACGCCACGGCGGACGGCGAACCCGTCATCAAGATGATCGACGAGAACTGGTACCACGACACCTACATCCCAGCCATCGGCAAGCGCGGCGCTGCCGTGATCGAGGCGCGCGGCCTGTCGTCGGCGGCCTCCGCCGCCAATGCCGCCATCTTCCACATGCAGGACTGGATACTGGGCAGCAAGGGCCGCTGGATTACCATGGGCGTCTGTTCCGACGGCGCCTATGGCATACCCAAGGGTTTGATCTACGGCATGCCCGTGACCACCGAAAATGGCCAGTGGAAGATCGTGCCGGGCCTGGAGATCGACACCTACAGCCGCGAAAAGCTGGACATAGAAGCCAAAGAACTCACCGAGGAAATGAACAGCATCAAGCATCTGCTGGGCTGATCGTAATGATTCATGAGCAAACCACATCCGAATGACGTGCTGTATGTCGAAGGCAGCAAGCGCTTTCCCGTCATCCCAGCCTGCGAGCATTACGCCGGCAATGCCAAGCTGATCGGCAAGGCGCTCGCCCTGCAGGTCGAAACCAGCACCCGGGCCGGGCCGATCTTTGACCTCACCTGCGACTGCGAGGATGGCGCTGCGACGGGGCGCGAGCGCGAGCACGCCGAAATGGTGGCCGACTTCGTGAACGCGCCGGAGAATCGCTATGGCCGTGTCGGTGTGCGCATCCACGATGTGACTCATCCGCACTGGCGTGATGATGTGGATATCGTGGTCAGCCGCGCCGGTGCGCGCCTCGCTTATCTGGTCCTGCCCAAGCCCGAGACGGCTGCCGATGTGCAAACGCAGCTCGATCATATCAACGCCGTCTGCGACCGCGCCGGCATCGCACGCCGCATTCCGGTGCATGTGCTGATCGAAACCCATGCCGCCGTACGCAATGCCTGGGAAATCGCTGCCCTGCCCCAGGTCGAAAGTCTGGATTTCGGCATCATGGACTTCGTCAGCAGCCACCATGGCGCCGTGCCCGGCAGCGCCATGGTTTCGCCCGGCCAGTTCGACCATCCGCTGATGGCGCGCGCCAAGCTGGAAATCGCGGCGGCCGCCCTCGGCAACGCTGTCGTGCCGGCCCATAATGTGACCACCGAAATCCGCGATGCCAACGTAGTCGGCAATGATGCCGAACGCGCCAAGCGCGAATTCGGCTATCTGCGCATGTGGAGCATCCATCCCAACCAGATCCGCGCCATTGTCGAAGCCATGCAACCCGACTACTCTGAAGTCGAGATGGCCAGCGAAATCATCTGTGCCGCCCAGGATGCCGACTGGGGCCCGATCCAGCACGCCGGCAAGCTCCACGACCGCGCCTCATTCCGTTACTACTGGCAGTTGCTGCAGCGCGCCCATGCCACCGGCATGGATCTGCCGCCACCGGCCCAGCAGCGTTTCTTCAACGAATAACGACTATCCCCGGAAATACCCCAGGAGTTCATCATGCTCGAAGCCTATCGCCAACATGTCGCCGAACGCGCCGCGCTCGGTATCCCGCCGCTGCCGCTCTCCAAGCAGCAGACCGCCGCACTCATCGAGCTGCTCAAGAACCCTGCCGGCCAGGACGGCAGGGAGCTGGTCGAACTCATCACCTGGCGCATTCCGGCCGGCGTGGATGATGCTGCCGAACTCAAGGCCAAGTTCCTCGCTGCCATCGCCAAGGGCGAGGAGAAGAACAGCCTGATCTCGCGCGCCAAGGCGACCGAACTGCTGGGCACCATGCTCGGCGGCTATAACGTCAAGCCGCTGATCGATGTGCTCGACGATGCTGAAGTCGGCGCCGTCGCCGCGCACGCGCTCAAGCACACCCTGCTGATGTTCGACTACTTCCACGACGTGGCCGAGCTGGCCAAGGCCGGCAGCGCCAATGCCAAGGCGGTGATGCAATCCTGGGCCGATGCCGAGTGGTTCACCAGCAAGCCTGCGCTCGCCGAGAAGATCACCGTGACCGTGTTCAAGGTCAGCGGCGAAACCAATACCGACGACCTCTCACCGGCACCCGACGCCTGGAGCCGCCCGGACATTCCGCTGCATGCGCTGGCCATGCTCAAGAATCCGCGCGATGGCATCACCCCGGACAAGCCGGGCGAAGTCGGCCCGATCAAGTTCATCGAAGCCCTCAAGCAGAAGGGCCACCCCATCGCCTATGTCGGCGACGTGGTCGGTACCGGCTCCTCGCGCAAGTCGGCGACCAATTCCGTGCTGTGGTGGACCGGCGACGATATCCCCTACGTTCCCAACAAGCGTTTCGGCGGCTTCTGCCTGGGCGGCAAGATCGCGCCCATCTTCTTCAACACCCAGGAAGACGCAGGTGCCCTGCCGATCGAGTGCGATGTCGCCAACATTCATATGGGCGATGTCATCGACATCTTCCCGCTAGCCGGCAAGGTCGAGAAGAACGGCCAGGTCGTGTCCACCTTCAGCTACAAGTCCGACGTGCTGCTCGATGAAGTACGCGCCGGTGGCCGCATCAACCTGATCATCGGCCGCGGCTTGACTGCAAAAGCGCGCGAGGCCCTCAACCTGCCCGCCTCCACCCTGTTCCGTCTGCCCAAGGCACCGGTCGACAGCGGCCGCGGCTTTACCCTGGCACAGAAGATGGTCGGCCGCGCCTGCGGCCTGCCGGAGAATCAAGGCATCCGCCCGGGCACCTATTGCGAACCGCGCATGACTTCGGTCGGCTCGCAGGACACCACCGGCCCGATGACCCGCGACGAACTCAAGGATCTCGCCTGCCTCGGCTTCTCCGCCGACCTGGTGATGCAGTCCTTCTGCCACACCGCCGCTTATCCGAAGCTGGTCGACATCAAGACCCACCGCACCCTGCCTTCCTTCATGACGGCGCGCGGCGGTATCTCGCTCAAGCCCGGTGACGGCATCATCCACTCCTGGCTGAACCGCTTCCTGCTGCCGGACACCGTCGGTACCGGCGGCGATTCGCACACGCGCTTCCCGATCGGCATTTCCTTCCCGGCCGGCTCGGGCCTGGTCGCCTTCGCCGCCGCCACCGGCGTCATGCCGCTGGACATGCCGGAATCGGTGCTGGTCCGCTTCAAGGGTGAAATGCAACCGGGCGTGACCCTGCGCGACCTGGTCAATGCCATCCCCTACTACGCCATCAAGCAGGGCCTGCTGACGGTCGAGAAGAAGGGCAAGAAGAATGTCTTCTCTGGCCGCATTCTCGAAATCGAAGGCCTGCCCAAACTCAAGATCGAGCAGGCCTTCGAGTTCTCCGACGCCTCGGCCGAACGCTCGGCCGCCGGCTGCACGGTCAAGCTCGACAAGGAACCCATCATCGAGTACCTCAACTCGAACATCACGCTGATGAAGTGGATGATCGCCGAAGGTTACGAAGATGCGCGCACGCTGGCCCGCCGCATCAAGGCCATGCAGGATTTCGTCGCCAAACCCCTGCTGCTTGAGGCTGACAAGGACGCGGAGTACGCCGCCGTGATCGAGATCGACCTGGCCGAGATACACGAGCCGCTGCTGGCCTGTCCGAACGACCCGGATGACATCAAGACCCTGTCCGACGTCACCGGCGAGAAGATCGACGAAGTCTTCATCGGTTCCTGCATGACCAATATCGGCCACTTCCGCGCCGCCGGCAAGGTACTGGACGGCAAGAGCGACATTCCGACCCGTCTGTGGATCGCCCCGCCGACCAAGATGGATGCCATGATCCTCAATGAGGAAGGCTACTACTCGGTGCTCGGCAAGTCGGGCGCGCGCATGGAAATGCCCGGCTGCTCCCTGTGCATGGGCAACCAGGCACAGATGAGGAAGGGTGCAACGGCGGTATCCACCTCGACGCGCAACTTCCCCAACCGGCTCGGCATCGATACCCGCGTCTACCTGGCCTCGGCCGAACTGGCGGCGGTATGCGCCCTGCTCGGTCGCATCCCGACAAAGGCGGAATACCTGACTCAGGTCAATATCGTGAATGAGAAAGCAGGCGATATTTATCGCTACATGAACTTTGACCAGATTTCAGAATTCCGCGAATTGGCTGATACAGTTTCTATATAAGCAGGCTCATTCACGCAACAGTGGCGGTTCATTTTTTCCATAAATAACGACAAGTTAGATGGCTTGCCCGTTAGAATGAAAAAGCGCAGGAATAAGCGCACCTAATCGGCGGACCCTAGGGTCCGCCGACAAGCATAATCAAGAATCGTCGCCCGGCATCTCAACGATGCTGGTGCGTCTCTGAGAGGATGGAGAGCCCATGGAAGTCTTGTTCAAACCCGCACGCCAGTTCCTGGACGCCCTCAGTCTGGGCCAGAAATTTCTGTTTCTGACAGTATTACTGGGTTTTCCATTTACCGCGCTCGCCTCCATCGCCTATGTCAATCTGACCGGCGAAATCCAGTTGCCCGACTGGGCCTTCTATACGCTTTGGGTGTGCATGCTGATCGCCGCCTCCGGCGCCTATCTTTTCATCAGCTTCTATCTGTCGCTGGTAAACAGCACCAAGATTCTCGGTACGGCCATCGCGCGTTTCGCCAAAGGCGACCTCTCCGCGCGCGCCCAACTGCAGACCAAGGACGAGTTCGGCGCCACAGCCAATGCCTTCAACAGCATGGCCAAGGACATCAAGCGCATGATCGCCGACGTGTCGGGCCAGGCTAACTCGGTCTCCGACGCGGTCGCCAAGCTGTCCACGCAAACCAGCCAGATTGCAGAAAGCTCGCAGAAACAGAGCGACGCCGCCGCCAGCGTGGCCGCCGCGGTTGAGCAGGTGACCACCAGCATCAACCTCGTGGCGACCCAGGCCTCGGACACTGAATCCGTATCGCGTAAGGCCTCGCAACTTTCCGACGAAGGCGCCAGCGTGGTGCGCGAGGCTTCCGCGGAAATGCAGCGTATTGCCGAGTCCTTCAAGACCTCTTCGGAACAGGTCAACGAACTGGGCCGCCGCACCGAAGAAATTAGCAGCATCGTTCAGGTCATCAAGGACATCGCCGACCAGACCAACCTGCTCGCCCTGAATGCCGCCATCGAAGCCGCACGCGCCGGCGAACAGGGCCGCGGCTTCGCCGTGGTCGCCGACGAGGTGCGCAAGCTGGCTGAACGCACGGCGGGCGCCACCAATGAGATCAGCGGCATGATCTCGACCATCCAGAACAATATGCAGACGGCAGCGGGAAGCATGACTGCTGGCGTGAACCAGGTGCAGCAAGGCGTGGCGCTGGCGCAAAAGGCCGGCACCGCACTTGATGACATCAACCAAGGCGCCCAGGAAGCCGTGCACATGGTGCACGAGATCGCCAACGCGGTCAGCGAACAGAGCATTGCCAGCACCGACATCGCCAACAATGTCGAGCGTATCTCGGTCATGACGCAGGAAAACAGCGCCAGCCTGGAGCAGATCTCCGCCGAGGCCAATCATCTCGACAAGACGGCGGCCGCCCTCAAGCAAGCCATCAGCGCCTTCTCCGGCGGCACTGCGAACGACGCAAAGACCCTGGTTGAACGCGCCTGTGGCGTGATCGAATCCAGCGGCCGCCAAGGCGCCTTCGCCAAGATCAACGATCCGCACGGCGAGTTTGTCATCCGCGACCTCTACATCTTTGTATACGGCATGGATGGCACCGTCCTCGCCCACGGCGGCAATCCCGCCCTGATCGGCAAGGGCATGCTCTCTGCCACCGACGCGCATGGTAAGCACTTCATTCAGGAGCGCATCGAAATCGCCAAGAGCGCAGGCAGCGGCTGGCAGGACTATATGTTCAAGAACCCGGAGTCCGGCGAGGTCGAAAGCAAGACCTCCTACATTCGCCGCGTCGGCGACATGATCGTGGGCTGCGGCGTCTACAAATAACTCGTTCTTTCAGGTGCCCCCAAAAGCCCGTTTCGACGGGCTTTTTTATTTGGCCGGGCCGACCAGGCCGTTCCCTCCATTCGATCAGGCCTTCTTTTATGTCAATTGCCGCCCTGCAGATTTGCCCACCTTGACAGAAAACTGACGCACCAACTCGGTGCGTAACCACCAAAACTCCGCCAGAAGTTGGCGCATATACCACTATAATTCCGCCAAGCGATTGCCTTATCGGAAGTTTTCCTCGCCGCTTCCATGCTCATCTAAGCCTTGTCAAGATTGCTGCAACGCAGCATGAAAGAATAGAAAGCTTGCATGGAACTTTCAAAATCGGCAAAGGTCCCACACCTTTTACCGGGGAACCCCATCCGTCTTTCAGATGGTCTGCTTTTTGCTCAACAAAAATACATGAATCCAAAATGTACGCGCCTTGCCCTTCTTCTCACCTCCACCCTGCTGGCCTCGGCCTTTGCCTCAGCGCAGCCTCCCGCATATAGCCGCGAGCAGCTCGAAGAGCTAGCCCGGGCTAACAGCAGCAACATTCAGGCCGCCCGCAACCAGGTTGAGGCCGCTTCAGCCGCCGTCCGCACGGCGCGGGCCATCCCTAACCCGGAAATCGAATACCAGAAGGGCAGCAGCAGCCGACGTCAGATTTCGGGGGTCCCCGGCGACGTCGAGCAATACACGCTGACCCAGCCGCTGGACATGCCGTGGACACGAATGGCGCGCATAGGCGCCGCTGAAGCCGGTCTCGAATCGGCGACCGCGCTGGGGCGTGGCATGGAGGCGGACATCATCTCCCGCATCCGCCTGCGTTACTTTGAGGTATTGCGCCGCATCGCCGAGCACAAGGCGGCGCTCGAAGACCAGAACACCATGGAAGGGATACGCGACCGTATCGCCTTGCGCGTCGAGACGGGCGAAGCGCCGCGTTTCGAACTGATTCGGGCCGAGGCGGAAATGCTTAACTCGCAGAAGAATGCCTATACGGCCGAACTGCGCGTCAATCAGGCACGTGCTGCCCTGCGTGCCCTGATCGGACCGAGCCTGCCGCCGAACTTCACACTCCTCGGCAAGCTGCAGGACGCGCTCGATATCAGCGATATCGACAGCCTGCGCGCCGAGGTCAAGAAGGTCAATCCGGATCTGCTGCGGGCCCGCGCCGAGGAGCAAAAGGCCTCGCGGCAACTCGATCACGAACGTGCCAAGCGCTGGCCCACCGTGGCGTTGCGCGGCAGCAAGGAAAATGACCCCGAACTCAGCACCTCCCGCGTCGGTGTGGTCATGACCATCCCCATCTGGGACTGGCGCGGCGGCCCGATTGACGAGGCCAAGGCCAACCTGAGCCGCGCCCGCAACGAGCTTAATCATTACGAGTTCTCGCTCGATCGCAGCATCGAAATCGCCTACGAGCAATATCAGATCGCCCAGGCCCAGGTGACCGCGCTTGAGTCCGGCATCGTGCGCCAGGCTGAAAATGCCGTACGCATCGCCGAGCATGCGTATCGCTTCGGCGAGCGCGGCATTCTCGAAGTGCTTGACTCGCAACGCGTCTATCGCGCGGCGCGCAACGAGCTCATCAGCGCCCGCTACGAAGCTGCTGCGATCTGGACCGAGGTCGAACGCCTCCGCGCCAGCACGGCGTCCGCAGCAGCACCGACGACCGCATCCCCGAATTAATCGACCTTACCCTAGCTGACCTATCCATGACTGCGAACCGGCATCCACACCCCCTGTTCAAATCCTTGCTGCCACTCTTGCTGATCGCCGCCCTCGGTGCCTGCAACAAGAAGAGCGACCAACCGGAGAATGAAGAAAAACCCGATCCCATGGTGGTGACGGCCTCCGACGCGCTGCTTAGCAGAATCAAGATCGATACGGCCCATACCGCGCCCATCAGCGACACCATCCGCGTCGCCGGCCGCATCGACTTCGACGAGCAGCGCCTTGCGCGCATAGGCTCCAGCGTCAATGGTCGCGTCACCGATCTGCATGCAATGCTCGGCCAGAACGTCAATAAGGGTGAAGTGCTCGCGCGTCTGCACAGCAATGAACTGTCCACCGCACAACTCGCCTATCTCAAGGCCAAATCGCAGATGGAGCTGCATCGCCGCAATGTCGAGCGCGCCCAGTCGCTGTTTGCCACCGATGTCATCAGCGATGCCGAACTGCAACGCCGCACCAATGAGTTCGAGATCTCCAGCGCCGAAACCCGGGCCGCCCGCGACCAATTGCGCGTGCTTGGCTTGCCGCAAAGCAGTATCGACCAGCTCGGCAAGACCGGCGCCATCGACTCGGTCGCACCCGTCATTTCCTCGATCAAGGGTGTCGTGGTCGAACGCAAGGTGGCCGCCGGCCAGGTTGTACAACCGGCCGACAACCTCTTCGTGGTCGCCGAACTCTCGCGTGTCTGGGCCGTTGCCCAAGTACCCGAACAACAGGTCAGCCAAGTTCAGGAGGGGCAATCGGTGCAGATCGAAGTGCCTGCGCTGGCCAACGAGAAACTAGTGGGCAAACTGATTTACGTGGGCCAGACCATCAATCCGGAAACCCGCACTGTGCTGGTCCGCACCGAGCTGGACAACAAGGACGGCCGTCTCAAGCCGGCCATGCTTGCCTCCATGCTGATCGAGTCTGCGCCTACCGAGCGCCTGGTCGTGCCCCACTCCGCCGTGGTTCGCGAAAACGACTCTGACTACGTCTTCCTTGTTCTGCCCGACCACCAGTTCCGCCTGACGCGCGTCAAGCTCGGCCCATCATCAAATGGCAGCCGCGTCGTGCTTGACGGCCTCAAGGCCGGTGAACAGATCGTCGTCGAAGGTGCCTTCCATCTGAACAACCAGCGCAACAGCGAAGAGGCCGAGTAATGATCGAGTCGCTGATCCGAGGGGCGCTCCAGCAGCGCCTGATTGTTGTTGTCCTTTCGCTTGTCGCGCTTGTCGTCGGCCTGCTCGCCACACGGTCGCTGTCGGTGGATGCCTTCCCCGATGTCACCAACATCCAAGTGCAGATCGCAACCGAGGTTCCCGGTCGCTCGCCGGAAGAAATCGAGCGCTTTGCGACCATTCCGCTTGAAATCGCCATGACCGGCCTGCCCGGCCTGACCGAAATGCGCTCGCTCAACAAGCCGGGCCTGTCGCTGATCACCCTGGTATTCACAGACAAGACCGACGTCTATTTCGCACGCCAGCTCGTCATGGAGCGCATGCTCGAGGTCGGGCCGCGCCTGCCGCCGGGCATCATCCCAGTCCTGGGCCCGGTCTCCACAGGCCTCGGCGAAGTCTATCAATACACACTGGAACATCCCGACGACAAAGGCCGCGAGCTCAGCGTCGAAGAGCTGACCCAACGCCGCATCGTGCAAGACTGGGTGCTGCGTCCCATGCTGCGCTCTATTCCCGGTGTGGCCGAAATCAACTCCATGGGCGGTTACGAAAAGCAGTATCAGGTGCTCGTCGACCCGGACCGCCTGCGCCACTACAAGATCCCTCTCAACGATGTCTATCAGGCCGTCGCCCGTAACAATGCAAACTCCAGCGGCGGCATCCTGCCGCAGTACTCTGAGCAGTACCTGATTCGCGGCATTGGCCTCGTGCATGATGTCGAAGACCTGCGCCAGATTGTGATCAAGGAGCGCGACGGCACCCCGGTCTATCTGCGCGACGTCGCCAATGTCACCCTCGGCCAGGCTGTCCGTGCCGGCGTCATGATGAAGGACGGCAAGACCGAATCCGTCGGCGCCATCGTCATGATGCTGGCCGGCGGCAATGCCAAGGAAATCGTCGACCGCATCAAGTCGCGTGTGAACGATATCAATGACAAGGGCATGTTGCCGGGCGGACTCCAAGTCGTGTCGTTCTACGACCGCTCCGAACTTGTCGACGCCGCATTGTGGACCGTTACCAAGGTGCTGCTTGAAGGCGTGGTGTTCGTCGTCATCGTGCTCTTCCTCTTCCTCGGCGATGTACGCTCCTCGCTGATCGTGGTCGCCACGCTGATCCTGACGCCTCTGCTCACCTTCTTCTGCATGAACAAGCTGGGCATCTCGGCCAACCTCATGTCTCTGGGCGGTCTCGCCATCGCTATCGGCCTGATGGTTGACGGTTCGGTGGTGATGGTGGAGAACGCCTATGCCCAGTTGGGCAACCCCGAGAACGAGGGTGAAAGGCCGATTCGCATCATCCTGCGCGCGGTAACTGAAGTCGCGACGCCCGTCGTCTTCGGCGTCGGCATCATCATTCTGGTGTTCCTGCCGCTGATGACGTTGGAAGGGATGGAAGGCAAGATGTTTGCCCCGCTCGCCTATACCATCGCGATTGCACTGGCCATTTCGCTCCTGCTGTCGCTGGTTCTCTCGCCGGTGCTGTCTTCCTACCTGCTCAAGCCGCCGGCTCACCACGGCGACCATGACACCAAGCTCATCCGCCTCATGAAGGGCAAGTTCATGCCCTTGCTGGACAAAGCGCTGAGCAATGAAAGAAGGACCGTCACGATCACACTCGGTGTTTTCGCCGGTGTCGTGTGTCTGGTTCCCTTCCTCGGTACCGCCTTTATTCCGGAAATGAAGGAAGGCTCCATCGTGCCGGGTATCACCCGCGTGCCCAACATTTCCCTGGAAGAGTCGGCCAAGATGGAAATGTATGCGTCCAAACTGATCATGGAAGTGCCGGGGGTCAAGTCCATCGTCGCCACCGTCGGTCGCGGCGAGTCTCCGGCCGACCCTCAGGGCACCAATGAATCCTCACCGATTGTCAGCCTGAAGGATCGCGACGAGTGGCCGGAAGACTGGGACCAGGACGATATCGCAGAAGCCATACGTGAAAAGCTGGCCACCCTGCCCGGCATCCAGATCGCCATGGCGCAGCCGATTTCGCAGCGTGTCGCCGAAATGGTGACCGGCGTCCGCTCCGACATCGCAGTCAAGGTCTTCGGTGACGATCTCGACGAACTGCGCAGCGTCGCCGGACAGATCGCCAAGGTCGCCATGTCCCTGCAAGGCGCTCAGGACTTGCGTCTCGAAAAAATTTCCGGTCAGCAGTATCTGGAAATCGAGATCGACCGTCAGGCCATCGCCCGCCTCGGTCTGAACGTGGCAGATGTGAACGACGCAATCGAAACCGCCGTCGGCGGCAAGGAAGCGACCGAGATTTTCGAAGGTGAACGACGCTTCGGTGCGGTCGTTCGTCTGCCGGAGAACTTCCGCAACAATATCGATGCCATTTCCAACATCCTGCTCGAATCGCGCACCGGCGCACAGGCCCGTCTTGCCGACGTTGCCCATATTCACGTCTCCGACGGGCCGGCGCAGATTTCCCGCGAATTCGGCAAGCGCCGCATCGTTATCGGTGTGAACGTCAAGGGTCGCGACCTCGGCGGCTTCGTTGCCGAACTTCAGGAAAAGGTAGGCAAGAAGGTCAAGCTGCCCGACGGCTACTACCTTGAGTGGGGCGGCCAGTTCCAGAACATGGAGCGCGCCATGGGCCACCTCATGATCATCGTGCCGGCCACTATCGCAGCGATCTTCTTCCTGCTGTTCCTGCTCTTCAACTCGGTGCGCATGGCTTCGCTGATCATCCTCGTGTTGCCTTTCGCCTCGATGGGCGGCATCATCGGCCTGTTCGTGTCCGGCGAGTATCTGTCGGTGCCTGCTTCTGTCGGCTTCATCGCGCTATGGGGTATCGCCGTGCTGAATGGTGTGGTGTTGGTGTCCTATATCCGCAGCCTGCGTAACGAAGGCATGAAGGTTCGAGAAGCGGTGACCGAAGGCGTGCGCCAGCGTTTCCGTCCGGTCATGATGACGGCCACGGTCGCCATGCTGGGCCTGATTCCCTTCCTGTTCTCGGACGGGCCCGGCTCGGAAGTTCAACGCCCGCTGGCCATCGTGGTGATCGGCGGCCTGATCACCTCCACTTTGCTGACCCTGGTCGTGTTGCCCACGCTGTATCGCTGGTTCGATGAGAAGGAAGCCGAAGCATGAAAGAGATTAAAGCCATCATCCGCCCCAACAAGCTTGTCGCCTTGCGTGACAAGCTGATGCAAGTACCGGGCTTCCCCGGCATGACCGTCGCCAAGGTGGAAGGTTGCAGTGCTCCCACACGCAATCACCCGGGCAATCTCAAGGAGGAGCTGATCGACTTCACGCCCAAGATCCGCATCGAGATGGTTGCGCCGGACGAGGCTGTGGAAGCCCTGGTCGAGTGCATCACCCAGGTGAGCCAGACCGGTCAGATCGGCGACGGTCTGGTGTGGATTGCCGACGTCGAACGCGCCTGGTTCCTGTTCAAAACCCTACCGGGTCAGCCGACGACCTGAGCGTTGCCGAAACGCGGGTGGCGGAAGCCGGCATGTCGTACATCAAACAAAAAGGGAGGCCTCGGCCTCCCTTTTTGCTTTCCCGGAACTTGGGAACACTACACAGCGATTAACCTTTTTCCAGCAGCGAACGCAGCATCCACGCATTCTTCTCGTGGACCTCCATGCGCTGCGTCAGCAGATCGGCCGTCGGCTGGTCGTTGGCAGCATCGGCGATCTTGAAGGCTTCGCGGGCGGTACGCGCCACGGCTTCCTGACCGGCGATCAACTGTTTGATCATTTCGGTGGCGGTGGGCGTGCCCTCTTCTTCCTTGATCGAGGACAGGCTGACGAACTTCTTGTAGGAACCCGGTGCCGGATGCCCAAGCGAACGGATACGCTCGGCGATGGGATCAAGCGCGTTCCACAGTTCGGTGTACTGGCCCATGAACATGACATGGAGCGAATTAAACATCGGTCCGGTCACGTTCCAGTGGAAATTGTGGGTCTTGAGATATAGGATGTAGCTGTCCGCCAGCATCTTCGAGAGGCCGGCGACGATCTTCTTGCGATCCTTGTCTGCGATACCGATATCAATAGCCATACTGTGTTTCCTTTCAGTCTTGTTGCAAATCAGCCCAATGTCGTATCCAGCGTCATCATCACGGCGAACCCGATCATCAGCCCGATGGTGGCTGCCGTCTGGTGACCGTTGCGATGCGTCTCCGGAATTACTTCGTGCGACACAACAAAGAGCATAGCACCCGCAGCGAGTCCCAGGCCGACCGGATATGCAATCGCCATACCGGATGAAAGTCCGACGCCGAGCAAGGCACCCAAAGGCTCGAGCAGACCGCTGGCCGCCGCCACCAGCACCGCCTGCAGATTCGTCAGTCCGGCGCCGCGCAGCGCCAGCGCCACGGCGAGACCTTCCGGAATATCCTGCAAGGCGATTGCCGTCGTCAGCGGAACACCGACGCTCATGTCGGTTTCGGCAAAGCTCACGCCGATGGCCATGCCCTCCGGCAGGTTATGCAGCGCAATCGCCAGCACAAACAGCCACACGCGATTGCAGCGCTCGTAACCCGGCCCGCAGGGGCCGGTTTCCGGATGCTCGTGCGGAATGAATTGATCCAGCCCCAGCATCAGCAATACGCCCAGCGCCATGCCGAAGACCACCGTTCCGGCAGCAAGCCCCCCGCTTCCCAGAATGCGCTCGCCTGCCTCCAGGCCCGGCAGGATCAGGGAGAACGCGCTCGCAGCCAACATCATGCCGGCCGCCATGCCCAGCATGCTGTCCTCCAGCTTCTGCGGAATGCTGCGCAAGCCGAGGGCCGGCAAGGCGCCGATTGTAGTGGCGACAAAGCCGGCGGTGCCGCCGATGATGGCGAGCAGAAAGGCGTCGGCAATCTCACCGCTGGCAATGCGACTGATGCTCTGCACCAGCAACAACAGCACGAACAGAATCGCTGCGGCGAGACCGATGGTCGTCGCCGGTGCAGCGCGCGCATGCGCCTTGGCGGCCTCCAGCCAGCTGCCGGCAACCAGCGTGCGCACTGCTTCTATCATTCAAGACTCCTTGCCAAAAAATAAGGGGGAACGCCGCACGTGCGGTGCTCCCCCGGCTGATTCAAGCTTACCGGAGAACACTCTCCCCGGTAAGCCTCACTTCCAGCAGATCAAACCCGAGTCATTACGCCAGATCAAAACGATCCAGATTCATGACCTTGGTCCAGGCAGCGACGAAGTCCTTGACGAACTTGTCCTTGCCATCGGCGCTGGCATAAACCTCAGCCAGGGCGCGCAACACCGAGTTGGAACCGAACACCAGATCCACACGTGTACCGGTCCACTTCACGGTGCCGGTCTTGCGATCGCGACCTTCGAAGTTGCTGCCGGCCGGCTTCCACTCGGTCGCCATGTCGAGCAGATTGACGAAGAAATCATTCGTCAGGCTGCCGGGCTTGGCGGTCAGCACACCGTGCTTGCTGCCATCGTAGTTGGCGCCGAGCACGCGCAGACCACCGATCAAGGCCGTCATTTCAGGCGCGGTGAGCGTGAGCAACTGAGCCTTGTCGACCAGCAGATGCTCAGCCGGCACTTCCGACGGGGCCTTCAGATAGTTGCGGAAACCATCGGCAAAGGGCTCGAGGTGGGCGAACGATTCAACATCGGTCTGCTCGGCGGAGGCATCCACACGGCCCGCTGCGAACGGCACCTCGACGCTGCTACCCGCAGCCTTGGCGGCCATCTCGATGCCAACGCCACCGGCCAGCACAATCACGTCAGCCAACGACAGCTTGCCACTCGCCTTCTGGATGGCTTCCAGCTTGGGCAACACCTTGGCCGCGATCTGGTTGACCGGCCAGTCCTTCTGCGGCGCCAGGCGAATGCGCGCACCGTTGGCGCCGCCGCGCTTGTCGCCGCCACGGAAGGTGGAAGCCGAAGCCCAGGCCGTCGTCACCAGCTCGGAGACAGGAATGCCGGCAGCCGCGATCTTGGCCTTGACGTCGGCGATGTCGGCTGCGCTCGGCTTGTGGATCGGTGCGGGCAACGGATCCTGCCAGAGCAGATCTTCCTTCGGCACTTCCGGACCCATGTAGCGGGCCTTGGGGCCGAGATCGCGGTGGGTCAGCTTGAACCAGGCGCGTGCATAGGCATCGGCGAAGGCTTGCGGATCATTGAGGAATTTGCGTGAGATCTTTTCGTAGGCCGGATCGAAGCGCAGCGCCAGATCGGTGGTCAGCATGGTCGGCTTGCGCGGCGGCGAGTCAGGCGTCGGGCCAGGGATAATGGCATCCGCGCCCTTGGCCACCCACTGGTGCGCCCCGGCCGGGCTCTTGGTCAGCTCCCATTCGAACTTGAACAGGAACTGGAAGAAGTCATTGCTCCAGCGCGCCGGGGTGCTGGTCCAGGTGACTTCCAGACCGGAGGTGATGGTGTCCTTGCCCTTGCCGGAACCGAACTTGTTCTCCCAGCCGAAACCCTGTTGCTCGAGCGGAGCAGCCTCTGCATCAACACCCACGTTGGTGGCCGGACCGGCACCGTGAGTCTTGCCGAGCGTATGGCCACCTGCAATCAGCGCCACGGTTTCCTCGTCGTCCATCGCCATGCGGCCGAAGGTATCGCGAATATCGTAGGCGGCAAGCAGCGGATCCGGATTGCCGTCGGGACCTTCCGGGTTCACGTAGATCAGGCCCATCTGCACCGCAGCCAGCGGGTTCTCCAGCTTGCGCGAGTGCACCTTGCCGTCGGCATCGTCGTCTGCTGACAGGACGCCACCGGCCTTGTCCACGCCTTCAGACCCGTGGGCATAGCGTACATCGCCGCCCAGCCAGGTGGTTTCACGGCCCCAGTACACGTCCTGATCCGGTTCCCATACATCCTCACGACCCGCAGCAAAGCCGAAGGTACGGAAGCCGGCGTTCTCCAGCGCCACATTACCGGCGAGGATTATCAGGTCGGCCCAGGAAATCTTCTGTCCGTACTTCTGCTTGATCGGCCACAGCAGGCGACGCGCCTTGTCGAGACTGACGTTGTCGGGCCACGAATTGAGTGGCGCAAAACGCTGCTGGCCGCGTCCGGCGCCACCACGGCCATCGCCGACGCGATAGGTGCCTGCACTGTGCCAGGCCATGCGGATCATCAGGCCGGCATAGTTGCCGAAGTCAGCCGGCCACCAATCCTGCGAGTCGGTCATCAGCTTGTTGAGGTCAGCCTTGAGCGCTGCGTAATCGAGTTTCTGGAACTCTTCGCGGTAGTTGAAATTCTTACCGAGAGGGTTGGACTTTTCCGAGTGCTGGCTCAGGAGCTCCAACCGCAACTGATTCGGCCACCATTCCTTATTGCTTGTCCCGCCGCCGGACACTTGATGAAACGGACATTTTGACTCGCTCATGGCGCACTCTCCTCGAATTGAACTACGGGTATAGATCGGTAGATTCGAGTATAGAGAACAGTTTTCGCTCAATAAAATTGTCTTTTGTCATTTGGTGAATAGGCAGTGACTATCACCAAAAGGAGGAATATTGCCCGGACCTGATAAACAAGACCGAGGAAGCGGCGCCACCTCATTCCGCACTCAACTGCCCGCAGCTTCGTTATCCAGGTAAATATCCACGCCCCCGGTCGCCACGATCCGGCTGGCGGGAATGGCCAGCCCCGCCCTCCAGTCACGCACGGCACCGGCCTTGCCAGCGCCGCTGACAAGGAACAGCACGGACTCAGTCGCGCTGAGGCGATCGAGACTCAGGCTGACGCGATCCGGCGGGGGCTTCGGCGCATCGTGCACTGGCAGCACGGGTGGCCAAGAAACAGCACGCTCCCACGCATGCATGGGGAACAAACTCGCCGTATGACCGTCTTCTCCCAAGCCGAGCAATACCAGATCAAAGCGCGGCACTTCTTTCACCACCTCGGTGTAGGCACGAGCTGCCGCCTCTGCCCCCAGTTCGGAAGGAATCGGATGGATCTGCAATGCAGGAATCGGCACATGCGCAAGCCAGGAGACCATGGCCATGCGGCTATTCCGCTCTGGATGCTGAGGCGGAAGGCAACGCTCGTCGCCGAAATAGATGTGCCACCTGCGCCAGTCGGCCTGCTCGGCGCGCAGCACCTCGTAAACATAGCGCGGCGTGGTGCCACCAGCCAGTACAAGATGAAACGCGCCATGCGCAACGATCGCGGTGTTCGCAGCAGCCAGTATGTACGCGACCGCCGCCTCCTCGAGCTCTCCGACGCTGGCAAAAACATGCCACTGGGATAGCTGCGTTTCGGCATTTGGATTTAAAGTAGTCATAATCGATTTTTCCTCGCGTGGTGGTGCCGGGCAGTCGGTGGCATGCGCACTCACTTTCTGGAGTACGAAGTTATGCATCTAGCGATGATAGGACTTGGCAAGATGGGCGGCAATATGGTGCGCCGCCTGCGACAGCATGGCATAGATGTCACCGGCTACGATCATGTCCCTGCCGCCGTGGCGCAATTAGCCAAGGAGTCCGGCATGCAGGCGGCGCAATCGGTCGCCGACGCCGTAGCGAAACTGCCCTCGCCGCGCATCATCTGGTTGATGCTGCCGAGCGGATCGCCCACCGAAAGCCAGCTCGTCGCCCTTGCGCCCATGCTCGACAAGGGCGACATCATCATCGACGGCGGCAACTCCAACTACAAGGAAAGCCAGCGCCGTGGCGCCTGGCTGGCCGAACGGGGCATCGGCTTCATGGACGCCGGCACCTCGGGCGGCATCTGGGGCCTGGAGAACGGCTACTGCCTGATGGTCGGTGCCACGCCCGAAGTCGCCAAGACGGTGCAGCCCATCCTCGAAGCGCTCGCACCCAAGGGCGTGCCCGGCTGGGCGCATGTCGGCCCGGTCGGTGCCGGTCATTTCACCAAGATGATTCACAACGGCATCGAGTACGGCATGATGCAGGCCTTCGCCGAAGGTTTGGACCTGATGCGTGGCAAGGAAGAGTTCAATCTCGATCTGGCGCAAATCACCGAGCTGTGGCGCCACTCCTCCGTGGTGCGCAGCTGGCTGCTCGACCTCACCGCAGATGCACTCAAGAGCGATCAGAAGCTCGACCATATCAAGCCCTATGTGCCGGACTCTGGCGAAGGCCGCTGGACCGTGGTCGAATCCATCGAGCAAGGCATCGCCGCACCGGTGCTGACGCTGGCGCTGCAGATGCGCTTCGCCAGTCAGGATGAACAAGGCTACAGCTACCGCCTGCTCTCCTTGATGCGCAATGCCTTCGGCGGCCACGCGGTCGCCATGGTGCCCGGTGCCAAATCCGCCGGCGAGGGGCAGCAGGTCCCGGTCGGCAAGGTCGATCCGGGCGTCACCTCCGACAAGCCCAAGGCACCGGCGGCCTCCGCCGCCGTGCCGGGCGAGGACGTCAAGACGCCGGATGCGCCCGCCGATGCCGTCGCCAGCAGTCACAAGGCCGCGCCCCAGCCTGCCGACACTCAGGTTACGCCGCAGAGGAGCAAGAAATGAGTCCGATCGACCCGTGCACGCTAGTCATCTTCGGCGCCGGCGGCAATCTGTCGCGGCGCAAGCTCATCCCGGCCCTGTTCCAACTCGAACGCGCGGGGCGCCTGCCCGAGCGCATGGTCATCCTCGCCTCCGGCCTCGACAAGTGGAGTCGCGAGCAATGGATAGAAAAGATGCACGAGTTCCTGCGCGAAAAACATCCGCAGGGCATAGACCAGGCGGCACTTGAACGCTTCACCGCGCGCCAGCAGTACCACGCCAACGCGGCCGGCGATCCCGATGCCTATAACGACCTCAAGGCCCTGCTCGCCGACGAGAGCATCTATCCGCCGAATGTGCTGTTCTACATGGCGGTACGGCCCTCCGAATTTCCATTCATCATCGAACGCCTGGGTGATGCCGGCATGCTGCAGCAGAACGGCGGCTGGCGCCGCGTGGTGATCGAGAAGCCCTTCGGCTACGACCTGATCAGCTCGCAGACGTTGCAGCGCGGCCTGGAGAAATATCTCGAGGAGAAACAGGTCTTCCGCATCGATCACTACCTCGGCAAGGGCACGGTGCAGAATGTGATGGTGTTCCGCTTCGCCAACATCCTGCTCGAGCCGTTGTGGAATCGTCATTACATCGACCACGTGCAAATCACGCACTCGGAAACGCTGGGCATCGAGGGCCGCGCCGATTACTACGACAATGCCGGCGCCCTGCGCGACATGATCCAGAGTCACCTGCTCCAGTTGATGACTCTCGTTGCCATGGAACCGCCGGTGAGCCTGGCCGCCGAGCATCTGCGCGACGAGAAGGTCAAGGTGCTCAAATCCATACGTCCGATCACGCAGAATGCCGTGCATGCGCACGCCTTCCGCGGCCAGTACGCCAGCGGCAACATCAATGGCAAGCCGGTACCCGGCTACCTTGAAGAGCAAGGCGTGCCGGCCGGCAGCACCACCGAAACCTATGCCGCCTTGAAGCTCTTCGTCGACAACTGGCGCTGGAGCGGCGTGCCCTTCTATCTGCGCACCGGCAAGCGCATGGCGGAAGGCGCCTCAGCCATCAGCATCCGCTTCAAGAACCCGCCGCAGAATATTCTGCGCAATATGCGTCAGGAGTTCGGGCGGCCCAACTGGCTGATGCTGGGCATACAACCCGATGAATGCCTGAAGTTGGAGCTCCAGGTCAAGGAACCCGGCCTCGACCTGCATACCCGCACCATGAGCCTGGATGCCACCTATCGCAAGGATGACGATGCCGACATCGACGCCTATGAAGGCCTACTGCTCGATGCAATGGAAGGCGACCACTCGCTGTTCCTGCGCATAGACGAAGTCGAGAATGCATGGCGCGTGGTCGACCCCATCATCAAGGTCTGGGCCATGGAACGCGAGTTCATCAACACGTATCCGGCAGGTTCCTGGGGGCCGCGCGGCACCTACCGCCTGTTTGACCGCGACGATCAGTTCTGGCGCCACTCGCTGGATCTCGAAGGCGGCAAGCTGGAGGCCTACTAGACAAGATGGCGCTGACTTCGGCAGATCTGGGAAAACCGGAAGGAGGCTGGCGCCTCCGCCTCTATATCGTCATCTTCGAGGCCGATACGGAAGCCGGGCGTCGTTTTGATCAATGGCTGATCGCCGCCATCCTGCTCAGCATCACAGTGGTGATGGCTGACAGCGTGGCGGCCATCAATGCACGGCTACGCCTGCCGCTGAATATCTTGGAATGGTTCTTCACCCTGCTGTTCACTGCCGAATATGCAGCGCGCCTTGCTTGCGTCCGCAAACCGTGGCGCTACGCGCTCAGTTTCTACGGCATCGTCGACCTGCTGGCCGTGCTGCCAACCTGGTTGGCCATGTTCTGGCCCGAAGCGCACGCCCTGATCGATGTGCGCATCCTGCGCCTGCTGCGTGTCTTCCGCATCATGAAGTTGTCGGCGCTGTTCAGCGAGTACCAGATGCTCGGCCAGGCCCTCTACGCCAGCCGGCGGAAGATCCTCGTCTTCCTGTCGGTGGTGATGATGATCGTGATCGTACTGGGCTCGCTGATGTATGTGGTCGAGGGGCCCGGCAACGGCTTCACCAGTGTGCCGACCAGTGTCTACTGGGCCATCACCACGCTGACCACGGTCGGCTTCGGTGACATCACGCCAAAGACTGACATCGGCCGCCTGATTTCATCGCTGATGATGCTGATCGGCTGGGGCACGCTCGCGGTGCCCACCGGCATCGTCACTTCAGAACTGACGGCGCAGCGCTTCGCCTACAAGCCCCCAACCACCCGCACCTGCCACGAGTGCCTGAGCGAAGGCCACGCAGCCGATGCCCGCTACTGCATGCACTGCGGCAAGGCGCTGCCGGCCTACCAGACCGATCCCAATTCACCGGCTTGATCAACCGCTGACCTAACTCAGGCGGCAGGGTCTACCGGCACCGCATTCCAGATCGTCTTCGCATACTCGGCGATGGTGCGGTCGCTGGAGAACTTGCCCATGTTGGCGACGTTGATGATGGCCTTGCGCATCCACTCGTCCTGATCCCGATAGGCCGCGTCGACGGCATCCTGGGCGGCAACATACGACGCATAGTCCGCCAGCAGCAGGTAATGATCGCTGCCGAGGAGCACCTCGACGATGGGTGCGTAGCGGTCTGCCTCGTCCGGCGAAAAGTAGCCGCTGGCGATCATGTCGATGACCTCGCGCAGCTCGGCATTTTTCTCGTAGTAATCGCGTGGCCGGTAGCCGCTGGCCCGCAGATCATCGACTTCGTCGGTGGTCAGGCCAAAGATGAAGATGTTGTCGGCGCCGACCTCGTTCCTGATCTCGATATTGGCGCCGTCGAGCGTGCCTATGGTCAGCGCGCCGTTGAGTGCCATCTTCATGTTGCCGGTACCCGAGGCCTCGGTGCCGGCCGTTGATATCTGCTCCGACAAGTCGGCCGCCGGGATCATGATTTCGGCGGTCGAGACATCGTAGTTCGGCACGAACACGATCTTCAGCTTGTCGCCGACACGCGGGTCGTTATTCACGATATCGGCCACATCGTTGATGAGGCGGATGATGCGCTTGGCCATCACATAGCCCGGCGCGGCCTTGCCGCCGAACAGCACCACTCGCGAAACCCAGTCCGTAGTATCCGGGCCGGCGTGACGAATGCGGTTGTAGAGCGTGACGATATGCAGCAGATTGAGCAACTGGCGCTTGTACTCGTGCATACGCTTGATCTGAACGTCGAACAGCGCATCGGTACTGATATGCAGGCCGAGGCGCTCCATGACCAGTGCGGCCAGGCGCTGCTTGTTGGCGCGCTTGACCTCAGCAAACTCGGCGCGGAAGGCGGCATCGGCGGCGTACTTTTCCAACTGCTTGAGTTCCGACAGGTTCTTGACCCAAGCGTCGCCGATCTTGCTGGAGATCAAGGCCGACAGGCCGCGATTGGCCTGATTGAGCCAGCGCCGCGGCGTGATGCCATTGGTCATGTTGACGATGCGGTCCGGGTAGAGCATATGGAAATCGGCAAAGATCGTCTGCTTCATCAGCTCGGTATGAATGGCCGCGACGCCATTGACCTTGTGCGAGCCGACCATGGCCAGGTGGGCCATGCGCACGCGGCGATCACCGTCCTCGCCGATGATGGAGACGCGCCGCAGCAGGTCGTTGTCGCCCGGATGGCGGTGCATCACCTCGCGCAGGAAGCGGTGGTTAATTTCGTAGATGATCTGCAGATGACGCGGCAGCACGCTCTCGAACAGTTCCACCGGCCAGGTTTCCAGCGCTTCCGGCATCAGCGTGTGGTTGGTGTAGGCAAAGGTGCGGCGCGTGATGCTCCAGGCCTTGTCCCAATCCAGATGATGGATATCCACCAGGATGCGCATCAACTCCGCCACCGCAATCGAGGGATGGGTATCGTTGAGCTGGATCGCAACCTTGTCGGGCAATGCGTCGAAGGTCTTGTGATACTTGCTGTAGCGGTAGATGATGTCCTGCAATGAGGCGCAAACAAAGAAGTATTGCTGCTTGAGACGCAGCTCGCGCCCCATCTTGGTGGTGTCGTCCGGATAGAGGACCTTGGAGAGGTTCTCAGACTGGTTCTTGTCCTCGACCGCCTTGATGTAGTTGCCCTCGTTGAAATAGCCGAGATCGAAATCGCGCGAGGCCTTGGCCGCCCACAGGCGCATATTGTTGGCGGTGCGGTTGGCGTAGCCGGGAATCGGCGTATCGTGGGCCATGGCCATCACGTCGTCGGTATCGACCCAGCTGTAGCGATGCACGCCATGCTCGTCGGTGTATTCGACCACACGACCGTGGAATTTCACGTGATAGAGCACCTCGGGACGGGCGAACTCCCAGGGATTGCTGTAGCGCAACCAGTTGTCCGGATGCTCGACCTGCTGGCCGTGCTCGATCTGCTGCGAGAACATGCCATATTCATAGCGGATGCCGTAGCCGTAGCCCGGGATCTGCAATGTCGCCATCGAATCGAGAAAACAGGCCGCCAGGCGCCCGAGGCCGCCGTTGCCAAGCGCGGCGTCGGGCTCGACCTCGCGTATCGAATCCAGATTGATACCCTGTGCTTCCAGTGCCGCGCGGCAGTCGGGCTCGATCCCCAGATTGAGCATGGCATTCATCAGGGTGCGCCCCATCAGAAATTCCATCGACAGGTAGTAAACGCGCTTGGCATCATTCGCGTAATAGCTGCGCATGGTGTCCATCCAGCGCCCGATCAGGTGGTCGCGTGTGGCATAGGCGGTGGCGCTGTACCAATCGCGCGGCGTCGCCGTGATCGTGTCCTTGCCGACCGTGTAAGTCAGGTGGCTGGTCAGCGAAGGCCGGTGCGCATCCCCTCCGATGGCATCTTCGACTGCGGTGGAAACCGGGCGCTCGGGCATCACATTCTCCTAGGAAAGGCTGTCACAGGCCTGCCATAAATCATTCAGGACAGACATGCTGATGGATAGATAAGTAGAGCCCAGAGCGCCGCCTGCTGTCAAGCAGACATGCGCCTGTCATGAGTCGGCTCTGTATTGAGCGGACTCCACCGGGAAAGTAAAGTTCATCGCCTCACAGCATCTCGAGCGAGCGCTTGCGCGTGGGCGGCGGAAAGGCGGCGTCGAGATCGGCGAGGTCAGCCGCGGTCAATACAAGCTCGGCGCTGCCGCGGTTTTCCTGCACGTGCGCCTCGTTGCCGGCCTTGGGAATCGCGATCACATTCGGCTTGCGCAGCGTCCACGCCAGTGCAATCTGCGCGGAGGTGGCATTGTGGCACTGCGCAATCTGCGCTAACACCGGATGGCGCAGCAGGCGGCCCTGTTCAATCGGTGAATAGGCCATGATCGGCACATTGCGTTGCTCCAGCCAGGGCAGCAGATCAAACTCAACGCCTCTGCGGGTCAGGTTGTAGAGCACCTGATTGGTCTGCACGCGCTCGCCGTTTGTCTCGGCCACCCACTCTTCCATGTCGTCGACATCGAGATTGGAAACGCCCCAGTGACGGATCTTGCCCTGATCGACCAGACGCTCCAGCGCCTCTATGGTCTCGGAGAAATCCGGGCCGCCGCGCCAATGATAGAGATAGAGGTCGAGATAGTCGGTGCCCAGGCGGCGCAGGCTGGCCTCGCAGGCATTCGGCACGCCGCGCTTGCTGGCGTTCGAGGGCAGCACCTTGCTGACCAGATAGACATCCTTGCGCCGCCCGGCGATGGCCTTGCCCACCACCTTTTCCGAGCCGCCGTTAGCGTACATCTCGGCGGTATCGATCAGCGTCATGCCGAGATCGATGCCGACCTGCAGGGCGCGGACTTCCGCGGCCTCGGCGCGTGCGGACTCCCCCATATACCAGGTGCCCTGCCCCAGTGCAGGAACGCTGATGCCGGAGGGAAATGTCACTTTACGAATATCGCTCATTGCGGCTTCCTTGCTTGCGTATCGAGAATATCCAGATGATACCGCGCCGCAAATGCAGCATTGATGCCAGAGCAGCGCTTGCGTACCATCTGATACAGATGAAATGCGCATCACTTAGGTGTAAGCTGTCCGCCAGCGATTTTTCGGGTCAAAGGGGTCGAAGATGGTCGATAAAAGGATAGAAATGGAGGACGAGAACGCGGTCTACAAGACCTTGCTCGAATCCACCAAGGCGATTCCTTGGAAGATCGACTGGGACACGATGACCTTTGCCTACATCGGTCCGCAGATCGAGACCCTGCTCGGCTGGCCGCGCGAAAGCTGGCTCAGCGCCAACGACTGGGCCATGCGTATGCACGAGGATGACCGCGAAAAAGTCGTGAACTTCTGCATCTCGCAATCCAAGGCTGGCGTCGATCACGAAGCCGACTATCGCGCCCTGACCAAGGACGGCGGTTATATCTGGATACGCGATGTCGTGCACGTCGTGCGTAACGAGGATGGCAGCGCCAATGCGCTGATCGGCTTCATGTTCGACATTACCGAGCGCAAGCAGATAGAGGAGGAGTTGGTTCGCCTGCAGAAGGAGTTCCGCGAGCTCTCGTATAAAGACGGTCTGACCGGGGTCGCCAACCGGCGCATGCTCGACTCGGTGCTCGACATCGAATGGAACAATGCGCAACGCAACAAGCAGCCGCTCTCGGTGATTCTCCTCGATATCGATTACTTCAAGCAGTTCAACGACCACTACGGCCATATCCAGGGCGACGACTGCCTCAAGCGCGTCGCGGCGGCACTGAGCAAGGTGGGCACGCGTGCGCGCGATTTCTTTGCCCGCTACGGCGGCGAGGAGTTCATTCTGGTGCTCCCGGAAACCGATGCCGAGTCAGCGCACCGGGTCGCCGAACGCTGCCGTGCGACGATTTTCAAGGAGCAGATTGCGCACGAGAAATCGGACGCCGGCCAGATCCTGACCATCAGCCTTGGCATCGCTACCCTCACGCCGACCCACAAGGACGATCCGCTCACCTTCATGGAGAAAGTGGACCGTCAGCTCTACCTGGCCAAGCAGCGCGGACGCAACTGCATCGTCAACGAAGTCTGAGTGCGCCTCAGGCCAGCAGATGCATGGCCACCGGTGCGTGGCCGTGATTGACGGGGCCTTGCCCGTGCCCCGTCTGTACCGACGCGCCGGCGGCAATGGCCTTGATGATGTAATCGCGCCCGGCCCCCACCGCCTGCGGCAGTGAACGACCCAGCGCCAGATGCGCTGCGATGGCGGACGACAGGGTGCAGCCGCTGCCGTTGATATTGCGGCTGGCGATGCGCGGCCCTTCCATCCGCAGCCATTCGCGCGGCGCACTGCCCTGTTCGGCGTAGATATCGACGATCTGCTCGCCCGGCAGGTGGCCGCCCTTGAGCAGCACGGCCGGCGCACCCAGCGCCAGCAGGTCGCGCGTGGCCTCCTCCAGCGCGGCGCGATCGCCGAGCTTGCGTTGCAGTAGCAGTGCTGCCTCATCCAGATTGGGCGTGATCACAGCGGCCAGCGGGAACAATTCGCGCACCAGCACATCCACCGTTTCCGGCGTGATCAGCGGGTCGCCGTTGGCTGCCACCATGACCGGGTCGAGCACCACCTTCTCTATGCCGTAGTGGCGAATAGCCCAGGCAACGACCTCGACGACTTCGGGCGAATGCAGCATGCCGATCTTGAGCGCATCCACGCCGATATCGCCGAGCACCGCCTCGATCTGCGCCTTGAGAAAGTCCACCGGCACCGCATGAATGCCGGTGACGCCGGTGGTGTTCTGCGCGGTCAGGGCAGTGATCGCCGTCATGGCGTAGCAGCCAAGCGCGGCAACGGTCTTGATGTCGGCCTGGATGCCGGCACCGCCGCCGCTGTCGGAACCGGCAATCGAGAGTACGCGTGGATAGTGCATGAGGAGAATCCGTAGGGTAGAAATGACGGCGGGGACCGAAGTCCCCGCCGATAGCCATTCTGTTTCTTGGACGGCTATGTCCTCAGCGGGCCTTAAGCGGCCAGTGCGAAACGCTCATCGTTGGCGTTTGTGGTTTTGCGCGGATTACGTCCGTCGCCTCTCGGGTTGCCTGCTCGCCTTTTTTCACCCTGTCGAAACCAGTACAGCCCCTCAGTGGTGGAGCTGGCGGGAATCGAACCCGCGTCCAGAATGCCGTCCAGTTGCCGGAATTACAACCATGAACAGGATTATGGGGCCAAGGGTCCGGATTTTCAAGGGCTTGCGCAAGCCTCGGCGCACTTTCTGCTCACTCACCCGGTCCGGCGCTCACGCTTGCGCCAGGCCATGACGGCCGGGGCCACGGCGACGGCCAGTGCCAGCAGCAGCAGGCCCAACGGCCACAGCACGGGCGCATTCCACGCGGCGCGCTGTTCCGCGCGCAGGGCCGGATCGAGCCGCTGGTACTTGAGCGTGTTATGGCCGACCTTGCTGGGTTTGCGGTTGTACAACCAGGCGTGGCCGAGCGTGTAATCCTTGGGATGAAAGCCCCACACCCAGGGCGCATCGCGACGCAGTATCTCGACCATGCGGTCGATGATGCGCTGGCGCTCGGGCGTATTTTCCATGCTGCGCATCTGCTCGAACAGGCGATCGTATTCCGGGTTGGCGTAATTGGCGGCATTCTCGCCGTTGTGCTTGACCCGACTCTGCGGCCCGTAGAAGAGGAAGAGGAAGTTCTCCGGGTCCGGGTAATCGGCGTTCCAGCCGAAATAGAAGATCTGGCTCGCGCCCTTGCGCACCTTCTCTTGGAAACGGTTCCAGTCGGTGCTGCGCACCACCAGCTGCACATCGATCTTGTGGAACTGCTTGACCAGCCAGTCAGTGCGCGCCTTGGAGCCGACCCCGCCGCCGGTGGTGTCGAGATTCACGATCAGCGGCGCGCCGGTTTTGGCGTTGCGGCCATTCGGATAACCCGCCTCGGCCAGCAGCTTCTTTGCATCCGCGATGCTGCGCCGCTCCGCCCTGCCGTCCACATTCCGGTACATATACGGGTTGATGCCCTCCGGTTCCGGCCGGTGGCCGAAGATGCCCGGCGGAATCGGCCCCTGGGCGGCAACCCCACGGCCATTGGTGAAGATGGAGATGAACTCCTCCTGATCCAGCGCAATCGAGATGGCCTGGCGGATCTTGCGCGCCGCCTCGGGGTCGGACCCGCCTGCGCCTATCAGCGGGTCGAGCATGTTGAAGCCCATGAACATGTCGCTGATCGCCACCGAGGTGATGAGACGTATACCCCGCGCCTGCATTTCCTCGGTCAGATTGATGTCGCCGCCGCCGCCGACCTGCACCGCCTGGTCGAAGGAATCAGATGAGATGCCGGAGGCATCGTAATAGCCCTGCAGGAACTTGTTCCAGTAGGGAATCTGCTCCTTCTCGCGTGTAAATACGACCTTGTCGATAAAGGGCAACGGCTTGCCGCAATCGGCCAGCAGGCCGGCCTCACGGTCGCCGGCCTCGCCCTCGCAGGGGTACGCGTCGCCGTGATAGTTGGGGTTGCGCTCCAGCACCATGCGCGCATTCGGATTGTTCTCGGTCAGCATGTAGGGGCCGGTGCCGACCGGATACCAGTCCAGCACCAGATTCCTCTCCAGCATGCCGGGCTGGCTGTGGAAGCGGTCCGCCTCCCAGGGCATGGGGGCGAAGAAGTTCATCGCCAGCCAGTAGAGGAACTGCGGGTATTTGCCCTTGATGCGGATACGGTAACGGTAGCGGTCAAGCACTTCCACGCCGGGGATGTCGTACTGGCGCAAGTCCAGCCACGTCCCCGCCGGCTGGCCGGCAGCGGCCTGCTTGAGCAGCTTGCCATAATCGCCGAGGCCAACGATGTATCCGCTCATCAGGCCGAAGATGGGCGAGTGCAGCTGCGGATGCGCCAGGCGCTTGATGTTGTAGACGTAGTCTGCGGCGATTAGCTCGCGACTGCCGGTCTCGGCAAAATCACGCAGGCCGGAGATCCCGGCCAGATCGGCGGGCTTGAGATCATGATAACGATGGCTGCCGTCGGCCCTGAGCGCAAAAGCCGGATGCGGCTGAAAGCGGATGCCCGGCCGCAGTTCGATCACATAGTCCGTGTAGGCAATGCGCTCGGCCGGTGCATGCGCCGGCAAGGGTTTACCTTGCGCATCGAAGTACTGCGCCTGCGGCACCTGCGTAACGGTGCCCGGCACCAGCGTGTACGGCCGTTTCAGATAATGGTATTGCAGCGGCGGCTCGTACACTTGGCCGAGAAAGGTCGCCTCGTCTTCGGCATAGGATTGCACCGGATCGAGGTGTTTGGGACGCTCGGTAAAGGCGGTGTAGAGCGTGTTCGCCAGGCGTTCCTCTGCAGGATAGGGATTGTTCCACTCGCTGCCGCAGGCGGCGAGCAAAACGGCAAGACAGCAGATCAGGCCATGACGGAGACTTAGCATGCCCGGCAGTTTAGCCCAAGCCGAAGCGTGGCGGCCCTCTCCGGCCCGTTCCGCTATAATTCCGCCTTCCAAACAGGGATATCAGGGAATATAAGAATGGGCTTTCTAGCCGGAAAACGCATCCTGCTCACGGGTCTGCTGAGCAACCGCTCCATTTCGTATGGCATCGCCAAGGCTTGCCATCGCGAGGGTGCAGAACTCGCCTTCACTTACCAGAACGAACGCTTCCTCGACCGCATCACCAAGTTTGCCGCCGAATTCGACAGCAAGCTGGTGTTCCAGTGCGACGTTGCCGAGGACGCACAGATCGATGCCCTGTTCGCCGACCTGGGCAAGCATTGGGATAGCCTGGACAGCGTGGTACATTCAATTGCCTTCGCCCCGGCCGAAGCTATCGAAGGAGATTTCCTGACCGGCATTTCGCGCGAATCCTTCCGCATCGCCCACGACATCTCCTCTTACAGCTTCGCCGCGCTGGCCAAGGGCGCCCGCCCGCTGATGCAGGGCCGCAACGGCTCGCTACTGTGCCTCTCCTATCTGGGCGCCGAACGCACCATGCCCAACTACAACACCATGGGCCTGGCCAAGGCCAGTCTCGAAGCCGCCACACGCTATCTGGCCTTCTCGCTCGGCCCGGAAGGCATCCGCGCCAACGCCCTGTCGGCCGGCCCGATCAAGACGCTGGCAGCCTCCGGCATCGGCAACTTCGGCAAGCTGTTGGCCTACAACTCTCACCACGCCCCGCTGCGCCGTAACGTCACCATTGAGGAGGTCGGCAACGCCGCCGCCTTCCTGCTCTCGGACCTCGCCAGCGGTATCACCGGCGAAGTCATCTACGTCGATGGCGGCATGCACTCCACCGCCCTCGGCAATCCGGATCCTCTGCCCTCGTAAAGCATCGCGAACAGCAATAAAAAAGCCCGACCTAGGTCGGGCTTTTTTATTGCTTCGGAGAGCTAAAACAGCACAGCTTCGCCGCCGGGCCGCCCCAAGGTGAAGCGGTAAGTTCGCGGAGTGAACATCCCCACAGACCGTACCAAGCCCACATTCAATTGAGGAGCGGGCAAAGCCCGCGAACCGTTTTACCCCCTTCCCAGGGAAGGGGGCTAGGGGGATAGCTACTTACTCGGCAGAAGCCTTGGCGGCCAGGGCCTTGTGGTTGATCTCGACCTTGTAGCGTTCGCGCAGGCTAGCCAGCCAGGCGGTAAAGTCGGCCTCGCTGGCCATCTGTTCGTACTGCTCGCGCAAGGCAGCGGCCCTGGCATCGTCCTTGTCCGCAGCAATATAAGGCTTGACCTTGCTGATGCGGTAGAGGGTGGTGCTGCCATCCAGCGAGGCCACCGAAACATAGGCCGGCAGCTTGTCGGCCTTGGCGCCGAATACCGCCTTCAGGGCCGGACCGCTGATACCTTGCGCACCGGCACGGGCAATGCTGCGGCTGCCACTCCAGCTCACCGCCGCCGTCTCGCCGGCATTGAGCTTGGCGAGACGCGCCTCGGCTTCGGCAGCTGCCAGCTTGGCGGCTTCGTCGCGCTTGAGTTTGGCTTCGATCTGGCTCTGCACCTGCTCCAGCGGCAGCAGCGCCGCCGGCTTGTGCTCCAGTACGCGCGCCGCCATCAGCGTATTCGGCGCGACCTCAATCGCCTCGGTATTGCGCTTGTTCTTGATCGCGTCGTCGCTGAACAGCGCCGCCACCATTTTCTCGCTCAGGCCCGGCACCTGGCGGCCCTTGGCCAACCATGGGCCCTGTTGAAGCTGCAGGCCGAGCTGCTCCACGACCGGCTTCAGGCTGTCAGCCTGCTCATAGACGGTGTTCGTGAACTGGTCAGCCGCTTCGGCATACTTCTTCGCCGCCAACTGCGCCTTCAGCTCCGTCGCAATCTCCGTCCTGACCTCGGCCAGCGGCTTGACGCGTTCGGGCTTGACGCTGGTGAGGCGAATGACATGGAAACCATAGTCGGTGCGCACCAGATCGCTGATCTGGCCTTCCTTGAGTGCAAACACGGCGTCCTCGAAGGGCTTGACCATGGCACCGCGTGCCACTGCGCCGACATCACCGCCAGCGCTGGCCGAGCCCGGATCCTGGGAGTACTGCTTGGCGAGCTTGGCAAAGTCGGCCGGATTCTTCTTCACCTGGGCCAGCAAATCTGCCGCCTTGGCTTCCGCCGCCTGAACCACCTCGGGCGTGGCATCCTTGTCAGCCAGAATCAGAATATGGCTGGCACGGCGCTCTTCCGGCAGCTTGTAACGATCCTGACGCTCGTCGTACCAGGCCTTGATTTCAGCATCGCTGGCCTGGGATTTCTGCTCGAATGCTTGCTGACTCAGCACGACATACTCGAAACGAACCTGCTCCGGCACTTCGAAGCGCCCCTTGTTGCTCTCGTAGAAATCCTTGATCGCATCGGCGGTCAATTGCACCTTGGACAGATAGGCCTCGGGCTTCAGGCTCATCTCGCTGATCTCGCGCTCCTCAAGCGCTGCGGCGAGGAAGGCATTGCCACCCGTGCGCGACACCAGCTTGCCTTCGACCACCGGCAGCAGCGTCATGCGCGTTGCCATGTCCTGACGCAGACGGGCTTCCAGGCCTTGCTTGGAGAGACCCTGCGCGGCAGCAATCTGCTCGAAGCGTTCGACCGAGAACTGGCCGCCCACCTGCAGCTCCGGAATCGAAGCAATCGCCTGTGCCAGCTGTTCATTGCTCACACCGACGCGCGACTCCATGGCATGCACCAGCAGCAGGCGCTGATTGATGAGGTTGTCCAGCACCGCCTGACGCACCTCGGGACGTTCCATGGTGGCGGCGTCGAACTGGCCACCGGTAGCGGCACGCATGCGCTCGCCCTGCTCGCGCAAGGCTTCTTGAAACTGCTGCTGGGTGATCTTGCTCTTGCCCACCGTAGCGAGATCACCGGCGGCGCCGCCTCCGCTCATATAGGAATCAACGCCCCAGAGCGCAAAGGGAATCGTGATCAACAGCAGAAAGATCTGAACCAGCTTCTTGTTGTTGCGTACGGAATCGAACATGGCGTGTCTGTCGGTCGTAAAGTCGGAAGGACATGCAAAAAAGGCGAACCGTGGTAAAGGTCCGCCTTAAGTTGCGCTACTGCAAAGAATCTGGTGGGCGCTGACGGGCTCGAACCGCCGACATTCTGCGTGTAAGGCAGACGCTCTACCAACTGAGCTAAGCGCCCGGTAGAGCGCGCATTATACCGGGGCCCACAACAAAAAGGCCACTCCATCGTCAAATGGTGTGGCCTTTTTGCGCTGCCTGATTGCTTAATGCGCGATCAGACCGCTCCCCGGCGGCGCGGCTGCCGGCGTCGGCGAAACCTCGCTGGCGGGGTCGTCGCTGAGCGGCGTGGGTGCGCGTTCGAGCGCAAGCTCCAGCACCTTGTCGATCCACTTCACGGGCTCGATCTCGATCTTGTTCTTGATCGTGTCCGGAATCTCGGTGAGGTCCTTGACGTTCTCCTGCGGAATCAGGGCCAGACGGATACCGCCGCGCACCGCTGCGAGCAGTTTTTCCTTGAGGCCACCGATGGGCAGCACTTCACCGCGCAGCGTGATCTCGCCGGTCATGGCGACATCCGCACGTACCGGAATGCCAGTCAGTGAGGACACCATGGCGGTGGTGATCGCGATACCGGCCGACGGGCCATCCTTGGGCGTGGCACCTTCCGGGAAGTGGATATGGATGTCCTGCTTCTCGAAGCCCTCATCCTTGATACCCAGGCGCTTGGCGCGGCTGCGTACCACGGTGCGAGCGGCCTCGACCGATTCCTTCATCACGTCGCCGATGGAGCCGGTGCGCTGCACATTGCCCTTGCCCGGCATGACTGCAGACTCGATGGTGAGCAGCTCGCCACCGACCTCGGTCCAAGCCAGACCGGTCACCTGGCCAACTTGATTCTCCTTCTCGGCAATACCGAAGGAGAACACGCGCACGCCCAGATACTTGTCGAGATTCTTGGCGTTGACGATGACCTTGGTGGTGCGCTTCTTGACCACCAGTGTCTTCACCACCTTTCGGCAGATCTTGGACACTTCGCGCTCGAGCGCGCGCACGCCGGCTTCGCGGGTGTAGTAGCGCACGATGTCGCGAATGGCGTCTTCGGTGACGGTGACCTCGGTCTTCTTCAGGCCATTGTTCTTCATCTGCTTGGGCAGCAGATAGCGCATGGCGATATTGACCTTTTCGTCCTCGGTGTAGCCGGACAGGCGGATCACTTCCATACGATCGAGCAGCGGGCCGGGAATATTCAAAGTATTCGCCGTCGCCACGAACATCACATCGGACAGGTCGAAGTCGACCTCGATGTAGTGGTCCTGGAAGGTATGGTTCTGTTCCGGATCCAGCACTTCGAGCAGGGCCGACGACGGATCGCCGCGGAAATCCTGCCCCATCTTGTCGACTTCATCGAGCAGGAAGAGCGGGTTCTTCACGCCGACCTTGGTCATGCTCTGCAGGATCTTGCCGGGCATGGAGCCGATGTAGGTACGACGGTGACCGCGGATCTCGGCTTCGTCACGCACGCCGCCCAGCGCCATGCGGATGAACTTGCGATTGGTCGACTTGGCGATCGACTGGCCGAGCGAGGTCTTGCCGACGCCCGGAGGGCCGACCAGACACAGGATAGGCGCCTTGACCTTGTCCACGCGCTGTTGCACGGCAAGATACTCGACGATACGTTCCTTGACCTTTTCCAGACCGTAGTGATCCTTGTCGAGGATCTTCTCGGCCATGACCAGGTCCTTGGAGATGCGCGACTTCTTCTTCCACGGCAGACCGACCAGGGTCTCGATGAAGTTGCGGACCACCGTGGCTTCGGCCGACATCGGCGACATCAGCTTGAGCTTCTTCATCTCGGCATTGGCCTTGGCCAGCGCCTCCTTGCTCATGCCGGCTTCGCGGATCTTCTTTTCCATCTCCTCGATGTCGGCACCTTCTTCGCCTTCACCAAGTTCCTTCTGGATGGCCTTGACCTGTTCGTTGAGGTAGTACTCGCGCTGGCTCTTCTCCATCTGACGCTTGACGCGACCACGGATGCGCTTTTCCACCTGCAGGATGTCGAGCTCGGATTCGAGCTGGGCCAGCAGTTTTTCGAGGCGTTCGCCAACGTCGAGCGTTTCGAGAACCTCCTGCTTCTGTTCAAGCTTGAGCGGCAGGTGCGCGGCAATGGTATCGGCCAGACGGCCCGACTCTTCAATGCCGGCCAGCGAGGTCAGAATCTCGGGCGGAATCTTCTTGTTGAGTTTCACATACTGATCGAACTGCGTCAGGATGGCGCGACGCATGGCCTCGATCTCGTGATTGGTGCGCTCGTCCGCACCCAGCAGGTTCACCTGCGACACGAACAAGGTTTTCTGATCGTCAACGCTGTTCACGCGCGCACGCTGCGCGCCCTCGACCAGCACCTTGACGGTGCCATCGGGCAGCTTGAGCATCTGCAGGATGCTGGCAACGCAGCCGATGCTGTACAGATCGTCAATTTCGGGCTCATCCTTGGCGGCCGACTTCTGCGCCACCAGCAGGATGCTCTTGTTGGCATCCATCGCCGCTTCGAGCGCCTTGATGGACTTGGGACGACCCACGAAGAGCGGAATCACCATGTGCGGGAAGACGACGACGTCGCGCAACGCCAGCAAAGGGAGTTCCAGATTCTCTTGGGGAAGGTCAAGCTCGCTTGACATGGTTTTATCCTTTCAGTTCTCCGCACCGCAAGAAACGGCGCGGACTTGGATCACACTTGCGGGCGTAACCGCGAATTTCAAGCAGCCGCCCACTTCCCCTGCAACAAACTGCCTTTATCGCCCCGGCAGCCGATTCAATTGGAACCGGATACCTTGGGCTGATCCTCGTAAATCAGTATCGGGGCCGAAGTGCCCTCGATGGTGCCTTCATCAATCACCACCTTGCTGACATTTTCCATGGCCGGCAAGTCGTACATGGTGTCCAGCAGCGACTGTTCCAGGATGGAACGCAATCCGCGTGCCCCGGTCTTGCGCTTGATGGCGCGCTTGACCACGGCCTGCAGCGCAGCCGGGCGAATTTCCAGTTCGACACCCTCCATGGCAAACAGTTTCGAATACTGTTTGATGAGGGCATTCTTGGGCTCGATGAGAATCTGGGTCAGGGCTTCCTCGTCCAGCTCCTGCAGGGTCGCAATCACCGGCAGACGGCCGACGAATTCGGGAATCAGGCCGAACTTGACCAGATCCTCCGGCTCCACACCCTTGAGCGCTTCTGTGACATTGCGGCCGTCGCGGCTCTTCACCTCGGCGCCGAAACCGATGCCCGACTTGTCCGAGCGGTTCTTGATGACCTTGTCGAGGCCGTCGAAGGCGCCGCCGCAGATGAAGAGGATATTGGTGGTATCGACCTGGACAAAGTCCTGGTTCGGATGCTTGCGTCCGCCCTGCGGCGGCACCGAGGCAATCGTGCCTTCCACCAGTTTCAGCAGCGCCTGCTGCACTCCTTCGCCCGAAACGTCGCGGGTGATCGAGGGGTTATCGCTCTTGCGCGAGATCTTGTCGATTTCGTCGATATAGACAATGCCCTGCTGCGCCTTGTCCACATCGTAGTCGCACTTCTGCAGCAGCTTCTGGATGATGTTCTCGACATCCTCACCGACATAGCCGGCTTCGGTCAGCGTCGTTGCATCGGCCATCACGAAAGGCACGTTGAGCATGCGCGCCAGGGTCTGGGCGAGCAGAGTCTTGCCGGAGCCGGTCGGGCCGATGAGCAGGATATTGCTCTTGGCCAGCTCGACCTCCTCGCCGCCGATTGCCTTGTTCTGGTGGCGCAGGCGCTTGTAGTGGTTGTACACGGCCACGGCCAACACGCGCTTGGCGGCGCTCTGGCCGATCACGTACTGGTTGAGCAGATCGGCAATCTCGTGCGGCGTCGGCAGATCGCCGCGCGCTTCCTTGCTGGTGCCCTCGGCAGCGGCTTCATCGCGGATGATGTCGTTGCAGAGGTCGATGCACTCGTCGCAGATGAATACGGAAGGCCCGGCGATCAGCTTCTTGACCTCGTGCTGGCTCTTGCCGCAGAAGGAGCAATAGAGAAGCTTTTCGGGGCCGGTCTTCTTGTCCGTCATGTTGATCTCCGCTGGGTGACTGACGTTGATTCTTAGTGGGATTCGGCCGTCTTAGGCCGCTTCGCCGCGATTGCTGAGAACCTTGTCGATGATGCCGTACTCAGCAGCCGCCTCGGCCGACAAGAAGTTGTCGCGATCCGTGTCGTGCTCGATCTTCTCGATCGACTGGCCGGTGTGATTAGCCAGCATCTGGTTGAGCTTGCCCTTGAGATACAGGATCTCCTTGGCATGGATCTCGATATCCGAGGCCTGGCCCTGGAAGCCGCCCAGCGGCTGGTGGATCATGACGCGCGAATTCGGCAGCGCAAAGCGCTTGCCCTTCTCGCCCGCCGCCAGCAGGAAGGCGCCCATGCTCGCCGCCTGGCCGATGCACAGCGTCGACACGTTCGGCTTGATGAACTGCATGGTGTCGTAGATGGCCATGCCGGCCGTCACCGAACCGCCCGGCGAGTTGATATAGAAATGGATGTCCTTGTCCGGATTCTCCGACTCCAGGAACAGCATCTGCGCAACCACCAGATTGGCGGTGGCGTCGTTGACCGGGCCGACCAGGAAGATGACGCGCTCGCGCAGCAGACGCGAGTAGATGTCGTAGGCGCGCTCGCCACGGCCGCTGGTCTCGATGACCATGGGCACCAGGCCGAGCATGGAGGGATCCCAGGAAGATTGCGACGTAATATTCATTCAGAACCCCGTGTTATCTGTTATTTCAATCACCTGGAGCGGCCGGGAAAGACCCCGCTACCGCTCCCGGCGATGCCTTTCACAAACGCTTCACGCGTCAGCAAAGGTCTTGCAATGCATCATGCCGCATTACCCATCAGTTCGTCAAAGCCAATGCTCTTGTCCACCACCTTGGCGTTGGCGAGCATCCACTCGACCACATTGTTTTCCACGGCCAGGGCTTCGGCCTCGGCCAGGCGTTGCGGCTGCGAGTAGTACCAGTGAACGACCTGCTCGGGCTGCTCGAAGGTGGAGGCGAAATCCTCGACCACAGCACGCACCTGCTCGGGCTTGGGACGCAGCTCATTGGCCTTGACCAGCTCGGCCAGGATCAGGCCCAGCTTGACGCGGCGCACGGCCTGCTCGGTGAACCAGTCCGGGTTGAAGGGAATGCCCTTGGTATCCATGCCGCGCGCCTGCATGTCCTGCAGCGCAGCCTGGGCCATCTGCTGCGACTCGGCTTCGATCAGGGCCTTGGGCACATCGACCGGATTGGCGGCCAGCAGCACGTCCAGTACCTGATCCTTGATGCGCGACTGCACGCGCTTCTTCACTTCACGCTCAAGATTGCTCTTCACTTCCTCGCGCATCTTGGCCAGATCGCCGTCGGCAATGCCGATGCTCTTGGCAAACTCGGCATCCAGCGCCGGCACTTGCGGTGCTTCTACCTTCTGCACGGTGATGTCGAACTCGACCTTTTGACCGGCCAGATCAGCAGCCTGATAGTCGGCCGGGAAAGTCATTTCAAAGGTCTTCTTCTCGCCGGCCTTGAGGCCGATGGCGGCGGTTTCGAAATCGGGCAGCATCTGGCCCTGACCGATCACGAAGGGATAGGCTTCGGCCTTGCCGCCGGGGAATTCGACGCCGTCCTTGCGGCCAAGGAAATCGACGGTAACGCGGTCTTCCTTGGCAGCCGCGCGATCAGCGGCGACGAACTCGGTGCGCTGCTTGCGCAGCACGTCCAGGGTCTTGTCGACTTCGGCGTCGGTCACGCTGAAAGTCACGCGCTCGATTTCCTTGCCCGACACGTCGGCCAATGCCACTTCCGGATAAACCTCGAAGATGGCGGAAAATTCGATCTGGGTGTCGCTATTGGCGGCCGGCTTGGGCTCGATACGGGGATAGCCGGCGACGCGCAGCTTCTGTTCCTGCACCTTCTCGGAGAAGCTCTTCTCGACGGCGGCGCCGATAGCTTCGGAACGGGCTTGCGGACCATAGCTCTGCTCGACCATCTTGAACGGGACCTTGCCCGGACGGAAACCGGCCATCTTGACGGTGCGCGACAGCTTCTTCAGGCGCTCGTTCACATCGGCTTCGATATCGGCCATCACCACGGTCAGATCGATGCGGCGCTCCAGCGAGCTGGTCGCGGCGTTTTCCTGAGTACTCATGCTAAATCCTTGAAATTTCGTTGGGAAATTGAGCGCCCGGAAGAAGCAAGGCGGCGCAAACCTGACACCCGGGGGTGCGGCCGCGGCACCGAAACCGGATTTGCCGGTCAGCCATGGGCATCAATGTGACAATTTTACCACCGGCAGGCCCGCCTTGGCAGTCGGGATGGGCCTGGGGGCAGAAGCGGCAAACCGCCTAGAGCTGGTCGAAAGCCAGGCCCTCGGCATCCTTAGCCGAAACCAGGGGCGGCCGGCCTGCCAGCGGCCAGGCAATGTTCAGGCTGGGGTCGTCCCAGCGCAGACAGCGCTCCAGCTCGGGAGCGTAATAATCCGTGGTTTTGTAGAGGAATTCGGCCGAGTCGGACAGCACCAGGAAACCGTGCGCCAGACCGGCGGGGATCCACATTTGCTTCTTGTTCTCGGCCGACAGCACTTCGCCAAACCACTGACCATAAGTGGGCGAATCCTTGCGGATATCCACTGCCACGTCGAAAACCTCGCCTTGGGTCACGCGCACCAGCTTGCCCTGGGCCTTGGGGGCGAGCTGAAAATGCAGGCCGCGCAGCACGTCGCGCGCCGACTTGCTGTGGTTGTCCTGTACGAAGTCGACGCTCAAGCCAGTTGCGGCCTCGAAGGCCTGGCGATTGAAGCTCTCATAGAAAAAACCACGCGCATCCCCGAACACTTTCGGCTCCAGCACCAGCACGCCCTCAACACCTGTCTTCACTATCTGCATCTCAAAATACCTGTTCCTTCAACACGCTCATCAGATACTGCCCATAGGGATTCTTCAGCATGGGCCGGGCCAGTTTTTCCAGTGCAGCTGCATCGATATAGCCCATGCGGTAGGCGATTTCCTCGGGACATGAAACCTTCAGGCCCTGGCGCTTCTCGACCGTGGCGATGAACTGGCTGGCATCCAGCAGCGACTCGTGCGTACCGGTATCCAGCCAGGCGTGACCGCGCCCCATGACGCACACATCCAGCGCATTGCGCTCCAGATAGACGCGATTGACGTCGGTAATCTCAAGCTCCCCGCGCGGCGAGGGCTTCAGATCGCGGGCGATATCCAGGACCTGATGATCGTAAAAGTACAAGCCGGTCACCGCGTAGTTGGACTTGGGCGCCGTGGGCTTTTCCTCAAGACTGACCGCACGCCCCGAAGCATCGAACTCAACCACGCCGTAACGCTCCGGATCATGGACGTGATAGGCGAAGACGGTTGCGCCCTCGTCCTTGGTGCCGGCGCGCTTGAGATCGTTGGCGAATTCATGGCCGTAGAAGATGTTGTCGCCCAGCACCAGGGCGCTGCTGCCGCCGTTGATGAAATCCCTGCCGATGATGAAAGCCTGAGCCAGGCCGTCCGGACTGGGTTGTACCGCATAGCTGAGATTCAGCCCCCACTGGCTGCCGTCGCCGAGCAATTGTTGGAAGCGCGGCGTGTCCTGCGGCGTAGAAATGATCAGGATGTCCTGTATCCCGGCCAGCATCAGGGTGCTGAGCGGATAGTAGATCATGGGCTTGTCGTGTATCGGCAGCAACTGCTTGGATACCGCCAGCGTCACCGGATAGAGTCGGGTGCCGGAACCGCCGGCGAGAATGATGCCCTTGCGCTGAAGTGTGCTGTTCATTGTGCGAACACCTGTTGTAGAACCTGGCGGACGCCATCCTCCCAGTGCGGCAGAGGCAGGCCGAATGTGCTGCGAAATTTTTCCGTATTCAGGCGCGAATTGGCCGGACGCGGCGCCGGCAGCGGGTAATCGGCGGTCTTGATCGGCTGAATGTCCGCCGGCCCCAAGCTCAAGGACTTGCCGGCCATCTGCGCCGCCGCGACAACGAAGCGCGCATAGTCGCACCAGTTGGTTTCGCCCGCCGCCGTGAGATGGTAGAGACCGAAGGGAAAGTTGGCCTCGCCCTCCATATGGGCCTGGCGTATGGTCTGCGCCGTCATGTCGGCGAGCAGCATGGCCGAGGTCGGCGCACCCCACTGGTCCGCCACGACATTCAGGCTGGTGCGCTCTGCAGCCAGGCGCAGCATGGTCTTGGCAAAGTTACCGCCATGCGCGCCGAGCACCCAACTGGTGCGCAAGATCAGGTGTTGCTCCAGCGCGGCCTGTAGCGCCTGCTCCCCGGCCAGCTTGCTGCGCCCATAGACGCTCAGCGGGTTGGTCGCAGCAGTTTCGACATAGGGCGTATCCGACTTGCCGTCGAAGACATAGTCGGTCGAGTAATGGATCACCCAGGCACCGATGCGCGCGGCCTCCTCGCCGAGGATGCCGGGCGCATGCGCATTGACGGCCATGGCCAGATCGACTTCGGTCTCGGCTTTGTCCACCGCCGTATAGGCGGCGGCATTGACGATGATGCGCGGCCGCACCGAGCGTACCAGTTCGCGCACGGCAGACGCGTCGGCCAGATTGCATTCCGCACTGCCGATGGCCACGACCTCGCCCAGTGCCGCCAGGCTGCGCTGCAGTTCGAAACCCAGCTGGCCGTTCTTGCCGGTAACAAGGATGCGTTCTTTCATCGCGCGGCGTAGTTCCGGTCCAGCCACTGACGATAGGCGCCGCTGCTGACGTTCGCCGTCCATGCGCCATTGTCGAGATACCACTGCACGGTCTTCCTGATGCCGCTCTCGAAGGTCTCGGCCGGCTTCCAGCCCAGTTCGCGCTCCAGCTTGCGCGCATCGATGGCATAGCGACGGTCGTGGCCGGGCCGGTCGGTTACGAAGGTGATCTGCGTCGCATAGGCGGCCCCGTCGCTACGCGGCTGCAGCTCGTCGAGGATGGCGCACAGCGTCTTCACCACATCAAGATTGGCCTTCTCGTTCCAGCCGCCGACGTTATAGGTTTCGCCTACCCGACCAGCCGCGAGGACTTCGCGTATCGCGCTGCAATGGTCCTTGACGTAGAGCCAGTCGCGGATCTGCTGGCCGTCGCCGTAGATGGGCAGCGGCTTACCGGCCAGGGCATTGAGAATGCAGAGCGGAATCAGCTTCTCCGGGAAATGGTAGGGACCGTAGTTGTTCGAGCAGTTGGTGGTCAGCACCGGCAGGCCATAGGTGTGGTGATAGGCCCGCACCAGATGGTCGGAGGCGGCCTTGGAGGCCGAATAGGGGCTGTTGGGCTCGTAACGATGGGTTTCGGCAAAGGGCGGATCGCCCTTCTCCAGCGAACCGTACACCTCGTCCGTCGATACATGCAGGAAACGGAAAGCCGCCTTGTTGGCGTCGTTGAGACCGCCCCAGTAGGCACGCACGGCTTCGAGCAGGCCGAAGGTGCCAACGACATTGGTCTGAATGAATTCGGCCGGTCCGTGAATGGAACGATCGACATGCGATTCGGCGGCGAAATTGAGAACAGCGCGCGGCTGGTATTCGGCCAGCAGGCGGGCAAGCAGCGCCTGGTCACCGATATCGCCCTGCACGAAGACATGGCGCGCATCGCCTTGCAGCGCGCTCAGGTTTTCCAGATTGCCGGCATAAGTCAGCAAATCGAGATTGAGCACAGGCTCATCGCTGTGCGCCAACCAATCGAGAACGAAGTTGCTGCCGATAAAGCCGGCACCGCCGGTGACGAGGATCATTCAAACTCCAGCATGAAAATACATCTGCCTAAATTACCTTGAAGCAGCCGCAGCGCATCGGGAAAACAACCCGGCTATGCGCTTACTTTTCCTTGATCACCTGGGCGATCTGGGCGGCCACCCGACTCAGGGCGCGCCGCTGCGCCTCGACCTGGGCTGGCATGCCACTGCCTGCCACAGGCTCCTGCATCTGGCTGCGCCCAGCCCGGCTACCGCCCTTGCCATCAATACGCCACAGGATATCGATCTCCACGCCGCTGCCCGCGACCACATCAAAACGCTGCACATCCAGCACCACCCGATATTCAGGATGCTGCAGACTGGTCCCGGCGCTCACCTGCGTGGAATTGAGCAGGCCACCGATTTCATTGGCCAGCACACGTGGAATGGAATGTCGCAGCGGTTCCGCCCAGCGATTTTGCTCGGACACGCGCACTTCATAACCGTTGCGGCTGACCATCTGCGGCCGGTCGAGCGCATCCGGCAAGCCGACCAGAGCAACGGCGACGCTGGGCGAAGTGCCGCTCGCGGCCGCCGGCAGCGTTCCCATCTCCAGGCTGTAATAAGTCGGCACCGGGCTGCTCGCGCAGCCGGCCAGCGCCAGAGCCATCACGGCAACACACCCCATCTTCCTGTTCATGCTCAATCTCCTTTCTTGCCCCTGAGCAAGGCTTCCGGCTCGCGCTCCAGCATATCGGCCAGATTGCGCATGCTGGCGGCCGCCTTGCTGACCTCGCGCAGGGTGTCGCGCAAATCGACCTGGGTCGGCGAATCGCTGGCCAGCGCCTGATCTGCGCTCTTCAATGTCTGACGCGCCTCGCCCAGGGTGGTGGTCAGCTCAGGAATAACTTCCTTGTCCATGCGCACGACCAAGGCGTCGACATGGCCGACCGTCTTGCGCAGGCTTTCGACGATGAGCAGTATCTGGTCTTCAAGCGAGTCCAGCGTACCCGACTGGGTCGGCAGCTCGGGCGTCCCATGACTCCAGTCCACTTGCGCCGCCTTCGCATTCTTGAAGAAATCCAGGGCGATGTAGCGCTGTCCGCTGACGATGCTGGCGGTGCGCAACTGAGCGCGGAAGCCGCGCTTCACCATCATGTCGACGACCTTGCGCGACTGCTCCGAACCCGCATCCCCGGCATCCGTGTGCCGGACCCGGCGCAGGAAGCGCTCCGGGTACAGATTGACCTCGACCAGGATCAGGAACTGCGCCGCCTCGCGGCTGAAACGCATGTCTATCCGCGTCACCTCGCCCACCGTCAGGCCGCGGTAGTCAACCGACGCACCCACCGCCAGACCCCGCACCGACTCGTTGAAAGTCATCAGATACTTCTGCACGATGCGGTCGGGAACGCGCAGCGCCGCCGTGTGATTCTGGTGCAGCGGGAAAATCGAACTTTCGGGCGCGCGTGGAGCGGCTTCCTCACCGGGAGACTCCGGCGTGGCAAAGGCGATGCCGCCGGCAACCAGGCTGGCCAGCGACTGCATATCCACCTTCACGCCCTCGGAGTTGAGCGCAACATCAATGCCGCTGGCATGCCAGAAACGCGTGTCCGTGGTCACAAATGCGTCATAGGGAGCGTCGATAAAGACATTGACGTCCACGCCCTTGCCGTCCTTCTGCATCGCATAGCTGGCAACCCGCCCCACCGGAATACGGCGGTAGTAGACAGGCACCCCCACATCCAGCGAACCGAGGTCATCCGCCTTGAGCTGAAACTGCCGACCCGGCGTCGCCGACGTGATCTGTGGCGGGCTCTCCAGCCCCACAAAGTCGCTGCTTTCCTGCGTCGACTTGCCCGGGTCCATGGCGATGTACACGCCGGACAAGAGTGTTGCCAAGCCGGAAACGCCGCCGGCGGCAATACGCGGGCGCACTACCCAGAAGCGCGTATCCTCAACGATCAGGCCCTCGGCCTGCTTGTCCATCTGCACACTCACGCGCACAGATTTCTGGTCGTCGCTTAGCGCAATATCGCTGACGGTGCCGATCGCCACATCCTTGAACTTGACTCGGGTCTTGCCCGCCTCCAGCCCTTCCGCAACCGAAAACTGCAAGTTGATCTCGGGACCGCGCGCGCGTATGGCCTGCACCGCCAGACCGATGCCGACCAGAATGGCCAGAACGGGCACGATCCAGATGACGGAAAAGCGAGGCCGCTGCTTATCGACGGTGGATGGAAAATCTTCAGGCACGGGTGGCGTTTGAGTCACTGCTTTCCTCGTTTTCTGCAACGGTATCCCAGATCAGGCGCGGATCGAAGGCCATGGTCGCCAGCATGCTGAGTACCACCACCGCGCCGAAGGCGAGCACGCCGGGCCCCGGCAGAATGGTGGCCAGCGACTGGACCTGCACCAGGGCGACCAGAATGGCCACGACATAGACGTCCAGCATGGACCAGCGGCCGATCAGCTCCAGCAGACGATAGACTTTGGTCAACGGCAAGGCCGGGCCGGCGAGGCGAAACTGCACGCTGGCGATAAGCACGGTCAGCAACAGCATCTTCAGCAAGGGAACGACGATGCTGGCACCAAAAACGATCAGGGCCAGTCCCCAGGAACCCGAGTTCCACAGATAAACCACGCCACTGAGGATGGTGTCCTGCTGCGCCCCGAACAGGGAGCGCGTTTCCATGATGGGCAGCAGATTGGCCGGGATATAGAGTACGTAGGCGGCGATGAGCAAGGCCCAGGCGCGTTCGATGCTCGCCGGCTTGCGCGCATGCAAGCGGCTGCCGCAACGCGTGCAGTCAGCGTGTTCGGCCGGGCGGCCGAGCCGGCCGCAGACCTCGCACAAGGCATGGCCGCGCGCGGCGGCGGACTGCCACCTCATGCCTCGGCCTCGCCCAGAGCATCCCAGGCAGCCCACAGCGCCTGCGGATTGAAGCTGGCACTGAGTGCAGTCAGGGCCAGCATAAGCAGCCCGAAACACCAGATCGCCGGCCCCGGGATCACATCGGCCATATGGGACAACTTCACCAAGGCCACCAGCACGCCGAGGATGAAGACCTCGACCATGGCCCAGGGCTGGGCCAGACGAAAAGCGCGGAACAGGGCCACAAAGCCCACCGGCCGCTGCCCCGCGCGCAGCGGCAGCAACAGCCAGATCAGCACGCTAAGTTCGAGCAGAGGCACCAGCACGGTCGTTGCCAGCAGCAGGCCCGCCACGATGGGCATGTCTTCATGCCAGAGCTGGTGCGCCGCACCGAAGACCGTGGTTTCGACCTGTTGCCCCTGCAGATTGAGGCCGACAATGGGGAAGAGATTGGCAATCACCAGCAGGATCAGGGCCGCACAGGCCAGGGCCAGCGAGCGCTCCAGGCTGTTGCTGTCGGGGCAGTTGAGGACACAGGCACAACGCGGACACACTGCCGTGCCGCGCAGCGTAGAAACGGGGCGTTGGTACAGCAGCAGGTCACATTCATGGCAGGCCGTCAGTTCTCTGCTTCCTGCTGACATGGAATATCCCGTATCTGAATCCGCGAGAAAAGATGCGCAGACGATCGTCTACGCTGGTGCCCAGGGTCGGACTCGAACCGACACGTCTCGCAACGCCAGAACCTAAATCTGGTGCGTCTACCAATTTCGCCACCTGGGCAGAACGCCTGCCCAGCAGGCGTTTTGCCCAGGCATTATACAACGACCTCCCTCCCATCCTCCCTCCCGAGTAGGGAGGTGACTATCGTTCGCGGCTACGCCGCTCCCAAAAAATGGGGCGCGTCAAACATCGTTAGTGCAAACGGCTCCACCGCGAAACCTTTGCCAATGCGAGGAATAGCAAGAAAATCACTGCAATCGCCCCAATGCGTGCTTGGTATCCGGACAAAGGCGCTCGATCTTCCCAGGCAATTGAGCGGCGTATGTGCCGAAGCGACGTATACTCCCGCTCGCCATGGCCGTTGACCACTACGAAAACTTCCCCGTTGCGTCCTTCCTGCTGCCTGCGCATCTGCGCGAGGCGGTGGCGGCCATCTATTATTTTGCGCGTACTGCCGACGATATCGCCGACGAAGGCACGCTGGCTGCGGAAGAGCGTCTGGCCGGGCTGGCGCGCTACCAGCAGGGACTCGACAACATCGAGCAAGGCAAAAGCGACCCCGACCCGATCTTCCAGCGTCTGGGCCGCGCGGTGCAGGCGCATGATCTGCAGATTCCGCTGCTGCGCGACCTGCTCGACGCCTTTGCCCAGGACGTGCACCAGCAACGCTATGCCGACTACGCCGAGCTGCTCGATTACTGCCGCCGCTCGGCCAACCCGGTCGGCCGCCTGCTGCTGCGCCTGTACCAGGCCGAGTCGCCGCTGCAACTGGAGCAATCCGACGCCATCTGCACCAGCCTGCAACTGATCAACCATTGGCAGGACGTCGCCATCGACTGGTACAAGCCGCGCGTCTACCTGCCGCAGGAAGACCTGGACCGCTTCAAGGTCAGCGATGCCCATATCGCGGAAGGCCGCGTCGATGTGCACTGGATCGCACTGATGCGTTTCGAGGTCGAACGCGCGCGCCAGATGATGCTCTACGGCGCCCCGCTCGCCCGCAGCCTGCCCGGCCGCATCGGTTTCGAGCTGCGCCTCATGGTTTGCGGCGGCCTGCGAATTCTTGAGAAAATAGAGGCTGTCGGCTACGACGTGTTCCACAATCGCCCGCAACTGAGCGCCGCCGACTGGCCCCTGTTGTGCGCGCGCGCCCTGTTCAGCTACCCCAGACCATGACCCCAGATACTTATTGCCAGGACAAGGCCGCCGCCAGCGGTTCCAGCTTCTACTACAGCTTCCTGTTCCTGGAGCCGCAGCGGCGCCAGGCCATCACCGCGCTGTACGCGCTCTGCCGCGAGGTGGACGATGTGGTGGACGAAGCCTCCGACCCGCAGGTCGCGCGCGCCAAGCTGGCCTGGTGGCGTACCGAATTGGCCGCCCTGTATCAGGGCAAGGCCAGTCATCCGGTCACGCAGGCGCTGGCGATCTCGACCCAGAACTTCAATCTGCCGCTGGAACGCCTGCTGGAAATCGTGGACGGCATGGAGATGGACCTGGACCAGAATCGCTATCTGGACTTCAAGGCTCTGCATCTCTACTGCTACCGCGTTGCCAGCGTCGTCGGCCTGCTCGCCGCCGAGATCTTCGGCTACAAGAACCCGGATACCCTCAAGTACGCGCACGATCTGGGCCTGGCTTTCCAGCTCACCAACATCATCCGCGACGTAGGCGAGGATGCCCGGCGGGGCCGCGTCTACCTGCCGATGGAGGATCTGAAGCAGTTCGACGTGACGGTCTCCGACATTCTCAATGCCCGCCACAGTGAGAATTTTGTCGCCCTGATGAACTTCCAGGCCGACCGCGCCGAGCAGTACTATGATCAGGCCCTGGCGCAACTGCCCAGGGAAGACCGCAAGTCGCAACGCACCGGCCTCATCATGGCCGCCATCTACCGCACCCTGCTCAAGGAAATCCGCCGCGACGGCTTCCTCGTGCTTGACCGCCGCACCTCGCTGACCCCGCTGCGCAAACTGTGGCTGGCGTGGTGGACGGCTGTGCGCAATTGAACAAGAAGGTCGCCGTCATCGGCGCCGGCTATGCCGGCATGGCCGCCGCCGTCGCCCTGATCGACGCCGGGCATGAGGTCACCGTCTTCGAAACCTCGCG
>DATMSM010000004.1:0-9099 GCA_035565355.1 Rhodocyclaceae bacterium
GGCCGCCGCCTGCTGACCCATGTCCGCGACGTCATGCGCGCCGACGCCCGCGTGCCGAGCGTACCGGACAGCGCCACCATTGCCGACGCGTTGCTGGAAATGAGCCGCAAGGGCATGGGCATGACCACCATCGTCGATGCCGGCGGCAAGGTGGTCGGCATCTACACCGATGGCGACCTGCGCCGCACGCTGGAACAGGAAACCGACATCAAGCGCACTTGCATCGCTACCGTGATGACGGCCCGACCGCGCACCATCGGCCCGGACAAGATGGCGGCGGAGGCCATAGCGCTGATGGAAAGCTGCAAGACCTTCGTACTCCCCGTCGTCAATGACGATGGCCTGCTCGTGGGCGCTCTCAGCATGCACGACCTGTTCAACGCCCGTATCATTTAAAGCGTGAAATACAGCAGCTCCACTCTCTTCCCGCTGGCCATGCTGCTGCTTCTGGCAGGGCTGACGCTGTGGCTGGAGCGCACCAGCCAGCCGCAGAGTGTCGTGTCCGGCAAGACCCGGCACGATCCGGATTACATCGTGAACAACTTCACGATCAAACGCTTCGATGCCAATGGCAAGCTCTACCAGACGCTGACAGCCAAGGAAATGCGGCATTACCCCGACGACGATTCGACCGAAGCCGACACGCCGCAACTGACCTACCATCGCGACCGCAAGACCTTCATCAATGCCGACCAGGCCTGGATCGACTCCGGCGGCAAGACCGTTCAGCTCGAACGCAATGTGCGCGTGCGCAATGAAAACGCCAAGGGCCCGGACACCATCCTGACCACCACCACGATGACCGTGCTCACCGAGGAGGAGATCGCCCGCACCAAGGCGCCGGTCACCATCACCAAGGGCGGAACCGTGATCAACGGCATCGGCATGGAAAGCAACAACAAGACCCAGATCAGCGTACTCGGCGGTCGTGTGCAAGGTACGATCGCTCCTCAACCCAGATAAGCGCCATGACTCGACTCCTGCTCATCCTGATTGCATGCGCCGGCATCACGCCCGCCTTCGCCGAAAAGGCCGACCGCAACAAGCCGACGCAACTGGAGTCGGATCGCATCACGGTGGATGATGCCAACAAGGTGCACATTCTCGAAGGGCGCGTGATCCTGACCAAGGGCACCATGCAGTTGAAGACCGAAAAGCTGGTCATCACCCAGGATGCGGACGGTTTCCAGAAAAGTGTCGCCACCGGCGGTGCCAATGGTCTTGCCTATTTCCGCCAGCGCCGCGACAGCGGCGAAATTGTCGAAGGCGAAGCCGAGCGCATCGAGCATGAAGACCGGATAGAGCGCACCGACCTGTACAAGCGCGCCTGGCTCAAGAGCGGCAAGGACGAAGTCACCGGCCAGTTCATCCGCTACGACGCGCGCACCGAAAACTACACGGTTACCAACAACAGCAGCGGCCCCACCCCGGGTAGCGACGGCCGCGTCCGCGCCGTCATCCAGCCGCGCAGCAATACGCCCGAGGACGCTTCTTCGCAACGCAGCAACATCACGCTCCCGCCCCCCAGCGAAAACAAAAAATAACAATAAAAACATTGAGTTAAAATATTTTGTGCGATGCACAAAATATTGCTTGACAGGGTTTTCTACGCACGCCATAATGGGCTCATGCTGCATCGCAACATTTCGCAGCGGGAACAGGAGAGCGTCATGTCTAGCCCTTTTAATACCGAGTCGTTTGCCAAGCTGCAGCAAGCCCATTTTGATAGCCTGCTGGCCCTCGCCAACACCGCCTTTGCCGGTGTGGAACGTCTTGCCGCCCTCAATCTGAACACCACCCGCAGCCTGCTTGAAGACAGCGCGGACTCTGCCCGCGCACTGCTGGGCGCTCGCGATATCCAGGACTTCGTCACGTTGCAGGGCGCCCTGGCTCAGCCTGCGCTGGACAAGGCGCTGGCTTGGTCACGCGATGCGCAGGCAATCGGCCACAGCACTCACGACGCACTGACGGAAGTCCTGGACGCCCGCTATGCTGAAGCCAGCCAATCGCTGGATGCCGCTCTCGACACTCTGGTGAAGAATGCGCCGGCCGGCACCGATGCCGCCGTAGGCGCTTCTGTCACTGCCCTCAAGTCGGCCATCGCCGTCGCCGCGAGTACCTATGGCAGCCTGAATCAAGTGGCCAAACACGCCGCTCGGCAGGCCGACGCAGCCGCCGCACCCGCGACCAAGCGTCGCAAGAGCTGAGCCCCGAATTCGCCGTCTGCGACGGCCCCATTTGCTCCTCCACTGACTCTTCCTCATCCTGTTGAGTCAGCTTGTGCCCCGGCGTCATGCCGGGGCATTTTTATTTGCGCGCCCTTCAGGCACGCCCCGCACTCCCACAAAACGGCGGGATGGGCGTACATTGCCTGCCATCCAACATGAAGGGAGAGTTCCATGCGTATGCTGCCCCGTTGTATCGGCCTTTTTCTTGCTGCCTGTCTGCTTGCCAGCGCTCAGGCACAAGCTTCCAGCATCGAGGTCAAGGCGGTGCGCTACCCGGCCTGGGTGGAAAACGGTGGGCGCAAAACCCCCTTACAGCCGGGCATGCAGGCACGGGCCAGCGATGTGGTGGCAAGCGGCGAGGACGCCCGCATCCTGTTCAGTCTGGCCGATGGCAGTGAAGTCCGTCTGGGGCAGAATGCGCGCCTGAGCATCGGGCGCATCGACATCGTTCAGACGGGAGGGGGTGTTGATCTGGACATGGGACTGTCGCTCCTGGTGGGGCATTTCCGCTACGCCGCCACCACGCTGAGCAAACTCACCAACCGGCGCAAGCTGGACCTCCAGCTGTCTACTTCCACCATAGGCATACGCGGTACCGACTACTGGGCCATGACCGACAAGGAGCACGACGCCGTCTGCCTGTTCGAAGGCGCGGTCGAAGTGCAGACTCAGGAAAAAGAGAGCATCACGCTCGACCAGCCCACCGCCTTCTGGATGCGCTACTTCGACAAGCCGGCGCAGGCACCAGGCAATGCCACGGCGGCGCAGCTGGCGCAGTTTCTCGGCTGGGTGGAGCTGGCACCGGGCAGCGGTGTCGCCATCGCCGACGGCCGCTGGCGTCTGATTGTCGGCGTGGAAAAGAACCGGTCCGCTGCGGAAGCACTCAGCAAAGGCTTGCGCGAGCGGGGTTATCCGGCCCTTGTGGTCAAGCACACCGGACAGTATGAAGTGCGCCTCGACAAGTTTGCCTCACGCGCCGATGCAGAAGCCCAGATGAAGAGGCTGCAGGCACAAAGCGGCCTGCTCGGCAGTGAACCCAAGGTGGTACTGACGCGCTAAGCCTCTGGGCTCATGCGCTCCCAGACGTAACCCAATTGGGTTACGCCTTCGCGCAAGGCGCTGATCGCCGGCGCCACTTCGGCCGGCACACCGCGCACGCCAAGTTCGACATGGCGCCGGATCTCGGGCGTGCCGACGAAAGGCAGGCTGAACACCTTGATGCCTGGATAACGCGCCTCCACTTCCTGCATCAACGGCGTCATCACGCCTTCGATGCCGTCCCAGACGCGGATGGAAGCCTCGGCCTCGACCAGGCTGCCGAAATGCGCCGCGTAGTAGGTCTCCAGGCACCAGGTCAGCATGGAATGCGCCATCACCGGGAAGCCGGGGAAGAAATGGTGGTTCGCGTAGGAAAAACCGGGGATACGATTGTAGTCGTTGGGCACGATGCGGCTGCCTTGCGGAAACATGCCCATATTCAGGCGAGCTTCGTTTGCTTCCTGCTTGGTTTCCGCCATGCGCATGCGGATCAGCCGTTCCGCTTCCGGATGCAGCTCCAGCGGCACACCGGCCGCGGCAGCCACCGCCTGGCGCGTGTGATCGTCCGGGGTGGCGCCGATACCGCCGAAGCTGAACACGGCATCGCCGCCGGCCAGGGTGCGCTGCAAGGTCTTGATCATCAGCGCCCTGTCGTCGCCGAGAAACAGCACCCAGTCGAGCTTCAGCTCACGCGCCGCGAACACTTCGCGCAGCTTATCGAAATGAACGTCGCGACGCTTGCCGCGCATGATCTCGTCGCCAATGATGAGGGCGCCGAAGCCTTCCACCGCATGAGCTATTGTTCCCATACCACGGTCCCTTCCCTGCGCTCCAGGCGCAGGCGCATCAGGCAGAGATGCACGAACAGCAAAGCGGTCCAGGCTGGCGCCAGAAAATTGATGATGGGAATATGCGCCACCAGCGCACTGACGCCGCCGGCCATGTAGAGCAGGCCGCGCGACTCGCGCACGATCTTGCCGCGTTCGGGCGGTGTTGCATGTTCGACCAGCGCATCGAAACGGAAAGTACGCTGGTTGATCCAGGCTAGCCAGAGAAAAGGCATGATCAGCAGCACGCCGGGAATCAGCAGGAACGGCAAGGTCAGCAACCAGCCGACGACGAAGATGCTGCCCGCCACCAAGGTATTCACAATGCTGCCCCAGAAGGCACCGCGCCCGCGTCGCGCGAGATCCGGATAATCGTTCTCAGCGATGACCTTCATCATCTGCGGCAAGGCGAAAGCCGCCAGCAGCAACAGCGCACTGAAGTAGACCAGCGGCGCAAAAGCCATCAGCAGAAAGATATTGGCGATCCAGTCCGACCACCAACCGCCGGACAACCAGCTCCAATCGGGAAAACGTGCCTGCACATAGGCGCGTGCCGGTGCCCACACGGCCCGCGCGACCAGGCCCCAGCCAGCCAGCGCGACCAGCGGCGGCCACAGGGCGTGGAACAGCATGCCGGGCCGCAGCAGATCACGGCTGGCAAGGAAACAGGCACGTAACACTTCTGGCATTCATTTCTCCTGTTCGGGCAGCGCGCAAGCAGGTGACTCAGCTGCGCGGCCGGGCTTCCCACATTTTCTGCAGGCGTTTGACCGAGACCGGCGAAGGCGTGCGCAGCTCCTGTGCAAACAGCGCGACGCGCAGCTCTTCCAGCAGCCAGCGGAACTCGTCCAGGGCCGGGTCGGCCACGCCGCTTCTGGCCTGATTGATCCACTCGCGCTCGAATGGCTTCGCCAACGCTTGCCAATCCGCCAATTGTCGCGCATCACGGGTCGGATCGGCGCGCAGTTTGTCCAGACGCATACCGGCCGCCTTGAGATAGCGCGGATAGTGCTGCAGGCGTTCGTAGGACGTGTTGACAATGAAGTGCTTGGGCAGCAGCGCGGCCAATTGCGCATGGATGTCGGCACAGGCGGCAGGAAAGGCCTTGTTCATCGCGGTCAGGCGCTTGCTCAATGCGGCCTGCTCGGTGAGGATGGCGCCCAGTAGCTTGGCGACCTCCTGCGCAATCAGGGTAATGCGGCCGCGCGCCGAATCGCGGCGCGCCTCGAACTCGGCCGGCGTAGCCGGCAACGGATCCATCATGCAGCTGCGTTCCAGCGTCACAGCGAGAATTTGCGATTTAAGCTCCTGCTCCGTACCGCCCGATTTGTCGAGCAACATGAACTGCATGGCCATGTCGCGCAGGCCCGGCAGGCTCTTGTCGATGAACTTGACCTGTTCCTTGAGATTCAGCGTGAACAGGCGGCGCAGGCCGGCACGGTGCAGGCTGCGGGCTTTTTCCTCGCTGTCGATGGCACGCAGGGCCACACTTTCGCCCTCGTCTACCAGGGCCGGAAAGCCGACCACATTGCGACCGTTGATGCGCACCTCCAGCAGTTCCGGCAACTCACCGAAACTCCAGCTGGTCAGGCCGGTAAGCTCACCTTCACCGGCCTCTGCGGCTGCACCCGTCTCAACCTTGATCTCGGCCTTGGCGAAGCTCTGCTCGACGCGATCCGCGTACTGGCCGCGCAGTTCGGGCAACGAGCGCGACATGGCCAGCGTGCCGCCGTGCTCATCCAGCAGGCGGAAATTCATGAACAGATGCGGACGTAGCTCGCCGCTACGGAAGGCATCTAGCGGCAGTTTCATGCCCAGCTTTTCCTCCACCGCCCGGGTCAGCGCACGCACCAGCGGCTCCGTGGTTTCGGTCACGGCTTCGCAGAAGTCCTCGGCAAAGCCGTCCAGCGGTTGCAGGCGATGACGGAACTTCTGCGGCAGCGTCTTGGTCAGCGCCACCACTTTTTCCTTGAGCAAACCGGGCACCAGCCATTCAACACGATTGGCAGGAATCTGGTTGAGCGAAGCCAGCGGCACCGACAGGGTCACGCCGTCGTCGCTGGCGCCCGGATCGTGATGGTAGGTGAGCTTGAGCTTCTGTCCATGCACTTCAAGATTCGGCGGAAAGGTGTCGGTGGTGATGCCTTCCGCCTCATGCCGCATCAGCTGTTCCCTCTCCAGGAACAGGAGCTTCGGATTCTGCTGCTCGGCTTCCTTGCGCCAGTGATCGAAGGCGACCAAGGTAATCGCATCCGACGGCAGCTTGCTGTCGTAGAAGGCGTAGATCAGTTCATCGTCGACCAACACGTCTGGGCGGCGCGACTTGTGCTCCAGCGCTTCGATGTCGCGGATCAATTTCTGGTTATGCTGCAGGAAACGCGCGCGCTTGACGTAGTCCTCATGCACCTGGCCGTTGACCAGGGCGCCGCGGATGAAGAGTTCGCGCGCCAGCTTGGGATCGCGCGGACCGTAGTTGATACGGCGCTTGGCGTACAGCAGGATGCCGTGCAGGGTGGCGCGCTCAAAGGCGACCACCTGGCCTGAATTCTTTTCCCAATGCGGCTCGTAGGCGTGTTTCCGGACCAGATGCGCGCCAACCTGCTCCAGCCACTCCGGCTCGATGCGACCGACGGTGCGCGCGAACAGCCGCGAAGTATCGATCAGCTCGCCGGCCATGATCCACTTGCCGGCCTTTTTCTGCAGGGTCGAGCCGGGATGGATGAAGAACTTGATGCCGCGCGCGCCGAGATAGTGCGGCTCGTCTTCGCTCTTCAGGCCGATATGGCCGAGCAGTCCGGTCAGCAAGGCCTTGTGGATGGCGTCGTAGGAAGCCGGCAGCTGGTTTTCCTTCCACTCATGCTCGGCACACAGGGTATGCAACTGGCTGTGGACGTCGCGCCATTCGCGCAGGCGCAGCCACGACAGGAAGTTGCTCTTGCACCACTGGCGCTGCTTGCTCTGCGTCTCGTGCTTCCACATTTCATCGGCAGCGTTCCAGAGTTTTACCCAGAACAGGAACTCGGATTTCTCGTCCTTCCACTTCGCATGCGCCTGGTCGGCTGCGCCCTGCTGCTCCTGCGGGCGCTCGCGCGGGTCCTGCGCCGACAAGGCGGCGGCGATGATCAGCACTTCGCGCAAACAGCCCTCCTTGCGCGCAGCCAGGATCATGCGGCCGATCTTGGGATCGAGCGGCAGGCGCGCCAGCTCGGTGCCGACCTTGGTCAGTTGCTTCGTATCTTCGTCGATGGCACCCAATTCGGCCAGCAGCTGATAACCGTCGGCGATCATGCGCGGCAGCGGCGCTTCGAGGAAGGGGAAGTCCTCCACATCGCCGAGATGCAGCGCACGCATGCGCAGGATCACGCCGGCCAGCGAAGAGCGCAGAATCTCCGGCTCGGTGTGCGGCAGACGCTTGCTGAAATCGTCCTCGTCGTAGAGGCGGATGCAGATGCCGCTGGCGACGCGGCCGCAACGGCCGGCACGCTGCTTCGCCGCCGATTGCGCAATCGGCTCGACCAGCAGCTGATCAACCTTGTTGCGGTGCGAGTAGCGCTTGACGCGTGCCAGCCCCGTATCGACGACATAGCGTATGCCCGGCACCGTCAGCGAGGTTTCCGCGACGTTGGTCGCCAGCACCACGCGACGCCCCTGGTGCGACTGGAATACGCGGCTCTGCTCCTGCGCCGACTGGCGCGCGAACAGCGGCAGCACCTCGGTGCCGCCGGGATGGTGCTTCCTCAGCGCCTCGGCGGCTTCGCGTATCTCGCGCTCGCCCGGCAGAAACACCAGCACATCGCCGGGGCCGCTGCGATGCGCTTCGTCCACAGCATCGACAATGGCCTCGTTGACATCGCGATCGTCATCCACGCCGTAGGGCCGGTAGCGCATCTCGATCGGATACAGGCGGCCCGACACCTCGATCACCGGCGCCGGCTTACCGTCAATGGCGAAGTGCTTGCTGAAGCGCTCCGCATCCAGGGTTGCCGAGGTCACGATCAGCTTCAGCTCAGGCCGCTGCTGCAGCACGCCGCGCAGATAGCCGAGCAGGAAGTCGATATTGAGGCTGCGCTCATGCGCCTCGTCAATGATGAGAGTGTCGTACTGCCTGAGCAGCGGATCGCCCTGCGTCTCGGCGAGCAGGATGCCGTCGGTCATCAGCTTGATGTAGCTGTTGCCCGAGGTCTTGTCGGTAAAGCGGATCTTGTAGCCGACGTAATGGCCAATCTCCGACTTCAGTTCCTGGGCAATGCGCGTCGCCGTTGCGCGCGCGGCGATGCGGCGGGGTTGCGTGTGGCCGATCAGGCCGGCCGTGCCGCGCCCCAGCTCAAGGCAGATCTTGGGCAACTGGGTGGTCTTGCCGGAGCCGGTTTCGCCGCAAACGACGACGACCTGATGCTTCTGGATCGCCGCAGCGATCTCGGCGCGTTTCTGGGTGACCGGCAGCGCTTCGTCATAGCTGATCGCTGGCCGTGCGGCCAGTCGTGCTTCCACATCGAACTTCATTGTGCCAACCGCTGTACCGTGTAAATGCCCAGCCCCGTCATCAGCAAGGAGCCGAAGAGGTGCACGCTCGCCGTTGCCGCGGCCCAGCCCCAGGCCTCGACCCGGATTAGGGCCACAACCTCGGCCGAAAAGCTGGAAAAAGTCGTCAAACCGCCGAGAAAACCGGTTACCAGGAACAGGCGCAACTCGGTCGGCAACGAAGTATTGATATGAAACAACATGACCGCCATGCCAACCAGATAGCCTCCGAGCAGATTGGCCGCCAGGGTGCCGAGCGGCACCAGGGCAAACAGCGGGTTGAGCCACAGGCCCAGCGCCCAGCGCAGCCAGGCGCCCAGGGCCGCGCCGGCACCGATGCCGGCAAAGGAAATCCAGTTCATGGCGGCATTTTACCGTGGCAGAGGAGCCGACCGGCGTTGCGGTGATCGCGTGCGTTGTATTCAGCGAACACTCAGCCGAGCAAGCACAAAAACTTTTGAATTTGGGGTTTAGGAGCAAAACCT
>DATMSM010000005.1:0-27531 GCA_035565355.1 Rhodocyclaceae bacterium
GTGCGGCGGCATTGTCAGCGCCCTGAGCATTCAGCCCGGCGTGCCGGCCGGCGCGCAGGCCGTGCGCGCGCCGACTGCAGCATCCGGCTTGCCCCTGCACCTTGCCTACAACTTCGGGCGTATCAGCAGCTATGTGATCGCTGGCGCGCTGGTCGGTGCAATCGGCAGTTTCAGCTTGTTGTTGAACGACATGCTGCCGGTGCAGATGGCGCTCTACATCGCCGCCAATCTGATGATGATTGCTTTGGGCCTGTATCTCACCGGCCTGACACAAAGCCTGGCTTTCACCGAGCGCCTGGGGCAGGCCTTGTGGAGGCGCATTCAGCCTTATACCCGCCGTTTCCTGCCGGCGCGCAGCGTGGCCCAGGCTTATCCGCTCGGCTTGCTGTGGGGCTGGTTGCCCTGCGGCATGGTGTATGGCGTACTGACGGCGGCTTTGCTGTCGGGTTCGGCCCCGCGCGGCGCCGCGACCATGCTCGCCTTTGGCCTCGGCACCCTGCCCAATCTCCTGCTTGCCGGCATGCTGCTGCAGCGCCTGCGCAGCATTGTCCAGGCACGCTATGTGCGCCTCGGCAGCGGCCTGCTGGTAATCGCTTTCGGTGTCTGGGGGCTGATCAACGCGACTAGTCTGGGTGGCAGGCTGTGGGCGGGGATTGCCTGCTGAGCCCTGGTGCATCGTCAAGCGCCATGTCGATGATGGGGCAGGGTTGGCCCGGCTTGCAGGTTTTCACCAGATGTTGCAAGGCATGCTGCATTTGCTGCAGGTGGGCGATGCGTTCGCTGATGGTGGCGATCTTGGCTTCGGCCAGCCGGCGTGCCTGCAGGTGGTCGGTCATGTCGTTCAACTGCATCAGCTCGCTGATCTCGTCGAGGCTGAAGCCCATGCCCTGGGCGCGGCGGACGAAGGCCAGCCTTTCGATGTGCTCGGCGCCGTAGCGCCGGTAGCCGCCGTTGCTGACCGGCTGCGCGATCAGGCCACGGCGTTCGTAGTAACGCACGGTTTCGACATTGACGCCGGCCGCCGCGGCCAGCTTGCCGATGGTGAGATCCGGTGTTGAAGGGGGCTTTGTCTGCATGCTGAAAATACTCCTTGACCCTGTACCTAGGTACGGAGTCTAGACTACGCGCATGGATAGCAAAAAGGAAGCATGATGAACGCACCCCAGCCCCAGGAGAACACCGTCGAGCTTGCCCTTGAAGGCATGACCTGCGCTGCCTGCGCGGCGCGTATCGAGAAAGGCTTGAACAAGTTGCCCGGCGTCACGGCAGCGGTGAATTTCGCCAGCGAGAAGGCGCAGGTACATTACAGCGGGGTGGCCGTTGAGGAGCTGATCGCCCGCGTCGAGAAGATAGGCTACAAGGCCAGTGTGTCGACGCGCGAGACGCGCGCGCAGGAAAAGGCGAAGAAGCTCGCCCAGTACGCCGCTGACCGCCGCCAGTTCATCATCGCCGCGCTGCTGACCCTGCCGTTGATCGCGCAGATGGGCTGGATGTTTGCGGGCGATGGACATGATCACGCCGAGCTGCCGCGCTGGCTGCAGTTTGCTTTGGCGACGCCAGTGCAGCTGTGGATAGGCTGGCGTTTCTACGTCGGCGCCTGGCATGCCTTGCGCGGTGGCGGCGGCAATATGGACGTGCTGGTCGCCATCGGCACCGGTGCGGCCTGGCTGTTCAGCAGCGTGGTGTTCCTGTTTGGCCTGAACGAGCATGTGTATTTCGAGGCCTCGGCCACCGTGATCACGCTGGTGCTGCTCGGCAAGCTGATGGAGGCGCGCGCCAAGGTCAAGACCGGCGAGGCCATCGAGGCCCTGATCCGTCTGCAGCCACAGACCGCGACGCTGCTGGTCGATGGCGAATACCGGACGGTGGCGGTGGACAGTCTGCTGCCCGGCGATGTCTTTGTCGTGCGCGGCGGCGAAAGCGTGCCGGTCGATGGCGTGGTGCTGGAGGGCGATTCCAGCGTCAATGAGTCCATGCTCACCGGCGAGAGCGTGCCGGTGCACAAGCAGGGGGGCGAGCGGGTGCTGGCGGCCACCGTGAACGGCAACGGCCAACTGATCTGTCGCGCCACCGGCGTCGGCCGCCATACGCTGCTGGCCGGCATCATTCGTCTGGTCGAAGCGGCGCAGGGCAGCAAGGCGCCGGTGCAGCGCCTTGCCGATCAGGTCGCGGCGGTATTCGTTCCGGTCGTCATGGTAATTGCCGTGATCACACTCTTCGGCAACTGGTGGTGGCACGGTGAGTTCACGCCGGCCTTGATCAATGCCGTGGCCGTGCTCGTGATCGCCTGCCCCTGTGCGCTGGGCCTGGCGACGCCGACTGCGATCATGGTCGGCACCGGGAAAGGGGCGCAGCTGGGCGTGCTGATCCGCAATGCGGCGGCGCTGGAACTGGCCGAGAAGATTGATGCGCTGGCGGTCGACAAGACCGGCACCCTGACCGAGGGCGCTCCGCGCGTGACCGATGTGCTGCCGGCGCCGGGCGTGGATGAAAACGAGCTGCTTACGCTGGCGGCCAGCCTGGAGCAGGGCGCCACGCACCCGCTGGCACAGGCCGTGGTTGCACGTGCTGCCGGTCTGACGCTGCAGGCACCGGCGAATGTCGAGGTGCTGGTCGGCAAGGGCTTGCAGGGCAAGGTCGGCGAACATCATGTGCTGCTCGCTTCGCCGGCCGGCCTGGCCGAGTTGGGCCACGCACCCGACGATGCCTTGCTTGCGCCGCTGCAGTCGGCCGGCAAGACCGTGGTCGGGCTGGTCGTCGATCAGCGCCTGATGGGCTTGCTGGCCATTGCCGATCCCTTGCGCACCAGCACCACTGCAGCCGTCGCCAAACTGCAGCAGATGGGGGTCGAGGTGCTGATGCTGACCGGCGACAATCAGCGCACGGCGGCGGCGATTGCGCAGACGGTCGGCATCCATCACTTTGAAGCCGAGGTCCTGCCGCAAAGGAAGAGCGCGGCAATTGCCGAACTCAAAGCGCAGGGCAAGCATGTGGGCATGGTCGGCGACGGCATCAATGATGCCCCGGCACTGGCAGCGGCCGATGTGAGCTTCGCCATGGGGGCAGGTTCGGACGTGGCGCTGGAGGCAGCCGACATCACCCTGATGCGTGACGACCTCATGGGCATTGCTGCGGCGATTTCGCTGTCGCGCGCGACCTTGAAGAAGATACGCCAGAACCTTTTCTTCGCCTTCTTCTATAACGTGCTCGGCATTCCGCTGGCGGCCTTGGGTCTGCTCAGCCCGGTCATTGCCGGTGCGGCGATGGCGGCAAGTTCGGTTTCGGTGGTCAGCAACTCGCTGTTGCTTAAGCGCTGGAAACCCTAATTTCTTTCAAGGAGAACACCATGGCAACAACGATTTTGAACATCCAGGGCATGACCTGTGGCGGCTGCGTGAAGAGCGTGACCAATGCGCTGCAGCGCGAGGCCGGTGTCGAAAAGGTCGAGGTGATGCTGGAGCAGGGCCGGGCAAGCATCGTCTACGATCCGGCGCAGACCTCGCCGCAGCAATTGGCCGAGCTCGTCGACGACATCGGCTTTGAGGCCAGCCCGGCGGCGTGAGGGCGGCTCCGCCGGCTTGGTGATATCGTTTGCCTATATCGGCATTTGAAATGCTGATAAATGGCCCAAATGGATGGGCCGCATTCCCTACTCGCAACGCAGTCGTCATCTGCCCGGAGGTATAATTGAGACCTTTGCTAAAACTCAATCAGGAGCTGTTTGTGGGCCTCAATCGCGTTTCCGCCGGCAAGGATCTGCCGAACGACTTCAATGTCATCGTCGAAATTCCGATGCGTTCGGATCCGGTCAAGTACGAAGTGGACAAGGAAAGCGGCGCGATCTTCGTTGATCGTTTCATGACGACGGCGATGCACTATCCCTGCAACTACGGCTACATCCCGCAAACCCTGGCCGGCGACGGCGATCCGGTGGACGTGCTGGTGCTGACCAGCTATGTGCTGCCGCCCGGCGTGGTGGTGCGCTGCCGCGCGCTGGGCATTCTGAACATGACCGACGAAGCCGGCGATGACGGCAAGCTGGTCGCTGTTCCGCATGAAAAGATTTCCCCGTGCGACAAGGCGATCCAGACCCTGGACGATCTGACCGAGACCGAGCGCAACCGCATTTCCCATTTCTTCGAGCACTACAAGGATCTGGAAAAGGGCAAGTTCGTGAAGGTGACCGGTTGGGGCGACAAGGCCGCCGCGCACAAGGAAATCCTCGACGGCATCGAGCGCTACAAGGCTGAAGAAGCCAAGTAAGTCAGCAGCCCTGGCACAAGAAGAGCCCGCCGGGGTTTGCTCCGGGCGGGCTTTTTTATTGCCGCTGCATTGGCGGCGCAATGGCTCAGCCCTTGAACGGGGAATGCTCCTCCAGTTCGTCCAGGTATTGGGCAATCCCCGAGGTTTCGCGCTGCAGAAAATGACCGATGGCCGCGCGGAACTCCGGGTGTGCGACCCAGTGCGCCGAGTAGGTCGTGGTCGGCATGAAGCCGCGCGCGAGCTTGTGTTCGCCTTGCGCCCCGCCCTCGAACAGGCGGATGCCGCGGGCTATGCAGAAAGCGATGGCCTGGTAGTAGCAGGTGTCGAAATGCAGGCAGGGCACGTTTTCCATACAGCCCCAGTAACGGCCCCAGAGCGTGTTTTCGTCGTAAAGATTGAGCGCCATGGCGATTTCCTCATCATCACGCAGGGCGATGACCAGCAGGACGTTGTCGGCCATGCTTGCCCGCAGATGCTCGAAGAAGGCCGGCGTCAGGTAGGGGTGGCGGCCACGCACGTGATAGGTGCTGGCGTAGCAGGCATAGGCGAAGTCCATGTGCTCGCGCCGGATGGCGCTACCCGTGAGTATTTCAAAGCGTATGCCGGCCTCGCGCACGCGGCGTTGTTCTTGTTTGATCTTCTTGCGCTTCGCGCTCGTCAGCGCGGTGAGAAAGTCATCGAAGTCGCGATAGCCCGGATTCTGCCAGTGGAATTGCACCCCCTGGCGTATCAGCAAGCCCCTCTCTGCCAATAGCGGCAGCTCGTCCGCTGCGGGGAAGAGAATGTGTAGCGAGGAAAAGTCATGTGCCTGCGCATGGGCGAGCGCCGCGTCGAGCAGGGCTGTGCGTGCGCTCGCATTGGCGGCCAGCAGGCGCGGGCCCTGGATGGGCGAGAAAGGTGCGGCGACGGTGAGCTTGGGGTAGTAGGGAAGCTGGTGGCGCGCATAGGCCTCGGCCCAGCCCCAGTCGAACACGAATTCGCCCATGGAGTGGGTCTTGGCATACATGGGCATGGCGGCCTGCAGCGCTTCGTCTTGCCACAGCGTCAGTAGTTGTGGCGTCCAGCCGGTGCGCGGCACCGTACAGGCCGTTTTTTCCAGCCCGGCCAAGAAGGTATGCTGCAGAAAGGGCTGGATCGGGCCGGTGGCAGCGGCCAGGCGGTTCCATTCAGGCGCCGGGATGGCGGCGTAACTATCGAACAAGAGGGTACGCATATCAGGGCCGAGCATAGCCCCTGTTGTATAGTTTCGGCTATGAATTCATTGAAAATCGCCATCGCCCAGATCAATTGCAGTGTGGGCGATCTGGCCGGCAATGCCGCCCGTATCGCCGCCGCCGCCCGCGAGGCCAAGGCGCTGGGTGCCGATCTGCTGCTGACGCCCGAGCTCGCCCTGTGCGGTTATCCGCCCGAGGACCTGCTGCTACGCGCCGACTTCTATCGCGCCGCGAATGCCGAGTTGCTCAAGCTCGCCGCCGCGATGCCTGAGCTGCCCATGATCGTCGGCCACCCCGAGCAGGATGGCGATGATTGCTATAACGCCGCCTCCCTGCTGGCGGATGGCATGGTGGTCGCCACCTATCGCAAGCATCATCTGCCCAACTACGAAGTGTTCGACGAAGAGCGCTACTTCACTGCCGGCAGCGCGCCCTGCGTGGTCGAGATCAAGGGCGTGCGCTGCGGCATTAATATTTGCGCCGATGTCTGGGAGTACGGCGCGCCCGAGCAGGCGGCCGAAGCCGGCGCAGAAATACTGCTGGTGCTGAATGCCTCGCCCTTCCATGTCGGCAAGCAGCACCTGCGCTACACCGTGCTGCGCGAGCGCGTTGCCAATATGCGCATTCCGGTGCTGTACGCCAATCTGGTGTGTGGGCAGGATGAACTGATCTTCGACGGCGCATCGTTTGCGCTCGATGCCGACGGCAGGCTGGCACGCCAGTTGCCGTCCTTCGTCGAGCAGGTGGCGCTGGTCGAATATGCGAACGGCAAGCTGCTGCAGGGAGAGATCACCCCGCGCCAGAGCGACGAGGAGGCCGCTTATTCCGCGCTGGTGCTCGGTGTGCGCGACTATGTGAACAAGAACGGTTTTCCGGGCACGCTGCTGGGCCTGTCGGGCGGCATCGATTCGGCGCTGACCCTGTGCATCGCCGTCGATGCGCTCGGTGCCGAGCGCGTGCGCGCCGTGATGATGCCTTCGCCCTACACCGCGCAGATGAGCCTGGACGATTCGCGAGAGATGATCCGCATCCTCGGTGTGCGTTACGACGAGGTGCCGATTGCCGCGGTGATGCAGACCTATGCGGAAACGCTGGCGCCGCTGTTCGCCGACCTGCCGGCATCGCAGTGGGACACGACCGAGGAAAACGTGCAGGCGCGCGCGCGCGGCATGATCCTGATGGCGTTGTCCAACCGCACCGGCGCTATGGTGCTGACCACCAGCAACAAGAGCGAGACGGCGGTCGGCTACGCCACGCTCTATGGCGACATGGCCGGCGGTTACGCGGTGATCAAGGACGTGATGAAGACCTTTGTCTATCGTCTGTCGCGCTATCGCAATGAAGTGGCGCTGGCGCGCGGCGAGGAGCCGCCCATCCCCGAGAACATCATCGTGCGCCCGCCTTCGGCCGAGCTGAAGCCGGGCCAGACCGACCAGGACAGCCTGCCGCCCTACGAAATACTCGATGCCATCATCGAGGCCTATATGGAGCACAACCTGTCACCGCGGGAGATCATTGCGCGCGGCTACAAGGAGACCGACGTGCGTCGCACAGTCGGCTTGCTCAAGCGCAATGAATACAAGCGCCGTCAGGCCGCCATTGGCATTCGCATTTCGCAACGCGGGTTTGGCAAGGACTGGCGCTATCCGATAACATCCGGGTATCAGGACGAGTTTTAATCGCCGACAGCTCATGCCGCGCCCCAGGGAACTCACGGAGGAAATTCAATGAAGAAAATCGAAGCCATCATCAAGCCATTCAAGCTGGACGAAGTGCGCGAGGCGCTGCATGACGTGGGCGTGACCGGCATGACGGTGACCGAAGTCAAGGGTTTCGGTCGCCAGAAGGGCCACACCGAGCTCTATCGCGGTGCCGAGTATGTGGTCGATTTTCTGCCCAAGCTCAAGCTCGAAATCGTCGTTACCGATGAGAGTGCCGATGCTGCCATCGACGCCATCGTCAAGGCAGCCCGCACCGGCAAGATCGGCGACGGCAAGATCTTCGTCCTGCCCACCGAACAAGTGATCCGCATCCGTACCGGTGAGAGCGGGGATAGCGCTATTTAAATAGCGCTATTGCTTTCCCCCCAACCCCCTTTCCGGGAAAGGGGGCGATTACGGTTCGCCATGCTGCGCATGGCTCCCAGATTAAGGGCAGCTCCGCACTGCTGACTGCGCGGGTTGCGCCTTGGCTTGAGGCGGCTCTGCGCCAAGGCTGCGTAGTTTCCTCTCTCCGTAGCTGCGAAGAACCCTCTGAGTAGCTTTTGCGCCGGGCCGCCCCAAGCAAAAGCGGTCCGTTCGCGGAGCGAACACTCCCTCAAGTAAGGACTACGAAGCGCCCCTTAAATGGAGAGCGGCGTAGCCGCGAACCAAAGTCACCCTCTCCCTCGGGGGAGAGGGCTGGGGTGAGGGCCAATCAGCTATTCCCCGCGCCAGTCTATCCACTCCACCGGATGGATCTCACGATAGCAGTTGACGGCTTCTTCCAGTGTGGCGAAGAAGCGCGCTTCACCGAAGCGATCGAAGATGCCGAAGCGGCGGAGCTTGTCCTTGACCGGGTCCTTCATCTCGGCGAAGCGCAGCTGTATGCCGGCCTCGGCCAGTTCGATATCCAGGTCGACCAGCATGTCGGCGGAGGTGACATCCACGCTGGTCATCGGCTCGGCCGCGATCACCAGCCAGCGCACCGGTGTGGGCGCGGCCTCGGCGGCCTCCAGTACGCGCTTGTGGAACCATTCGGCATTGGCGAAGAACAGCGGTGAGTCCCAGCGCAGCAGCACCATGCCCGGGATTTGTTCGGCGTGCGGGTGGCGTGTGATGTCGTGATAGCCATTGAGACCACGCACGCGACCGAGTACCGCCGAATACGGACGCCAGCCATCCCAGAGAAATTCGATCACTGCAATCAGCACGGCAATGCCGATGCCCTCGATGGCGCCGAACAGCAGCACGCCCAGGGTGCAGGCAATCGATAGCCAGAACTCCCAGGCCTGGATGCGGTGGATGCGGCGCAGGTCGCGTACCTCGATCAGGCCGATGGCGGAAGCAATCACCACGGCTGCCAGCGCGGCGCCGGGCAAGTAGTAGAGCAGGGTCGGGGCGAAGACGAGGAGCGCGGCGACCGCCAGCGCGCCGACCACGCCGGTGAGCTGGGTGCGTGCCCCGGCGGCTTCTGCCACCGGTGTGCGCGAGGACGAGCTGCAAATCGGAAAGCCCTGAAACAGGCCTGCCGCGAGGTTGGCCATGCCGAGTCCGAGCATCTCCTGGTTCGGATCCACGGGGCTACGCAGGCGCGTGGCATAGACACGCGAGAGCACGCTGGTGTCGGCGAAGGAGACCAGCGCAGCAGCAATGCCGCCGACCAGGATGGGTGTCCAGTCTTCGCTGCGTATCCACGGCAGAGCGAACTCGGGCAGTCCTTGCGGCAGGGCGCCGAGGATGGCGACGCCGGTGCCATTGGACAGATCCAGGGTGGCGACTGCGAGCGTGGCGGCCAGCACCGCGACCAGAATGCCCGGCACGCGCTGAAAACGTTTGAGCATGAAAATAATGGCCAGTGTGCCCAGGCCGATGGCGCAGGCGTGGCCGTTGATCTGGCCGCCGAAGATGCCGCGCAGCGTTGCCAGTGTGTCTTGCAGCGGTCCCTGACTCTCGATGGAAAAGCCGAGCAGCTTGGGCGTCTGTGCGATCAGTACCGCCAGTGCGATGCCGTTCATGTAGCCGTAGCGGATTGGCTTGGAGAGTAATTCGGTAATGAAGCCCAGTCGCGCGAGGCCGGCGATGACGCAGATTCCGCCGGATACCAGCGCCATCATCGAGGCCAGCGCGATGGCACGGGCCGGGTCGCCGCCCGAGAGCGGCAGCACGGTGGCGAGGATGACGGCGACCAGCGCCGAGTCGGGCCCGAGCACGAGGATGCGGCTGGGGCCGAAAATTGCATAGGCCAGCAGCGGCACGATGGTGGCGTAGAGGCCGTAAATGGCCGGTACGCCCGAGGCGGCCGCGTAGGCAATACCGACCGGCACGAGGATGGTGGTAAGCACCAGGCCGGCGCCGATATCGTGGTGCAGCCAGGAACGTTCGTAGTTGCGCAGCCACTGCAGGCAGGGCAGCCAGCGTTGCCAGCCGCGGACGGCCTTGGGGCGGCCGTTCAGGCCATTTGCAGGGTTCATTTTTGGCGCTTGAGTAAAACCGTGACGGCGCCACCGCCGCCCTCGGAGGCGCGCGTCTGCGCATAGGCCAGCACTTCCTTGCGGTTGGCCAGCCAGTTGCGCACCAGCTCCTTGAGCACGGGTTCGCGGCCCGGCGAGCGCAAGCCCTTGCCGTGGATGATGCGCACGCAACGCAGCCCCAGGGTCAATGCCATGGCAATGAACTGGGCCATCTCGGCACGCGCCTGTTCGCGATTCATGCCGTGCAGGTCGAGCTGGGCTTGCGATACCCAGCGACCGGCGCGCAGGTCGCGCAGCACCAGCCTGGGAATGCCGTTCTGCGCAAAGGCCAGCTCGTCGCCGCCTTCGAGCATGATCTCGAAGGGTGCGGCCTCCAGGCTCTCGGCCAGGGCGAGAATTTCGTCCATCTCGCGCTGGCGCGGAATCGCCAGCGGCAGGTCAGGTGTGTGCTCGACGCGGTCGTTGAGGAGGGGCACGACGTCTGCCACCTCCTCACGAAACAAGGCCCGCTCTTCCGGAGTGGGCTCCGTCGGCGGGCCTTTCTTCTTCACGCCTGCGCGTGCTTGCCGCGTGCGGTTTATTTCAGGTCGTCCAGGTAACGCTCGGCATCAAGCGCGGCCTGGCAACCGCTGCCGGCGCTGGTGATGGCCTGGCGGTAGATGTGGTCCTGCACATCGCCCGCGGCAAAGATGCCGGGGATGCTGGTTTGGGTGGCATTGCCGTTGCGGCCGCCGTGGGTGATCAGGTAGCCGTTTTCCATTTCCAGCTGGCCGGCGAAGATGTCGGTGTTGGGCTTGTGGCCGATGGCAATGAAGACGCCCTTGAGCTCGATATCTTCGGTCTTGCCGTCGACGGTGCTCTTGATGCGCATGCCCGTGACGCCGGTCTTGTCGCCCAGCACTTCGTCCAGCGTGCTGTTCCACTTGATCGTGACTTTGCCTTCCTTCTCGCGCGCAAACAGCTTGTCGGCGAGGATCTTCTCGGAGCGGAACTTGTCGCGGCGATGCACCACGGTGACGTGGCGGGCGATATTGGACAGGTACAGCGCTTCCTCGACAGCGGTGTTGCCGCCGCCGATCACGGCTACGTCCTGGCCCTTGTAAAAGAAGCCGTCGCAGGTGGCGCAGGCCGACACGCCCTTGCCGGAGAAAGCCTCTTCGGACGGCAGGCCGAGATACTGCGCCGAGGCGCCAGTGGCGATAATGAGGGCGTCGCAGGTGTAGGTGCCGGCGTCGCCGATCAGGGTAAAGGGCTTCTCAGTCAGCTTGGCGGTGTGAATGTGGTCGAACACCATCTCGGTGTTGAAGCGCGTTGCATGCGCTTCAAAACGGGCCATCAGCTCCGGGCCTTGCACGCCTTCGGCGTCAGCCGGCCAGTTATCCACGTCGGTGGTGGTCATCAGCTGGCCGCCCTGGGCGATGCCGGTGATGATCACAGGGTTGAGGTTGGCACGGGCGGCATAGACTGCTGCGGTGTAACCGGCGGGGCCGGAGCCGAGAATCAGAAGGGGAATATGACGAGTGGTGCTCATGATGGAATCCGTGGTGAGTTCAGCTTGCAATTATAAAGGGCATGACCGTCGCGGGCTCGTTCCGGGGATCATGCCCCGCAGTTGAGGCCGCAGCGCCGCCATATCAAGCCAGGCCGGGGCTATCTGCATGATTTAACGAGGCTATGGCGCAAGGCGCGGACTCCCCGGTGAAAACCGCTTTTCTCGGCCTTTTGCCGTCGGGCCAGGCGGCTACCATGGGACGCTGCTATCCGTCCGCTTGTATCGAGAGGATGGAGTGAACCAGGGGGAAGCCCTTGCCTGCCAAAGATAAAAACCGGGCTCCGCAGAAGAGCAGGGCAGGGTTCGATTGACACTGGACGAGCGCTTCCGTAAAACATGACTGCAATGGCTGAACGCAACAAATTATCTCAACCGCTGCCCGAGAAGATCGCCGCGCTGCTGCATGAAGCGCGCTGGCTCTTTGTCGGCGCATTGGCGGCTTTCCTCGCGCTGACCCTGTGGGGCTATGACCCGGCCGATCCGGGCTGGTCGCATGCCGCATTGGCCGATCATATTGCCAACCCCGGCGGCAAGTTTGGCGCTTGGCTGGCCGACCTGATGCTTTATCTGTTCGGCCTGTCGGCCTGGTGGTGGGTGGTGTGTCTGGTGCTGCTGCTGATCTGGGGCTATCGCCGCCTGGGTTTCTCGCAGGAGACCAATCGTCGCCATCTGTCGGTGGTGGCGGTGGGTTTTCTGCTCCTGCTGGTCGCCAGCAGCGGCATGGAGGCCTTGCGCTTCTGGAGCCACAAGGCCGCGCTGCCGTTCGAGCCGGGCGGCATGCTCGGTCACGGCGTATCGGGCATTGCCTTGCAGTATCTCGGCTTCACCGGCGGCACCCTGATTCTGCTGACCTTGATGGCGCTGGGGCTGTCGCTGTTTGCCGGCGTGTCGTGGATTGCCTTTGTCGAGCGCGTCGGCCTTTCGCTTGAACGTGCCTGGTTCGGCAGCATCAATGCCTGGCAGACCTGGCAGGACAAGAAGATAGGCCGTGCCGTGGCCGAGAAGCGCGAAGCCATGGTCGAGGTCGAGTTGAAGAAGATGGAGGCGAATCCGCCGCCGCCGGTGCGCATCGAACCGATCGTCCAGGAGGTGCCGCTGGCCAAGAAGGCCGAGGTGCGCATCGACAAGGAGCGTCAGCAACAGATGTTCTTCGATGCGCCGGGCGGCGCGCTGCCGCCCTTGCATCTGCTCGCCGAGGCCGTGCACGATCCGGCCGCCATGCCGAGCGCCGACACGCTGGAATTCACTTCACGCCTGATCGAACGCAAGCTCGCCGATTTCGGCGTCACGGTGCAGGTGCTGGCGGCCTTTCCCGGTCCGGTGGTGACGCGCTATGAAATCGAGCCGGCCACCGGCGTCAAGGGCAGCCAGATCGTGAATCTCGCCAAGGACCTGGCGCGGGCGCTGTCCCTGGTCAGCATCCGTGTGGTCGAAACCGTGCCCGGCAAGTCCTGCATGGCGCTGGAGCTGCCGAATACCAAGCGCCAGACCGTGCGTCTGACCGAGATCATCGGCTCGTCCGCTTACCACGCCATGAGCTCGCCGCTGGCGGTGGCGCTGGGCAAGGACATTTCCGGCCAGCCCATGGTCACCGATCTGGCCAAGGCGCCGCACCTGCTGGTCGCCGGCACCACCGGCTCGGGCAAGTCGGTTGGCATCAACGCGATGATTTTGTCGCTGGTGTACAAGTCCGAGCCCAAGGATGTGCGCATGATCCTGATCGACCCCAAGATGCTGGAGCTGTCGATCTACGAAGGCATCCCGCACCTGCTGGCGCCGGTCGTCACCGACATGAGCAAGGCCGGCAACGCGCTGCACTGGTGCGTGGGCGAGATGGAGAAGCGCTACAAGCTGATGTCGGCGCTGGGTGTGCGCAATCTGGCCGGCTACAACGCCAAGATCGCCGACGCCAAGAAGGCTGGTGAGCACATCGGCAACCCTTTCTCGCTGACGCCGGAAAGTCCCGAGCCGCTCGAGCATATGCCTTACATCGTGGTGGTCATCGACGAGCTGGCCGACCTGATGATGGTGGTGGGCAAGAAGGTCGAGGAACTGATCGCCCGTCTGGCGCAGAAGGCGCGCGCCGCCGGCATCCACCTGGTGCTGGCGACGCAGCGCCCGAGCGTGGATGTGATCACCGGCCTGATCAAGGCCAACATCCCGACCCGCATTGCCTTCCAGGTGTCCTCCAAGATCGACTCGCGCACGATTCTCGATCAGATGGGCGCAGAGGCGCTGCTGGGGCAGGGCGACATGCTCTTCCTGGCGCCGGGCACGGGCCTGCCGATCCGCTGTCACGGTGCTTTTGTTGCCGACGATGAAGTGCATCGCATCGTCGATCACCTCAAGAAAATCGGCCCGCCCGAATATATCGACAGCGTGCTCGCCTCACCGGCGGCGGAAGAGGGTGGCGCGCTGGGCGGCGAAGGCGGCGATGGCGACGGCGAAACCGATCCTATGTACGACCAGGCCGTCGAAGTCGTGCTCAAGACCCGCCGTCCTTCGATCTCGCTGGTGCAGCGCCATCTGCGCATCGGCTACAACCGTGCCGCGCGCATGATCGAGCAGATGGAGCGCGCCGGCCTGGTCTCAGCCATGAACGGTGCCGGCAACCGGGAAGTGCTGGTGCCCGAATCCGCGGAATAAGCGCCCGCCTGCTTGTAAGACCCGACTGGCTGCTGTTTCAGACATCCTGAAACAGCAGCCCTGAGCAGCCGGGTGCCGCCTCTGGCAAAATGTGCCGATGAAATCGCTATTTATCCCCTCATTGTTGTCTGCGGTGGCCTTGACGCTCTGGTGCGACGCCGCCGTGGCCGGCGGTATAGCCCAGCTCAAGGGCTTCCTTGCCGAGACCAAGTCCGCCAAGGCCTCCTTCAGCCAGGTCGTGGCCAGCAAGTCGGGCAAGAAGCAGGAGTCCTCCGGCAGCATGGCCTTCGCGCGTCCGGGCAAGTTCCGCTGGAGCTACGAGAAGCCCTATCAGCAGTTGCTGGTCAGCGACGGCGTCAAGCTGTGGAGCTATGACAAGGATCTGGAGCAGGTGACGATCAAGAAGCTCGGCGATGCGCTCGGCAATACGCCGGCCGCCTTTCTCGCCGGCAGCGGTGACGTGGAAAAGAACTTCACCCTGAGCGAGCCCGGCACGGTAGACGGCGTCGATATCGTCGATGCCGTGCCCAAGGACAAGGACAGTACCTTTCAGCGCGTGCGCATCGGCTTTGTCGACAAGCTGCCCAAGATGATGGAGGTGCGCGACAACTTCGGCCAGGTGACGACACTCTCGTTCACCGGCTTCGAACGCAACCCGAGCTTTGCCGCCGGCACCTTCAGCTTCACGCCGCCCAAGGGCGTGGATATCGTCGGTGAGTGATTGTGCCCGCGCAGTGATTAAAGACGAAGGTTAGCGGAGGCGAGCAACATAGTCTGTCGCACCTCGAGTCCAGAAGCAGCGGTGTGTTGTTCGCTTCTTGTAGCGCCCGTCGAGCGACTAAGCACTGAGCTCGGTACTCGATGCTTTCGCAACCCCTTGGGGCTTGCGGAACAGTACCTGAATGCCGCATAAAGGGCTTACCTGAGAGGCCACTGTTTGAAGCGAGAGTCGTTGCCCCAGCTTGACGATTGAATCGAGAGTAAAGAAGTTGACGTGCTCTCTCATGGGAACCAGGCCCAATGGCGGCAGTATCCCAAGCTTGACGCGAAAGGCCGTGCTGTATAGATCGAGGTATTTATGAAAAACACGGTTTTTAAGAGCAAGGCCTAAAGTAAAGTTGCGAAGACGCCCTGGAGCTGCATGGCTTGTCCATTGCTGCGTCGGCAGTTCGATATAAATGAAGCCGTCCTCAGCGGCAATGTCCCGCAGTTGTTCCAAGACCAAGTCCGGTGTGCTTATGTGCTCCAGTGTTTGCGCGCAGACGACCAAATCCCACGCTTCGCGTAGCAAATCTGATTCGCTTGTTAGCTTCTCGACTCCCGGCAAAACAGCGCTTGCAGTGAGGTCAAAGACTGCTCGGCGCTTGCAGTTTAGGGTTGCAATTAGGCGCCCATCTCCGCCACCGAAGTCGACGACCCGAAAGTCCTGAATGTCAGGTTGCCTCTCGGACACCAAGGCAAGCATTTCCTTTTGCCGGTGTGGTGACGCCATCCAAGCTTCGTCACGGTCGTATGCTGACTGACTATAGAAGACCTCATCGCGGCAGCGTTCGGCTACGTACCTGTCACCACGGTAGTCGGAATAGTATCGTTTGGCTTCTGCGGATGATAAATGTCGCCGATAGGTTCTAAACCCGCAGTCGTGGCAATAGAGTAGATCGGTCATTTCAGACGGCCCTCCCCACGCTGCGCGAGATAGAAATAGCGAGGTGAGTGTGGGTTCGGCTGTTAAGTTTCGACCTTGGCAGCAAAGACAGCTCAAGTGCTTGTTGGATTTGTCAGTCGAGCTCATAGGGGGGTAAGCCGATAAGGGGGAAGATGTCGGCGATATGGGTGTCTAACAGCAAGTTAGCGGTACCCAAGGGCGTGGATATTGTCGGTGAATGAATGATTGCCGGCGGCCAGCTTCGCCGCAAGGTCAGACTTTATCTCAGTAGCAAGGGTATTTGTATTCGCAGATCGGGGTGACGGCACGCTTGTGCATTTCCTCAGTTGCGGCTAACCAGCTTCTGAGTTCCTGTCCGGTCATGAAAACCCGACTGTAGGCGCCTTGTTCCATGTAGCCCCCCCACTCAGGCGTTTCGACGACTTGTTTAAACAGGGTGATGAAATACTTTTTTTGCTCGTCAGTGACGCCCGGTCCCATGAAGATGCTGGTGGGCGCCTGATAGGAAACGTCGATTCCAGCTTCCTTGCAAGTCGGTATTTCATCCCAAGCGAGCGTCCCGTTGGACTTGCGTCCGACAGACAGGCGAGTGTCATTGAATACGCATTGCGGAGTCAGGGTGCCGTTACGCGAAAGCGTCTCTCTCTCCATGGGGTTGAACAGGGCTGAATCAAACGCCTGCTGCGACCCCTCGTCGGGAAACGGCTTGGACGGCAGGTAGGTGAATTTGACGCCGGTAGCGCGCTCGATGGCGATAGTCAAGAACTGATCTTCTTGCTTTGTGCCTGCGCCGCGCATCTTCATCTTGTACGGTCCGGCAGACTTAGCCGCATCGAGATATGCCCGGGCGGATTCATATCCGTCCTTGGAATGGGTCCAGAGAATGAAAGGCTCGAGCGACAGCGTGACGACCGGGCTGAAGTTCTTCCAGTTGAAAGGCACGCCGGTGGTCAGGGGCACTGAAAACAGGCCGTTACCCGCAATCATGATGCGATGCGGTTCAACTAGACCATTCTTGAGCAGAAAAAAGGCTTCCGCACCCATGCCACCGGATTTGTTTGCGATAACCAAGTCCTGCTTCATCAGCTTGTGCTTGACGACAATGCCTTGGATCAACCTGGCCGTCTGGTCGATGCGGGTTTCGGCCCCCGACGGCACGATCAGCTCAACTGGCTTGTCCGGCTCCCATGCGGCCCATGCGGCGCCATGTCCCGCAAGCACAGACAACAGCGCAGCGAACCTTGCGATAGTGTTCATGCGGTGCCCTTGATAATTAACGTTAGAGGTAGGAGGCTACGGCCCGAAGGTCGCTGATCGAGCGGCTTGCCATCAATATCCTTGTGCGGCCAAGGCTTTCTGCAGAAGCTTTTCCATATAATCAAAGTCGTCCTGCGAGCGGCGCAAAAAACATGGACAATCCGTTACTTGGCAACGTTCTGGTAGGGCTCGACCAGACAGGCCCAGATTAATTGAGCGTTACAGCATCAGAACCGAATGGATCTATGTGTCGGGTATCATAAAGTTCACTTCCCTATGTTTGTATGTTAGCCCGCTGGATCGAGCATGAGTGACATGTTCGACACCGGCACGGCGCCGCATGCGCCGCTGGCCGAGTTGCTGCGGCCGAAGACGCTGGAGCAGGTGATTGGCCAACAGCATCTGCTCGGCCCCGGCAAGCCGCTGCGCCTGGCTTTCGAGTCGGGCACGCCGCATTCCATGATCCTGTGGGGCCCGCCCGGCGTGGGCAAGACTACGCTGGCGCGGCTGATGGCGTCGAGCTTCGAGGCCGAGTTCATTGCGCTCTCCGCGGTGTTCTCCGGCGTCAAGGACATCCGTGAAGCCATGCAGCAAGCTGAGCTCACGGCCGCGCAATCGGGCCGGCGCACCATTCTGTTCGTGGATGAGGTGCATCGTTTCAACAAGGCGCAGCAGGATGCCTTCCTGCCCTATGTCGAAAGCGGGCTCGTCACCTTCATCGGTGCGACGACGGAGAATCCTTCCTTCGAAGTGAACTCCGCGCTGCTCTCGCGTGCCGCTGTGTATGTGCTGAAGAGCCTCTCCGAGGATGATCTGCGCCAGCTGTTCGAGCGCGCGCGCGACGAGGCGTTCGCCGAGGTCGAGTTCGAGGATGACGCGCGCGACCGCCTGATCGGTTATGCCGACGGCGATGCGCGCCGCTTTCTGAACGTGCTGGAGCAGATTCGCACTGCCGCCGAGACCGCCGGGGCCGAGCGCATCGATACATCTTTCCTTGAGAATGCACTGGCCAGCGATCTGCGCCGCTTCGACAAGGGCGGCGATGCCTTTTACGACCAGATTTCGGCGCTGCACAAGTCGGTACGCGGCTCCGACCCGGATGCCGCCCTGTACTGGCTGGTGCGCATGCTCGACGGCGGTGCCGACCCGCTCTATATGGGCCGCCGCCTGGTGCGCATGGCGATCGAGGATATCGGCCTGGCCGATCCGCGCGCCTGGGAAGTTGCGCTCAATGCCTGCGCCATCTACGAGCGCCTGGGCAGCCCCGAGGGCGAACTGGCGCTGGCAGAAGCGGCCCAGTACCTGGCCATCGCCGCCAAATCGAACGCCGCCTATGCCGCGTATAATGCGGCCCGAGCCCATGTGGCCAGGGACAAGTCGCGACCGGTGCCCGACCACCTGCGCAACGCGCCGACCAAACTGATGAAGAATATGGGCCTGGGCAAGGAGTACCGCTACGCCCACGACGAACCCGAAGCCTATGCCGCCGGCGAGAACTACTTCCCCGAGGGCATGGCCAAGCCGAACTGGTACCAACCCGTGCCGCGCGGCCTGGAAATCAAGATTGCAGAAAAGCTGGCGCATCTGCGCGAGCTGGACCGACAAGCAAAGAAAAAATAGTCAGGAAAGAAAGTAAATGCTCGACATTCAACTCCTCCGCACCCAACTCGATCACGTTACCGCCCGTCTTGCGACGCGCGGCGTGAATTTCGATGCGGCCGGCTTCCAGGCGCTCGAAGACGAGCGCAAGGGTCTGCAGACCAAGACGCAGGATCTGCAGGCCAAGCGCAATGCGCTGTCCAAGCAGGTCGGCATGCTCAAGGGCAAGGGCGAGGATGCTTCCGCCGTGCTGGCCGAAGTGGCCGGCATCGGCGACGAGCTCAAGGCCAACGAAGAGCGTCTGGCCGTGCTGCTGGCCAAGATCAACGACTTCGTCGCCGTGATTCCGAATCTGCCGCACGAGAGCGTGCCGGTCGGCGCGGACGAGCATGGCAACGTCGAAGTGCTGCGCTGGGGTACGCCCAAGCAATTCGATTTCGAGGTCAAGGATCATGTCGAGATTGGCGAGAAGCTCGGCGGCCTGGATTTCGAAACCGCGGCCAAGATCACCGGCAGCCGCTTCTCGGTGATGAAGGGCGGCATTGCGCGACTGCATCGCGCCCTTGCCCAGTTCATGCTCAATACGCACAGCGGCGAGCACGGCTACACCGAAGTCTATGTGCCGTATCTGGTCAATTCTGCCAGCATGTTCGGTACCGGCCAGTTGCCCAAGTTCGAGGAAGACCTGTTCAAGGTACCTCACGGCGAAGGCCATCTCTACCTGATACCGACCGCTGAAGTGCCTGTCACGAATATCGTGCGCGACGAGATCATTGCCGCCGATGCGCTGCCGCTGAAGTTTGTCTGCCACACGCCGTGCTTCCGTTCCGAAGCCGGCTCCGCTGGCCGCGACACGCGCGGCATGATCCGCCAGCACCAGTTCGACAAGGTCGAGATCGTGCAGATCGTGCATCCGGAAAAGTCCTGGGAAGCACTGGAAGAACTGACCGGCCACGCCGAGACCATCCTGCAGAAGCTGGGCCTGCCCTATCGCAAGATGGCCCTGTGCAGCGGCGACATGGGCTTCTCCGCCGCCAAGACCTATGACCTGGAAGTGTGGCTACCGGCGCAGAACACCTATCGTGAAATTTCGTCCTGTTCCAACTTCGAATCCTTCCAGGCGCGTCGCATGCAGGCACGTTTCAAGAACGCGCAAGGCAAGAACGAACTGGCGCATACCCTGAACGGTTCCGGCCTGGCTGTTGGCCGTACCCTGGTCGCCATCCTGGAAAATTATCAGCGCGCCGACGGCAGCGTCGAGGTGCCGGAAGTACTCCGCCCGTATATGGGCGGCCTGGATATCATCAAGGAGGTTTGAGTCTTGGACCTCATCCTGAAAAAGCAGCCGTCAGGCTGCTTTTTTATTTGCGCATGGCCGTCTATGCTTATGAGCGCGACCTGCGCTGTGCTTTGAGGAGATCAAGATGAAATCATTCGTAGTGGGTATGGGGTTGGGGTTGGTCTTGTTGGGGTCGGCAGCGGCGCAGTCTGTGGCCAGCAATAACGGTTTGCTGACGGATGCTGGCGGGCGCGTCCTGTACACCTTTGATAAGGATGAGGCTGGCAAGAGCAATTGCAACGGACAATGTGCGGTCAACTGGCCCCCCTTTGGCGCCGCGGCGGATGGCAAGCCCGCCAGTGGCTACACCGTGGTTACGCGGGACGACGGCACCAAACAGTGGGCGCTGAATGGCAAGCCGCTCTACTATTTCGTCGGCGATGCGAAGCCAGGCGACAGCACTGGCGAAGGCAAGAATGGAGTGTGGCACACCGTCAAAGCGGCCAAGTAAGCCGAGCAAGGGGCGCAAGCCCCTTCAGTGCATCAGCGGCTTGTATGCCGGTTCGAAGCGCGACAGCGTGTCGTAGAAGGTGCGGATATTCTCCACCATGATCACCGCCTCGCCGCCGCGTGCACGTCCGCTCTTGAGGCGGGCATAGTATTCGGGCTTGGCAAGCAGGGGCAGGACCTTCTTCATCTCGTACCATGAATTCGGATCGTAGCCCATGCTCTCGGCAATGGCGCGACCGCCATTCATGTGGCCCATGCCCAGGTTGTAGGCGGCGAGCGCCAGCCACAGGCGGTCCGGATCCTTGACTTCTTCCGGCAGATCGTCGGCGAGATCGGCGACATATCTTGCGCCTGCGCGTATGGCCTCCTTGGGGTCGAGCCGATTCTTCACGCCGAGGCGGTCGGCCGTTTCACCGGTCAACATCATGATGCCACGCACACCGGTGAAGGAGGTGGCGAGCGGATCCCACTTCGACTCCTGATAGGCAAGCGCCGCGATCAGGCGCCAGTCGATGCCGGTTATTTCCTGAGCGATCTGGAAGTCGCGCCGGTAGTCCGGCAGCTTGGTTTGCACGTCGTCCAGAAACCGCGCGATGCCGATCTCGTTGATGCGGCGGATGTGGCCGAAGTAGCGATCCTCCAGCCGTGCCAGCGTGCCAGCACTGCGCGCATGCTCGATGAAGGTCAGCGCCTTGGTGTACAACTCGCTTTCGCCGTCGAAGAATCCCCAGCCCAGCTTTACACGCCCCGGCAGCGTCAGGCCGATGCGCAGGTCCGGATAGAAGTTTGAGGCGATATCGAAGTGCAGGCTGTCGGTGACGACCAGATCTTCCTTGCGCTGGGCCAGACGCTCCAGCAGGCTGACTTCGTTGCCCTTGTCCCAGGTCTCTATCTTGAACTTGACCAGAAATTGCTTGAGCAGGGTCAGGGCAGGAGAGTGCTTGCTCAGTGTCACGGTGTGCCCCGCCAGTTCGCTGACGCTGTCCGGACCGAAGCTATCCGCATGGTAGGCCAGTACATAGCGCGACTCGCGCAGTGGCGGCGTGAAGAACAGGTCGCTGTTGTCTTCCACGATGGGCATGGACATGGCGATATGGATGCTGCCCTTGCGCAGCATGCGCGCCAGCTGCTCTGGATCGTGGACCGGCACGACCCGGAGCTTGAGTCCGAGCTCGAGGGCAAAGGCGGCCGCCAGGTCATATTCATAGCCGCTGGCAACCCCCTCTTCGTGCTGATAGAAGGCGGGCGTGTCGCGTATGCCCACGACCAGCTCGCCGAGATGTGCCGGCGGAGCAATGCGGGAACAGGCACTCAGGCCAAGAGACAGCAGAAGCAGCAGATACAGCGTGGCAAACACGGGCAGGCGCCACTGGCTGGCTGTCCGCATTCCAAGGGTGGGGAACATGCACGCTCCTCACGACGGGGGGACGCGCATTCTGCCATATCCAGCCGACATGAAACGCGTGACGGAACTAGTCCGAACGGTGGTACAATTGCGGCCCTGCGCGGAGAGGTGGCAGAGTGGTCGAATGTACCTGACTCGAAATCAGGCGTACTGAAAGGTACCGTGGGTTCGAATCCCACCCTCTCCGCCAATTAAACAGCCACCCTTGCGGTGGCTTTTTAATTGGTGCAGCGGGCAGGTAAGCAGCACTCACCCGGGCTCGACCATGCGAGCACTGCTCGCATGAACGCGCATCGCGCGATCCGACGTCCCACAGGGATTTCCGTTGGTAATAGCGGATGACGAGACCGGCATAAGCCGGGACGGTCATCCCATAGGGATTCCCTTCGGTCACAATCCCACCCCCGGCATTTAATGGGAGACGACTGTCGTGTGGGTGGCCGCAAAATTCCATGTCTCCATTTCTGAAACAACCATACCGTCGCCAAAATTTGCATCAAACTTTCACTTAGGCCTTTGTCATAATTCATGACATTGAAAACAAAGGGAAAGTTTTCTGGCACGGCTTCTGCTATGTGAATGCCATCTGCAATTGGAGGCATTCCATGACGTCCTTTGGCCTGACCCTGAAGTTCATGTTGGCTGCACTGAGCAGTCTGTTCATTCTCTCTGGCAATGTGCACGCCAGCCCGGTACTCCTCAAGGAAATCGGGCTGTCCAGCGGTTTGGCGACGGGCAGCCTGTCCCTGCCGGCATCGCCTTCGCCGCTGAACTACTTTGCGGGTCTGCAAAACATCCAGATCGACAATGACGACGTCCTGCTGGCCTACTGTATCGATCCCTTCCAGTTCTCGCCGACCAGCAATGCCAGCTATCAGGTGGGCAACGATTTCAACGCCTATTTCGGTGCGGATGCCGCGGATATCGGCAAGCTCTATTCACTCTTCTACACCAGCACGCTGGGCAATAACCTGAATGCCGCCGGCTTCCAGCTGGCCCTGTGGGAACTGATTGCCGACGGCAGCAAGAATCTTGCTGCCGGTCTGGTCAAGAAAACGGGCAGCACCAACGCCAGCATCGTGAGCACTGCCCAGAGCATGCTGGATGCATTGAGTGGTCCGGCGGGTTCCGACAGCTTCATCTTTACGCTGTACACCAGTACCAGCAAGCAGGACTACATGGTTGCCACGCTGAATGCAAATCAAGTCCCGGAACCGCAAGGTATCGCGCTTATGGCTCTGGCACTTACCCTGCTGAGCGTGGTGGTGCGTCGCCAGCGTTAATACGGCACCTGCCTCGTAGACGGCCCTGCCGGATGGCAGGGCTTTTTTTTGATCGGCGTGATTAAAATGGCTTATGTGCGTATAGACTTGGATTCGACAAAGCCACTCATGCATCGAATGTGAGGGCGTCGGTTTTCACCCGGGGTGAGAATGAATCAACCTATTTCGCCACAAGGACATTCGGCTCAAGCGAGATTCCCGGAGCATCTGGCCTCGATTCAGCTGCGCCAGATATTCGAGCATGCGCCCATCGGCATGGCCTTGCTCGATCTCCAGGGTCACTGGCTGGACGTCAATGCGCAGTTCTGCCGCATGGTCGGTTACGGCCGCGAAGAGTTGCTGCAGCTGGCCTTTCGCGACATCACGGCGAGCGTCGATGTGCAGGGCGACGATGTGCTGCTGGCGCAACTGATCGGAGGGGAGATTTCTTCCTACCAGCGCGAGAAGCGCTATGTGCGCAAGGATGGTCAGTCTGTTTGGGTGGAGTTGGCCGTGTCTCTGGCACGCAATGCACAGGGCGAACCTGATTATCTGATCACGCAGATCGTCGATATCAATGAGCTCAAGCTTGCGCACGATGCCGTGCGCGAACGTGAGTTGACGCTGGAGGCAGTGCTCGGTGCTTTGCCGGTTGGCGTGCGTCTGGCCGATGCGCGCGGGCATGTGGTGTCGGCCAATATGGCCAGCCTGGAAATCTGGTGCGGTGCCGGCGGCGAGATGCTGCACGAGGGGGTTTATCGCGCTTGGGATGCCGCTACGGGTACCGCCTTTACCGATGCCGACTGGCCCTTGCAGCGAGCGTTTGCCACCGGTCAGGGTGTTGAAGCCCAGCTTCTCGATGTTCTTTGCTTCGACGATACGCCCAAGACCCTGCTCTGTTCGGTATTGCCCATTGTCGGTGACAAGGACCAGATGATAGGCGCCATTGAGGTGATGCAGGACATGACGCGCTGGCTGAAGCTGGAACAGCAGCTCATGGTGCGTACGCGTGAGCTGGAGAGTCGCAACAAGGAGCTGGAGCAGTTTGCCTACGTGGCTTCTCACGATCTGCAGGAGCCCTTGCGCAAGGTCAGCAGTTTCGTGCAGCTGTTTGCCAAGCGCTATGCCGGGCAGGTAGACGAGACTGGTCAGTCCTATCTCAATTTTGCCGTCGATGGTGCGCACCGCATGCAGCGTTTGATCGACGATCTGCTGCACTACTCACGCGTCAGTCGTGGCCAAGGTGATCAGCGGCCGGTCGACCTGGAGCGTGTCTACACGCTGTTGTCGCAAGACCTGAGTCAGGCCATAGCGGAGGCGGGCGCAACACTGGAGTGCGGCGCGTTGCCGGTTGTCCTCGGCGAGCCCGTGCAGATGCACGCATTGCTGCAGAACCTGATTGGCAATGCGCTCAAGTATCACAAGCCGGGTCGGGCGCCGCTCATCCGCATCAGCGCCGAAGTCGATGCCGACGGCATTGCCACCGTGCATGTTCAGGACAACGGTATCGGCATCGAGCAGCGTTTCTTCGACCGCATCTTCGTCATCTTCCAGCGCCTGCACAACCGTATCGAATATCCGGGCAGCGGCATAGGCCTCGCCATCTGCAAGCGCATCGTCGAGAACCACGGCGGCCGGCTGTGGCTGGAGTCGACGCCGGGCGAGGGCAGCACCTTTCATTTCACCATCACCACTGCGGGAGTAGAGAATGAAGCCGGTTGAGGTTTTGCTGGTCGAGGACGATCCGGGCGATGTGATCCTGACGCAGGAAGGCCTGCGTGCGTCCAAGCTGCACATCAATCTGCATGTTGTCGACAATGGCGAAAAGGCGCTGGCCTTTCTGCACCGCGAGCCGCCATATGAGGACGCGCCTCGCCCCGGCCTTATCATTCTCGACCTGAATCTGCCGCGCGTGAATGGCATGGAGGTGCTGAAAGAAATCAAGACCAGCGAGTCTCTGCAGACCATCCCGACGGTGATACTGACTACCTCACGCGCCGAGGAGGACGTGGTCCGCAGCTACAAGCTGGGCGCCAATTGCTATGTTTCGAAGCCGCTCAATCTCGACGAGTTCGTCAAGGTGGTCGGCTCGATCGAGACTTTCTGGTTCACCGTGGTCGAGATCGCGAGTTGAGGCCAACATGCGCTTGCGAGTTCTGCTGGTAGAGGATGACTTCGGCGATGCAGCACTCGTCGAAATATTCCTCAATGAGGCCTGGGCTGGCAACCCGCCGGACATCCGGCATGTGATCTGCGTCTCCGACGCCAGGATGGAGCTGGCGAAAGAGCGTTTCGATATCGTTCTGTGCGATTTGTCCCTGCCCGATGCCGAAGGCGTGGAGACGGTGATCGAGCTGCGCGAATGCAGCCACGGCGCACCCATCGTCGTGTTGACCGGGCGCGAGGATGCGGAGTTTTCGCTGAGTCTGATTGAGCGCGGCGCCCAGGACTATCTCAACAAGCGCGAACTCACGGCGGCCAACCTGATGCGTGCGATCCGCTATGCCATCGAGCGCGACCGCCAGGCTGCGCAGCTGCGCGTGGCCATGCGCATCGAACAGCTGCGGCGCGAGATTCTGCTGCACATCGCCGAAGACAGCACGCTGCGCGCAACGCTGGATGCGATCGGCGCTTTCCTGCTGCAGGAGGCAGGCTGCACCGCCTATCTTTTCAGTATCGACCGCATTGATGATTTTGAAGGCGCCGAAGCCGGCGATCTGCGCTGGAGCGACGGTGCGCTGGCCGTTGCCGGCGTGCAGGATGCGGCCGCACGCCTTTATGCCATCGCCACCAGTGGCGGCCAGGTCCTCGGTAGTCTTGCCGTACGCGCGCCTGAGCATGGTGGCAGCGATGTGCTGGGCGTGTGCGTGCAGCATGCGACTGAGCTTGCGGCACTGGCGATAGAGCGCAACCGCATTCATCGCGAACAGAAGTTGGCATCCATGGTGTTCCGCGCGGCGGGGCAGGCCATCATCATCACCAATGCGGCGCTTGACGTGGTCAGCGTCAATCCCGCCTTCTGTCAGTTGCTGGGCTATAGCGAACAGGAAGTGCTGGGTTGTCGTCCGTCCCTGTTTGTGCCCGGCGTACATGACGATATGTTCCACGCCGAGCTGTGGCGCAGGCTGCAGCACGATGGCCAGTGGGCCGGTGAAATCATGGACCGACGATCCACCGGCGAGCTGGTGACCTTCCTTGCCAGCATCAATGCGGTGGCGGGCCAGTTCGGCCAGGTCGAGCGCTATGTCTGTCTTCTGTCCGATATCAGTGACCGCAAGCAGTTCGAGGAAACCATCAGTCGTTATGCCAATTTCGACCCATTGACCTGCCTGCCCAACCGCCGCCTCTTCCTGGACCGCATGGCGCAGGAGATACTGCGTTCGCGGCGCAGCGGCGTCGGCTTTGCCCTGCTCTTCATCGACCTCGACCGCTTCAAGGATGTGAACGACACGCTCGGCCATTACATGGGCGACCTGCTGCTGCAGCAGACCGCCGAGCGCCTGCTGGAATCGGTGCGCGCCACGGATACCGTTGCACGCCTGGGGGGAGACGAGTTCACCATCCTGCTGGCCGGCATCAACGAGCGCCAGGATGTGGAAAAACTCGCGCCGACGATCCTGGCGGCACTCAACGAACCTTTCGACTTGCAGGGCGAACACGTGCTCGGCGGTGCCAGCATGGGCATCACGCTTTATCCGCACGATGCGGTCAGCGAGGATGTGCTGTTCAAGCATGCCGACCAGGCCATGTATCGCGCCAAGCAGGAAGGGCGGGGCCGCTATTGTTACTTCACCAGCGACATGCAGGAGGCGGCGGAGAGCCGCATGCGCACCCACCAGGATCTATTGGCGGCGGTGCGCAACCAGCAGTTCGAGTTGCATTACCAGCCCATCGTCAATGCGGTGGGGGCGACGGCAAAGTTCGAGGCCTTGATACGCTGGCGCCATCCCCTGCGCGGACTGGTCATGCCGGGTCAATTCATCGGCATGGCTGAGGAGCTGGGCCTGATCAAGAAACTCGGCGACTGGGTCTTGCAGGCGGCGCTGCAACAGCTGTCCCACTGGGACAGTTGCGGCCATGCCGGCATGAAGATCAGTATCAATAAATCACCGCGCCAGTTCGGCCAGCGTGCCGATGAGAGCGCCGAGTGGCTGTCCATGATCCGCGACCACGGCATCGATCCCCGGCGCGTCATCATCGAAATCACGGAAGGCGTTCTGCTCGATGCTCGCCCGCATGTGGGCGAGCAGATACGGCGCTATCGCGATGCCGGGGTAAGCATTGCCGTCGATGATTTCGGCACCGGCTATTCGGCGCTCAGCTACTTGAAGCGTCTGCCCATTGACTACGTCAAGATTGATCGCAGCTTTATCGCCGAGCTGGTGGAGGACAGCAATGATCGAAATCTGGTCGATGCCATCATCATCATGTGTCACAAGCTCGGCATGCAGGTCGTGGCCGAGGGCGTGGAGACGCTGGCACAACGCAAGCTGCTGGAAGAGATGGGCTGCGACTTCATGCAGGGCTATCTGTTCGGCCGGCCGGAGCCGGCATCACAACTCTTTTCCGCACCGGGACGCGGGCGCCCCGGCGCATCGCTGCGCCCTTAGCGCTTGCGGCGGCCCACCGTAGCCTTCCCCGTCGGGGCCTTGCCCGGCTTGGGCGGTTCGCCGGTACGTTGCGTCATGGCAAGGTTGTAGCCGCGGG
>DATMSM010000006.1:0-18269 GCA_035565355.1 Rhodocyclaceae bacterium
TCTGGGCGGCCGAGCAGGCCTTGCACAGCGATGCGCCCGCCGCCGTGCTGTGCTGGAGTACGCACGCGGACAGCAAGACGGTCCGGCGTCTGCAGCTCGCCGCCGCCGCCGGACACGCGGCCGGCTTTCTGTTGCGCCCGACCGGTGTCGCGCGTGAATCCTCAGCCGCCGTATTGCGCTTGCGCCTGCAGGCCCAGGCACAACATGAGGGCGATCTCGCCATCGATATTCTCAAGCGGCGCGGCCCGCCGTTGACGACGCCGGTACATCTGTCCCTGGCACGCCCCGCACCCTGGCGTTCGCATCACGATAGCGGGCGCGCCTCCCCCACCACGTCCCTCACGCATGGAAACGCTCTGGCTCGCCCTGCATCTGCCGCAACTGTCGCTCGCCATCCATCCGGCCTTGCCGCCGGGTAAGGCTGTCGTCGAGCAGAACCGCATCACCGCCTGCGACGCTGCCGCGCTGCAGGCCGGCGTGCGTCCCTGGATGAAACCGGCACTGGCGCGCTCGCTGCTGCCGAGCATCGCCCTGCTGCCGCGCGATAGCATCGCCGAGCAAGCCTTGCTCAACACGCTGGCCTGCTGGGCCGGTACCTGGACGCCGCGTATCTGCATGCTCGAACAGCAGGGACTGCTGCTCGAAATCGGCAGTTGCCTGCGCCTCTTCGGCGGTTTCGCAGCCCTGCACGGCGCCATTATCGATGGGCTGCAGGCACAGGGCCATGCGGTGCGCAGTGCGGCGGCACCCTCAGCGCAAGGCGCCTGGTGGTTGGCACTGGCCGGAAACAACGGCACGCGCGTCGATAACGCGCGCTTGCCGGCGGCGCTCGACACACTATCGCTGGCGGCGCTGGACAGCGAGCTCCCGGCCGGCTGTATCACGCGCCTGCACAGTTTCGGCCTGAGCACCCTCGGCGATGTCCGCCGTCTGCCGCATGCGGCGTTGACCCGACGCCTCGGCGCCCTCGTGATGCGGGAACTTGCCTGCGCCTACGGTGAAATGCCAGACCCGCGCGCGGACTTCGTATTTCCTGCGGGTTTCGATCTGCGCCTCGAACTGCCAGTGCCCGTAGACAATGCGGACGCCCTGCTCTTCGCCAGCCGCCGCCTGGTGCAGGCGCTGAGCGGATGGTTGACCGTACGCCAGGGCGGCATACGCGCATGCAGATTGCTGCTCGAACATCGCAGACAAGCCGCTACGAGCCTGCCCTTGAACTTTGCCGAGCCCTTGCGCGACGGCATGCGCATCGAGGCCATCCTGCGCGAGCGGCTGCCGCGCGTGGCGTTGCGGACGCAGGTTGAAGCCTTGCGCCTCGTCGCCGATAGCGTGTTCGATCTGCCCGGTCAAAGCCGGCCGCTGTTTCGCAAGGACGGCGCTCAGGCCGATGCCATACCGGCCCTGATGGAACGGCTGCGCGCACGCCTCGGCGACGCGCTTGTGCATGGCTACGCCGTGCGCGCCGATCACCGGCCCGAATGCGTCAGCGTGCATGTGCCGCGCGGACGTGAGCAAGGCCAGCACACACCGCCCATCTCGGCAGCGCGACCGTTGTATCTGCTGAAGACAGCGCAGCCCTTGGCCGAGCGGGATGGCCGGCCGCACCACAGCCAGGCGCCGCTGCTGTTGCTGGCCGGCCCCGAACGCATCGAGTCGGGCTGGTGGGATGAAGGCGAGCGCAATGCCGACACCCGCCCCAGCGGCGACATGCGTCGCGACTACTTCGTCGCGTTGACGCCGGACCAGCGCTGGCTGTGGATCTATCGCGAATGTCGCGCCGACCTCGCCAGTGGCGGCGGCTGGTTCCTGCACGGCTATTTTTCATGACGACCGAGTCTGCGCTCCCCGGCTACGCCGAGCTGCATTGCCTCAGCAACTTCAGCTTTCTGCGCGGCGCCTCGCACTCACGCGAGCTGATCGCCCGCGCCATTGCGCTCGATTACCGCGCGCTGGCCATCACTGACGAATGCTCGGTGGCCGGCGTGGTGCGCGCCCATGAGGCCATGCGCGAGGCAAAACAGGAGAATCCCGGACTGGAATTCCAACTCATCGTCGGCACCGAGATCAGGCTCAGCGACGGCATGAAACTGGTCCTGCTCGCCGCCGACCGCGACGGCTACGGCAATATGACAGCGCTGATCACACTCGGCCGCCGCAATGCGGACAAGGGCAAATATCGGCTCAGCCGCAACGATCTGGCATGGGGCTGCAAGGGCTGCCTGGCCTTGTGGATAGCCGGCGTTAACGCCACGCCGGAGGATGGCCGCTGGCTCGTGGAAAAGTTTCCGGACAAGGCCTGGATCGCCTTCGAGCGCCACCTTGAAGCAGACGATGCGCAGCGCCTCGGGCGTTTGCGCGAACTCGCAGCGGCCGCCGACCTGCCCTTGGTCGCAGCTGGCGATGTGCATATGCATGCGCGCGAATGCCGGCCGCTTCAGGACATGCTCACGGCCTTGCGCCACAACAGCACGCTCGACCAGGCCGGTCATCTCCTTTTCCCCAACGGCGAGCGCCATCTGCGCACGCGACTGCAGTTGGCGCGTCTCTACCCCGAAGACTTGCTCGCCGAGACCCTGCGCATCGCCGCGCAATGCAGCTTCTCGCTGGATGAGTTGCGCTACGAATATCCCGAAGAGGTCGTACCCAGGGGCATGACGCCGAGCGCATACCTGCGCCAGGAAACCTACCTGGGGCTGGCGGAACGCTATCCGCAAGGCACGCCGGACACGGTCGCAACGCAGGTCGAAGCCGAGCTGGCGCTGATCGCCGAGGTCAAGTACGAACCCTACTTTCTTACTGTCTACGACATCGTCAAGTTCGCCCGCCGCCAGAACATACTCTGCCAGGGGCGCGGCTCGGCCGCCAACTCGGCGGTCTGCTTTGCGCTCGGCATTACTGCCGTCGACCCGACCCGCGCCAATTTGCTGTTCGGCCGATTCGTCTCGGTCGAGCGCGGTGAGCCGCCGGACATCGACGTGGATTTCGAACACCAGCGCCGCGAAGAGGTCATCCAGTATGTATTCGAAAAGTACGGGCGCTCACGTACTGCGCTGGTCGCCACCGTCATCAGCTATCGCAGCCGCTCGGCCTTGCGCGATGCTGGCCGAGCGCTCGGCATCGACAATGACAAACTGACCGCGCTGACCGCCTCGCTGGCCTGGTGGGACACGCCGGAACAATGGCCGGAACGCTTTAGCGAAGTCGGCCTTGATCCGGACAGTCCGCGCATCCAGAAATGGCTCCGCCTTGCGCCGCAGCTCAAGGGCACGCCCCGCCACCTGTCGCAGCACGTCGGCGGCTTCGTCATCAGTCGTGGTCGGCTCGACCGCCTGGTGCCGATCGAGAATGCGGCCATGGCCGAGCGCAATGTCATCCAGTGGGACAAGGATGACATCGACACGCTCGGACTGATGAAGGTCGATATCCTCGCGCTCGGTATGCTGACGGCCATTCGCAAGTCGCTGGACTGGGTTTCATGGCAGCGCAATGAGCGCCTGCTGTTTCACAATATTCCCAAGGAGGACCCCAAGGTCTACGACATGATCTGCAAGGCCGATACGGTCGGCGTATTCCAGATCGAATCGCGCGCGCAGATGTCCATGCTGCCGCGCCTGCGACCGCGCAAGTACTACGACCTGGTGGTTCAGGTCGCCATCGTGCGGCCCGGGCCCATCCAGGGCGACATGGTCCATCCCTACCTGCAGCGGCGCGAGCTGGAGCGGCGCATCAAGGACTACCGGCCCGAGGACCTGCGCCCGGAGCTGGAAAGCGCGCTCGGCCGCACCCTGGGCATTCCCATCTTCCAGGAACAGGTGATGCAAATCGCCATGATCGCCGCCGACTTCACCCAGGGCGAAGCCGACGCCTTGCGCCGCGCCATGGCGGCCTGGAAACGCAAGGGCGGCATCGGCAAATTCGAGGACAGACTGATGACGGGCATGCAGCGCAACGGCTATGAGCCCGAGTTCTGCAAGCGCATCTACCGCCAGATGGAAGGCTTCGGTGACTACGGTTTCCCGGAGTCGCACGCGGCCAGTTTTGCCCTGCTCGTGTATGACTCGGCCTGGCTCAAATGCCATTACCCGGCCGCCTTCCTGACCGGCATGCTGAACGCATTGCCCATGGGTTTCTATTCAGCCTCGCAGTTACTGCAGGACGCGCGGCGGCATCGCGTCGATGTGCGGCCCGTGGACATTGCACACAGCGACTGGGAAAGCACACTGGAGGCCAATCCTGGGCACGCGCCCAGCGTGCGGCTGGGTCTGCATCAGATCAGCGGGCTCGGCGCCGCAACGGGGCAGCGCATCGTTGCGGCCAGAGCGCTGCGGCCCTTCAGTGATGTCGCCGATCTGTCGGCACGCGCCGGATTGCAGCGCAAGGACCTCGATGCGCTGGTCGCCGCCAATGCACTGGCGGGTTTGAGCGGGCACCGGCGCCAGGCAGCCTGGGCCTGCGCGGCGGTGCCGCTGCAGGGCGACCTGCTGAGCGACATCCCCCTGCGCGAAGCACGTCCAGCCCTCCCCGTGCCCAGCGAAGCCGAAGAGATTCTCGCCGACTACACCAGCATGGCGCTGACCCTTGGCCGTCATCCCCTGGCCCTGTTGCGCGCGCACCTGGACCGGCAGCGTTACCAGTCGGCGGCGACACTGCGCACCCTGCCCGACAAGCAGCTGGTGCGCTGCGCCGGTCTCGTCACCGGGCGCCAGCGCCCGGGTACGGCCAGCGGCGTCGTCTTCGTCACGCTGGAGGACGAGACCGGCATGAGCAATGTGATCGTGCATGCCGATCTGGTCGAACGCCAACGCAAGGAATTGCTCGGTGCGCAACTGCTCGGCGTACGCGGCGTCATCCAGCACGCCAGCGACGGCGATGTCGTGCATGTGCTCGCCCAATACCTCGTCGATCACAGCGAACTGCTGGGCAATCTCAGCATCGCCAGCCGCGACTTCCATTAACGTTTTGATACAGGGGTAAGCCTGTGTAAAGGCGTCAGCCATCCTCCAAGCGCAACGTTATTCTGCATACAGGGCCACAACCAACAAGGCCCGTAAAGGAGAACATGATGAGAAAGACGCTCTTGGCTTCCCTGATTCTGGCTGGCTCGCTGGGCGCGGCAAACGCCCAGGCCCATGAAGCGCTTGTCGGCGCCGCCGTCGGCGGTGGCGTGGGCGGGCTGATCGGTCACTCGGTCGGCGGTCGTGATGGCGCTGTGCTAGGCGGCATCGTCGGCGCATTGGCCGGCGTGGCGCTGGCAAGCGACAGCGGTCCGCGCTACGTCAATAGCGGCTACGGCCGGCCTGTCCATTATGAACCTCGCCATGCACCGGTCTATCGCGGCCACCCGGCCCATGCCCGCCCCGTCATGATCGAACACCGGCATCACCGCCACGCCTATCGGCATGCGGACCGAGGCTATCGCCATGACGACTACCGCCACTGGCGCTGAACAGGCTTGAAAACTTTTCAAGCCCAGGTGCCTCAGGTAAGGCTTTGTAAATTCAGTCAGCCTGGCTTCGTTTCACGCGTTATTCGCCGAATGGGCCCGGCCCACACTCTTGGAGATGAATCATGAAGAAGATTCTGTTTGCATCGCTTCTGCTAGGCGGACTGCTTGGCACAGGCATGGCGCAAGCCCAGGCCGTCGTCAGCGGTTCCATTGTCGTCAATGACAGGCACCATCGCGGCGGCGTCTACTATTCGCAGCCGCCGGCGGTGTACTACGGCTATCCGGCCCCGGTGTATTACGGCCAGCCGGCCTACTATGCGCCGCGCCACCATCACTACCATCCGCATGCGCACGGCTGGCACCACCGTCACCACGGTCATGGTCACGGTCACGGTCATCGCCATCACGGCGGCCATCGCCACCATCACGGCGGCCATCACCGCCACTAAATCCGGCCCGGGCTGAATCCCTCGCGGATTCAGCCTGCGTCGCCACCGGAAATGTAATTCTTCTCGCCGCGCAGATAGCGCACCAGCCATTGCAGCAGGGCCAGCGCATCACCAAGTTCGATAAAGCCACGCGCCTGCTCATCGCCAAACAGGGGCATGCCGTCGAGCGATTCGTCTATCACCAGACCATCGAAGGCAGCTACCGGCATATAGCCCGGGGCGATACGAAAGCGGTTGCCATTGAGGATGGCGCTCACGACATGCGCGAGAAACTGGAACTCCGGGGTCCGCATCGACAGCATGTCATGCTCCTTCATGAACATGCCCACCGCCAGCAAGGCATTCCCCACCACCACGCGCAAACATTCCGCCTGACTGTGCGGCATGCGTGCCGCTTCTGGCGAAAGCCCATCTTCGGTCAGGGGCGCTTTGTCGGCGACAATATTGCCGCCGGAGCCGGTCTTGACCAGACTCAACTTCCGCTTCAATGGCAGCGGTGCGATCTTGCCGCTGGAGAAAGCTTGCGCAATCGCAGCAATGGAAATGGGCAAGGCAGCAAGCTGTTCTTCAATCAACTCAGCCGCCAGCGTTGCAGAGTTCGGTTTCTTGGTATCGCGCATATCGGGCTCCTGCGGGGTTAACAAGAGAACGGCGGAAACGCTGCCCGCCTACTCGCATTGAAGCACACCGCTTGCGAAAGCGCTGTCAGACATCAGGACACACCCCCCTGTGCACGCCGTACCTGCGCGTGGTCTGCGCACGTGTGAAGATCAGCGTCATGTATCGAAGCGGCCCGGCACCAGCATGCGCAGCCCGCGATTCAGGGCTGCGCGGCAGTAGGGGCTGTGCAGGCAAACCGCCCCCGCCAGCCCCACCGCGCAACCGAGTAGCGTGTCATAGAAGCGGGCGAGCACCAGCGCCGACTGTGTGCCATGCGTCAATGTGGCGGCCTCGGCCAGCAAGATGGTCAGCGGCGTGATAAAGACTGCGGCAACAGCATAGTGGCGTACCACGCTCATCTCGATGATGAAGGAGAGCACCATCATGGTCAGGCACAGGCTCCAGTGATTCATGGGCAGATGCAGCAAGCCCCATGACACCAGTAAGCCGATGCAGGTGCCGACGATACGATGCAACTGCTTGTTCCATACCGCGCGCAGCGTTACCCCCTGTATCACCGCCAAACAGCTCACCGGTACCCAGTAAGCCTTCTCGAGTTGGAAGGCCTGGGCCAGTACCAGCGAAATACCGACAAAAACGCCGATCACGATGGAGTCGAGCACCACAAAATCGAAGCTTGCCCGACGCAGGCGGGGAATGCGTTGCGGCGGACGCAAGCGCAGCGCGTAGAGGCTGTAGAAGAAAGCGATCAGGCAGGCCAGCAGGCAGCCCATAGCCAGCAAACCTACCAGCGTGGGCAGTGTCGCCAGTCCATTTGGCGTGTAAGCGCCAATGGCGGCCGCCATGACGAAGAACAGGCTGCCGGGCGGACCGATCATGTAGAAGCGGCAGATCATGGTGACCAGGATGGCGATGAAGACCAGCATGGGCATCAGCAGCAAGGCAGAAAACTGGCTGATCAGGCCGAGCGCGTAGCAGGCCGTCATGGCAAACGAGGCCGCCATCACCACAGCCATGCGGTGATGCATGGGCGTCGGCGGCAGATACAGAAAGACCAAACCACCGAGAGTCGCCACCAGCCCATAGGCCATGCGATCGAAATAGGCGCCGATCAGCAGGGGCAGGCCCGTCGCCAGCGCCCCGGCAAACGGCATCTGCCAAGTACGATCACTGGGGTTGATGGTCGCCAGCACGCGCAACTCGTCGCGTACGCGCTCCTTGAATGCAATGATTTTGCTCTCGGATGTCATGAAGCAAGCCGGACAGATTGAAAACGAGGCCTTGAGACGACGTTCACCATGGTAAGCCAGAATGCCCAAAACGCTGTGCCCCCAATCTACACAGCGCCCCGCCAAGCCAGTACTGGCGGGCCTTGGCTTGACATGGCGGGTGGTTTTTGGTACTTTCGAAGGCATGGTAGCCCTCGATCATCTTGTCAGCACTTTTTCCGCCCGCCAGATTCTTCTGGCCGAGGTGTGCGCTCGCACGCGCAAGCTGACGGACATGGCCACCTGCCAGCCGGACGCAGATACTTTAGCCCGGCGATAACCCTCTCATCCATTTGCGCAAAACTCCATCGCCGGGCCTAAGCCAGGCGCGCTAGCGGCCGTTCCTTGTGGATCGGGCCGTGCTTTTGGAGTATTGCCATGCATACCCTGCCTCGCGACCGCATCAAGGCCGCCACCCCGGGATTATCCCGGCCCCACGGGCGAAAACGTCGCCCCACGCCCATGGTCTGGCGCGCCGGTGCGCGCTACCGTCACACCATGCGCTTTCCCATTCCCAGCCGCCTGCTGCTGGTCGTAGGCATCGCTTGCGTGGCTCTGCTTCTGTTTCTGGGGCGACCATGGAGCTGACACGCAACTTCATCAAATCGAAACGGCCCTGCACCGACGGCTTCCGCTGGCTGCTGCGCACGCATCAAAACGGTGGTGATTACCAGCCGCTGCTCGATGCGCTGGTGCGCGACGGGCGCATCAGCGACGCCTGCTGGCTGCTGGACCAGTTCGGCCCCACCGATGCGGTACTGCGTGTGGACAGTCTCGAAGCCGAGGCTGTCATTTTCGCTGGCAGCATCGAGGTTACCGGCAATATCGACGTCGACACCATGGTGCGTGCCGGACGCAGCATCATTGTCGGTGGCGGCATCCGCAGCGGCGGCGATATTGTCGCCGGCGAGGATGTGCGCGCCGGCGGCAATATCCGCTGTGCCGGGATGCTGAAAGTCCAGGGTGACATGCGCGTCGCCTGGGGTATCGAAGCGGAGGGAGAACTCGACTGCGGCGGCGAGCTGCGGGCGGAGTGGGACCTGAGCTGCCTCGGCGCGCTGCAGGTCGGCGGCAATACGCATGTCGGCCAGGATCTGATCGCCCATGCAGCGGCGCACTTCCGCAACAACCTGCAGGTCGGCGGCAATATCGTCTGCGCCAGCAATCTCAAGACCGGCAAGGGCCTGCTGGCCGGCGCCGGTATCCGCTGCGACGGGCATATCGAGGCCGGCTGGGGCATCAAGGCCAGGGGCGATATCGACGCCCAGGGCGCAATCAAGGCCGGCGAAAGCCTGCAGACCGAAGCCGAAATCCGTGCCGGCAAGGGCTACGGCATTTTCGCCGGGCTGATCGTCCAGCTTGATGCGTGGGAAAGCAGCGCCCAGGTCTGCGCCCGCGACCGCCCCGAGCGCCTGATGAGCGGCTGGTGGGCCGGCGCACTGGAGGCCTGAGCCCCCCGCTGCGCCAACAACATCCTTCACTGTCTCTGGAGACCTGCATGAGTGATCTGCTGATTCCCTTTCCCGTGCCGCCATGGCGCAGCCTGTCTACCGAGCTGCGCATCGACGTGAGCCTGCCGCCCGCCAATATCGAGAAAGAACTCGAGGCGCTCTATGCGCGCCTCAACCGTGTCGGCGATCCGCTCCACGATCTGCCGCTGCTTGCACTCGACTATCGCGGCCTGGTCTTCCGTTACCGCGAAGCCGATGGCGAGCATTACATCTATGTCGAGGACAGACAGCGCGGCCGTCTCGCCGGCTATGTCATTTTCAACCGCCTGGTCGAACTCAACCGCCGCGCCGACCCCTATCTGCGCGCACCGCACGCCAAGTTTGGTCAGGACTACCAGCGCCTCGGCATCGCCGCCGCGATCTACCGCTGGTGGCTGGATGCGGGCAATTGCCTGATCAGCAGCGCGCGTCAGTCAGTCGGCGCGAATGCCTTGTGGCACAAGCTGAGCAAGCGCTATCCGCTGACCTATGTGGACCTGCGCAACAAGCGCCTCTGCTACCTCAGCCGCCAGGTCAATGAAACCCGGCGCCAGGATCTGCATACACGCATGCTCATGTTGGGGCGCGGCTGCTCGCTGGATAAACTGGCCGAACAGACCGGCATGGTCGGGGCCGTCGAGCTTACGCTGAAGCCACTGCCGGTTGCACTGAGCACCGCCATGGCATGGCTGCGGCAGCGGCTGCCCTGGAATCGAGGCTGAGCCGCGCGCGGCTTAACGCGCGCGCATCAAGTCACGCAAATGCCTGCGGCTCGGGCAAGGTGCCGATGCGCGGATCGGCCGCAAACTGGCGCGCCCATTGCGCCGGCATCTCGCGGCGCGCTTCATCCAGTTCGCCGGGCATGGCGCGCTGGACCGCCTCGCCCAGCAGAAAGGCTTCCTGCCTGTCGATATCGGCGCGCGGATTGTCGGGCAGCCGACTCCAGTAAAGCTTCTGCCAGTACACGCGTCCAGGCGAAGGCAGACGCACCGGCACCAGGTAGTCGCCGACCAGCGCCGTCGCGGGTCGCGCGGCCCGGGTGAGATAGTGCAGATTGGCCATGAAGCAGTGTCGCTTCAGCAAGGCCTCATACGGCAGGCTGACGCGGTCCTTCAGATAGAGGGAGTAGTCGGCCATCTCGAAGTGCACATGCAGGCGTGAGTTCTTGGCCCGGATAGAGCGGTTGAGAAAAGCCGCCTGCGCGTCGTCGGGCAACATGTGCTCGGGCAGCGCCAGATCAAGATCGGGTGCCGCAGGCGCATGCGCCAGGGCGCGCACCCCCAGCTCATTGAGCCAGAACAGATAAGGCAGTTGCCCGATCAATACCGCGCCGGACGCAAACAAGCCCAGATTGAAACTGCGCACCAGCGGCTCCTCCAGCTGGCGCGCCACGCAGTAGAAGCCGAGTTCGCGCAGCCGTTCCAGCGCCGCCGGCATCCAGCTCGCGGCATGGAAAACCGCATCGGCGTCTTCGATTGCAGGAGAACCCAGGGGGCCCAGCTTGTGCAAGCGGATATCACCGGACAGTACCGCCACCTCGCGATACAGAAACTTCTCGCCATAGACGGACTTCTTGAGCGTACGTCCCGGTTTGCCAAAGGGCAGCTCGGCATAGGTACGCGCCCTGAATGCACAGTCCTTGTATAGCTGCTGGGCGGCGGGTGGCAGGAGAGGGGACATCACGTCGAGAGAGTCTGATCCGTGTATGGGCAAAAGCCGCCCGGGGGCGGCTTTTTGGATTTGGTGGAGAAGAGGAGGATCGAACTCCCGACCTTCGCATTGCGAACGCGACGCTCTCCCAGCTGAGCTACTTCCCCGCTATGAGAAAGTATATCAAAGGCAGTTCGCGGTCACTTGACCCGGATCAGGCCGTCGCGCACTGCCTTTGTTTATGGGCAGGCCTAGGTCGCCTCGTCGGCGCCGGAGCCGACGGCGGCACGGCCGAGACGATCCGCCACCGCGCGCCATTCCGGCTGGTCCGGCGGCGTTTCGACGAGGATGCGGTCGACGCCGGCCGCATCCAGCAGACGCAGATTCGCATACAGGTCGTGCGCATAGTGCGGCGCATTGGACGCGGCGCCAAACCAGAGCACGGCCGGATGACGCAGCGGCGGCACGCTGAAGGCCAACACGGCGATGGTCTGGCCCTTGAACAGGCAGGCATGGACTTGCGTGAGCAGGTCCGTGTCGGCAATCAGCTGCAGTGGCGTGCGCGGTGCGTAGTGTGCCGCCAGCGCGCCGGAGACTCGCGGCGCGGGCGTTGCTGCGGGCGTTGCCGCATGTGCGCCCAGTGTGGCTTCTATTTCCTCGGCGGTAATGGCACCGGGGCGCAGCACCACCGGCGCCCCGCGCGACAGATCCACAATGGTCGACTCGATGCCGACTGCGGATTCGCCGCCGTCGAGGATCATCGCCACCGCCGAGTTTGCGCCTACACCGAGATCGTTTTTCACGTGGCTGGCCTTGGTCGGGCTGATGCGGCCGAACTTGTTGGCCGAGGGCGCGGCGACGGCGCCGCTGCCGATCAAGGCGAAGGTCTTGAGCAGCTCCAGCGCGACGGGATGATTGGGCATGCGCAAGCCCACTGTGTCCTGACCGCCGGTGACAGCGTCCGGCACATCCGGCTGGCGCTTGAGGATCAGGGTCAGTGGGCCGGGCCAGTATTTTTCTGCGAGCACGCGCGCCGCTGGCGGAATTTCACGCGCCCATTGTTCGAGCTGGGCGATATCGCCGATATGCACGATCAGCGGATGATCGGCAGGACGCCCCTTGGCGGCGAATATCTTGGCGACAGCGGCCGGATTGCGCGCGTCTGCGGCCAGGCCGTACACCGTCTCGGTCGGCATGGCAACCAACTCGCCGGCGGCAAGGAGTTCGGCGGCCTGCTGAATTTCGGACATGGGGCGAAGCGCTTGGATGCGGATGATTGGGGCCGCCGATTACTCGTCCGCGATACCAATCGCGTGGCGAGCCGACAGCGCTGCGGCACGAACTTCGGCAGGATTGCCGCCGAAGACGGTGAAGTGACCCATCTTGCGGCCGGCGCGCGCTTGCTGCTTGCCGTAGAGGTGCAGCTTGAGGTTGGGCACGTCGAACAGTTCCTTCCACTCCGGTTCGCTGGCGTGGTGCTTGTCTTTCTGATACCAGAGGTCGCCGAGCAGATTGACCATGACCGCCGCACTGTGTGCGCGGGCATCGCCGAGCGGCAGGCCGCACAACGCGCGCACCTGCTGCTCGAACTGGTCGGTGATGCAGGCGTCGATGGTGTAGTGGCCGCTGTTATGCGGGCGCGGTGCCATCTCGTTGGCGAACAACTCGCCATCGACAACGAAGAACTCGACGCCGAGCACGCCGACGTAATGCATCTTCTCGGCCACTTGCGCGGCAAGGATCTCGGCCTGGGCGATCAGCGCCTCGGAACCGGTGGCCGGCACGGCAGAGACATCGAGGATGCCGTTAGTATGCAGATTCTCGGCCGGCGGGAAGCAGGCAACCTTGCCGTCGATGCCGCGCGCCAGGACAACGGAAATTTCGTAGTCGAGGGCCAGCATCTTTTCCAGCACGCAGGTCTCGCCCTTGAAGGACTTGAAAGCGGCGCGCGCCTCGGCGGCATTCTTGACGCGAGCCTGGCCCTTGCCGTCGTAGCCGAAACGCACCACCTTGAGGATGCCGGGGAAAAGATCCGCGCCGACCTGGTCGATATCGGCCTCGCTGTGTATCTCGGCGAAGGGCGCATGCGGGATGTGGTGGGTACGCAGGAAGGTCTTTTCGGCGATGCGGTTCTGCGCAATCGACACGCAGCTTGCATCCGGGCGCACCGGCACGAACTTGGCAAGGTAAGCCAGGGTGTCGGCCGGGACGTTCTCGAACTCGGTGGTGACGGCGGCGCAGGTCTGCGACAGCACATCCAGCGCATTCTGGTCGTCGTAGGCGGCAACGATATGCTGGTCGGCAATCGCGCCGGCCGGGCTGTTCAGGTCCGGATCCAGCACCGCGACTTTGTAACCCATCTCGTGGGCTGCGACGACGAAGAAGCGGCCAAGCTGACCGCCGCCGAGCATGCCCAGCGTGGCCGGAGGGAGGATCTGGGGAGGGTGTTTGGTGCTCATTGTGTTCAGGCTTCGTCGAGCTTGAGGGTCATGCCCAGCACCTTGTCGCTCTGCTGGGTACGGAAGGTCGCCAGCTTCTGCGCCAGCTGGGTGTCGTTACTTGCCAGCATGGCGGCGGCAAACAGGCCGGCATTGGCGGCGCCCGCCTCGCCGATGGCGAAGGTGGCGACCGGAATGCCCTTGGGCATCTGCACGATGGAGTAAAGCGAGTCCTGACCGGAAAGATGCTTGGACGGAACCGGCACGCCAAGGATGGGCACGATGGTCTTCGCCGCCAGCATGCCCGGCAGATGCGCAGCACCGCCGGCACCGGCAATGATGGCCTTGAGGCCGCGACCTTGCGCTGCCTCGGCATATTCATAGAGCAAGTCGGGCGTGCGGTGTGCAGAAACGACCCGTGCCTCGAAGGGGATGCCGAAATCACGCAGGATTTTGGCGGCGGCCTGCATCACGGGCCAGTCGGAGTCCGAGCCCATGACGATACCGATAACGGGATTCTTGTCGGTCATTGCTTATGCCTCTGCTGCACGTTCGGCCGCTTCCAGGGTATTGGCGAGCAGCATGGTGATGGTCATGGGGCCGACACCGCCCGGTACCGGGCTGATGGCACCGGCCACTTCCTTGGCGGAATCGAAATCAACGTCGCCGCACAGCTTACCGTCTTCAGTGCGGTTGATGCCGACATCGATGACGACAGCGCCCGGCTTGATCATGTCGCCGGTAATCATCTTCGGGCGACCGACCGCGGCGACCAGGATGTCGGCGCGCTTGGTATGGAAGGCCAGATCCCGCGTCTGCGAATGGCAGACGGTGACGGTACAGCCGGCAGCCATGAGCAGCATGGCCATGGGCTTGCCGACGATATTGCTGCGCCCGACGATGACGGCTTCGGCGCCTTTCAGCGGCACATTGGCCGATTCGAGCATCTTCATCACGCCGTAGGGCGTGCAGGGAATGAAACGCGGCTGACCCTGCATCAAGGCGCCGACGTTCTCGGCGTGGAAACCGTCCACATCCTTGTCGGCAGCGATCGCCTCAAGAATCGTGTCCTCGTCGAAATGCGACGGGAGCGGCAGTTGCACCAGGATGCCATGGATCTTGGGATCACGATTCAGCTCGGCCAGCTTGTCCATGACCGTGGCTTGCGGCGTATCGGCGGCGAACTCGAGCTTCAGCGAATACATGCCGGCCTTTTCGCAGGCCGCCACCTTGTTGCGCACATACACAGCCGAAGCCGGATTGTCGCCAACAACGATCACGACCAGGCCGGGCGTCACGCCCTGGACCTTGAGGTTCGCCACGCGGTCGGCCAGTTCGCCACGTACGCTGGCGGCCAGCGCGTTGCCATCAATGATGCGAGCAGTCATTTACTATCCAGAGAAGCCAATCAATTCACGGGCGATGTAAGGGCTGAGCGCCCTTCTGCATCCCAAAAAAGCAAAACCCGCGGGGGAAATACCATCCCGGCGCAGGTAAAACGCGATTATCTGACAAAGCCCCTGCTTCCGTCCAGCCAATTTCACTGCCAGGATCAGGCTAAGCCCCTGTTGCAATTGGGGCGTTGCGCAATGTGGATTCGTTTTTTATAATGCGAAACAAGAAAGCACGCCGAGCCACTCAGTTCGGATAAGCTTCGGGAAAACGAGGGGCATTGCCGCAACCCGACCTGGCCTACCCGCCACGTTGGGTGTTGTCGTGCCAAAAAAGCTCACCTACCCGTGGGCAAACACCACTCTCACAAGGAGGAGGAGACAGGATGTCTTCCATGCCGAAAATCAACACATCCGCGCTGGGCGAGGATGTAGACCCGCAGGAAACCCATGAATGGCTGGAGGCGCTTGAAGGCGTCATCGCCGAAGTCGGTCCCGAACGCGCTCACTATCTGCTCGAACGTCTGATCGAGCATAGCCGCAACACCGGTGTGAACATGCCGTTCGCACTCAATACCGATTACGTCAATACCATCTCCGTCGACAAGCAGGTTGCCGCCCCCGGCGACTATGCGATCGAGAACCGCATCCGCGCCTATATCCGCTGGAATGCGATGGCCATGGTGCTGCGCGCCAACCGCGACAACTCCGGTCTGGGCGGCCACATCGCCAGCTTTGCTTCCGCCGCGACGCTGTACGACGTCGGCTTCAATCACTTCTGGCGCGGCGGCGCCGACGGCACCGGCGACCTCGTCTATATCCAGGGTCACTCGGCGCCCGGCACCTATGCCCGCGCCTTCCTGCTCGGCGAACTGACCGAGGAACAGATGGACAACTTCCGTCGCGAAGTCGACGGCAAGGGTCTGCCTTCCTATCCGCACCCCTGGCTGATGCCGGACTTCTGGCAGTTCCCGACCGTGTCCATGGGTCTGGCACCGCTGCAGGCCATCTACCAGGCGCGCTTCATGAAGTATCTGGAAGACCGCGGTCACGCCAAGACCGAAGGCCGCAAGGTCTGGGCCTTCCTCGGCGACGGCGAATGCGACGAAGTCGAATCGCTCGGCGCCATCGGCATGGCCGGCCGCGAAAACCTCGACAACTTGGTCTTCGTCATCAACTGCAATCTGCAGCGCCTCGACGGCCCGGTGCGCGGCAACGGCAAGATCATCCAGGAACTCGAAGCCGAATTCCGCGGCGCCGGCTGGAACGTCATCAAGCTGGTCTGGGGCTCCTACTGGGATCCGCTGCTGGCCGCCGACACCAGCGGCCTGCTGCGCAAGCGCATGATGGAATGCGTGGACGGCGACTATCAGACCTTCAAGGCCAAGGACGGCGCCTATGTGCGCGAACACTTCTTCGGCAAGTATCCGGAGCTCGCCAAGATGGTCGCCAACTGGTCCGACGAGGACATCTGGCGCCTGAATCGCGGCGGTCACGATCCGCACAAGGTGTTCGCTGCCTATCACGAGGCCGTGCACAACAACAACGGCAAGCCGACCGTCATCCTCGCCAAGACCGTCAAGGGCTACGGCATGGGTGAAGCCGGCGAAGCGATGAACATCTCGCACCAGCAGAAGAAGATGGGCACCACCTCGGTCAAGGCCTTCCGCGACCGTTTCAAGCTGCCGGTGCCGGACGATCAGCTGGAAGATCTGCCCTACCTCAAGTTCGAGGAAGGCTCGCCCGAGCTCGCCTACATGCGCGCCTGCCGCGAAAAGCTGGGCGGTAGCCTGCCGGTGCGCAAGACCAAGGTCGAAGCGCTGCCGGTGCCGCCGCTGTCCACCTTCGACGCTCAGCTGAAGGCCACCGGCGAAGGCCGCGAAGTGTCCACCACCATGGCTTTCGTGCGCATCCTCAACGCGATCATCCGCGACAAGGTACTCGGTCGCCGCGTCGTGCCCATCGTGCCGGACGAATCGCGCACCTTCGGCATGGAAGGCATGTTCCGCCAGCTCGGCATCTGGAACCAGCTCGGCCAGAACTACACGCCGCAAGACCATGACCAGATGATGTTCTACAAGGAATCGACCGACGGCCAGGTGCTGCAGGAAGGCATCAACGAAGCCGGCGCCATGGCGGACTGGATTGCTTCGGCAACCTCGTACTCGGTGCACGGCGTGCAGACGATTCCGTTCTACATCTTCTATTCGATGTTCGGCCTGCAGCGCACCATGGACCTCGTCTGGGCCGCTGGCGACCAGCGTTCGCGCGGTTTCCTGATCGGCGGTACCGCCGGTCGCACCACGCTGAACGGTGAAGGCCTACAGCACGAAGACGGCCACAGCCTGGTGCTGGCCGGCGCCGTGCCGAACTGCGTCTCCTACGACCCGACCTTCGCCTATGAAGTCGCCGTCGTGGTGCAGGACGGCCTGCGCCGCATGGTCGCCGAACAGGAAGACGTCTTCTACTACATCACGGTGATGAACGAGAACTACGAACATCCCGAGATGCCCGAAGGCGCCGCCGAGAACATTCTCAAGGGCATGTACCAGTTCAGGAAGGGCACCGCCTCCAACGGCCCGCGCGTCCAACTGCTCGGCTCCGGTACGATTTTCCGCGAAGTCATCGCCGCCGCCCAGTTGCTCAAGGACGACTGGGGTGTCGAGTCCGATCTGTGGGGTTGTTCCAGCTTCAACGAACTCGCCCGCGACGGCCAGGACGTGACGCGCTGGAACCTGCTCCATCCGACCGACAAGCAACGCACCACCCACGTCGAGAACTGCCTCAAGGACACGCGCGGTCCGGTCATCGCCGCCACCGACTACGTGCGCCTTTACGCCGAACAGATTCGTCCGTGGGTCTCGAACAAGTATGTCGTGCTCGGCACCGACGGCTTCGGCCGTTCGGACACGCGCGAGCAACTGCGTCACTTCTTCGAAGTCGATCGTTACTGGGTCACCCTGGCTGCGCTGCGCGCGCTGGCCGACGAGGGCCAGCTCGATGCCAAGAAGGTTGCGGAAGCGATCAAGAAGTACAAGCTCGATCCGAACAAGCCGAATCCCACTAAAGTGTGATTCGGCTATGCCGAGGTAACAGCCCACCCCCTAACCCCCTCCCCGAAGGGAGGGGGTAACAAAGGTTCAGCATCGGGCAAGCCCGATGCTTCCCAAGTTTTTCCCTGTTGCGAAATTTCTTCGTAGCGATGGAGACAAAGAAATGAGCATTATCGAAGTCAAGGTTCCGGACATCGGCGATTTCAAGGATGTGCCGGTCATCGAAGTGCTGGTCAAGGTCGGCGACACCGTCAAGGCCGAAGACGCACTCGTCACGCTGGAGTCGGACAAGGCCACCATGGATGTGCCTTCGCCGGCAGGCGGCGTGGTCAAGGAAATCAAGGTCAAGATCGGCGATGCGATCAGCGAAGGCAGCGTGGTTCTCCTGCTCGAAGCGGCGGCGGTTGAAACTGCGGCACCCGTTGCTCCGGCCCCAGCCGCCGCATCTGCGCCTGCGGCCCCG
>DATMSM010000007.1:0-21528 GCA_035565355.1 Rhodocyclaceae bacterium
TGACCAAGGTGAGAAATAGCGCGGGGCAGGATGTGGATGGCGGCTGTGGTCAGTTGCGTGCGCGTGCCGAGGGTGTCAGCCAGCTCGTAGACATGCGGCGCAAGCGCAGCCAGCAGGCCGCCTAGATCGTGCAGATACGCCCTTATCGCGCCGACGTGGAGCTCAAGCCTTATACGATGGTCAAGGAAAAGCCGGCCACCTGAGCCTAGGCGGCTACGGCGCCACACCTGACCAGAACTGCCCGATTTCGAGCTTCTCCGCGGCCAGCGCGGAAAAATGCGCGCTTCTCCCCGTATTGCGGGGCACCGAAACCCACGCTTCCGCCTATACACTATTGGCTGACGTCATTGCTCGATGTGTATAAGCCATGCAAGCCACTCAGGAAAACAAGCACCCGCCTATCGCGGGCACCTGGAAACTCGTTTCCTATGTGATTGAAGCGCAGGAAAGCGGCCACATCATCAAGGTCATGGGCGAGCAGCCCAGTGGTTATGTGGCCTTCCTGCCTAGCGGCCGCGTCTTCTTCGTACTCACCGCGGAAGGTCGCATGGCTGATCCAGAGCATTCCGCAGAGGGGCATGCCCTGCTGCTGGACACCATGGTGGCCTACACCGGCCGCTACCGCATCGAGGGCGAGCGCTGGATCACGCAGGTCGAAGTCGCCTGGAACCCGGAATGGATAGGCACCGAGCAGAGCCGTTTCTTCAAACTGGAGGGCGACTGCCTGCAAGTGCTGACGCCGTGGCGGTTGATGCCGAACTGGGCCGAGCACGGCATGACGCGCAGCATCATCAGCTTCGAGCGCGCCGACTAGGCCAGACCTTCCGGACTACTGCGCTCAGCTACCAGTCCAGCGTACGCCGGCTGCTGAACTGCCTTGTCTTGCCGCTGATCGGATCAACAAATTCGACCTGACGCGCCAGCAATTGCAGGGGCTGTGAGAAATCGTCGCCCTTGTCTTCGATCACCGCCGGATACCAGGGATCACTGAGTATCGGAACCCCCAGCGAAGCCATGTGCGCGCGCAGCTGATGCTTGCGCCCGGTATGCGGCTCCAGCCGATACTTGGCCAGGTCCCCCCGCTGTTCCATCAACGCAATGCGTGTCTCGCTGTTCGGCTCGCCTGCCACCTCCTGCATGGTGAAGAAACGCTCGCCGTTGCGCGAGCCTTCCTGCAGCAGGCTGCGATGTACACGTGGCAGCTCCAGATCGGCGCGGAAGGGCGCAATCGCCTCATATACCTTCTGCACCGTACGCTGTTCGAACAAGGCCTGATACTTGCCGCGACTCGGCGGATGGATGCAGAACAGCACCAGCCCGGCCGTTTCACGGTCGAGGCGATGAATCGGCGTCAGCTCGGGCAGGTCGAGTTTGTTGCGCAGCCGCGCCAGCAAAGTTTCACGCAAGTAACGCCCGCCCGGCACCGTGGCAAGGAAGTGCGGCTTGTCCACCACCAGCAGATGCTCGTCACGATGCAGGATGACCTCTTCGAAAGGCACCGGCGTTTCCGGCGGCACTTCGCGGTAGTACCAGATGCGCGAGCCCGGCCGATACGGCGTATCGGCGGCCATGACACGGCCAAGCTCATCGACGATCTCGCCGCGCGCCAGTCGGTCTTCGAGGACGCCGCGCTCAAGATGTGGAAAGCGCTCGAGCAGCCAGGCCAGCAGATCGGGCCACTGCCCATCCGGCAGCCACGCATAGCTGGGTTGAATGCCGTCTCGGGAAGGGAGCGGCGAAGGTAAGGGTTTGGTCACTCGCCTAGTTTAGCAAGCGTTAGCCCCCAGCCCGGCATGCTTGCGAAAGAACGCCCATCGACATCCAGCAAACCCGAGCGACCGAACATCAAAGGTTCTTCGACGACATCCCGCGATAGCAGGTGCGTCCCGAAAGCGCCCTCTTGAGCGATCAGAACATCGCGCGCGTGGTGGGCGACGAGAAGCGCCGCACGCGTCAGCACGCTGGTCTCGCCGACATGCGCACCAACGATCAGGCCCAGGCCGGCCGCCCGCGCCGCCTTTGCCAGAGCCAGCGAGCGCAACACGCCACCCATCTTGGAAACACGCAGATTGGCGATCCAATGCTGCGGCGTCTGCGCATAGATCTTCAATTGATCCGTGCGCAGCAGGCTTTCGTCGAGAATGATGCGACAGTCCAGGCTGTCGGCGATCTCCGTGAGCCCCGCGTGGTCGCCCGCCTTGAGCGGTTCTTCCAGGGCCATGAATGGATAGGCAAGGGCCTGGACATGACTGACCGCGGCGGTGGCGTCAGCCCACAGATTGTTGGCATCGGCGCGTACCGCGCTGGCAGCAATGCCGGCCTCCTTCAACGCCGCCACCTTGGCCAGGTCGCGCCCCAGTTCACCCGATAGCTTGATCTTGAATGTGGCGAAGCCGGTTTTCAGATAGCGCTCCAACTGTGCCTGGAAAGCCTGCGGTGATGCATCGCCGAGCACGGCGGTATAAGCAAACCTGCCGGCCAGGGCCGGCAGACCAAGCAGCGCTTCAACCGTGCACCCTGCCTCCTTGCCGAGCGCATCCAGCAATGCAAGCTCCACTGCTGTCCAGGCGGCCGGGTTGGCGTCGATTGCGGAGGTATGCGTCATGACCCAGTTGCGCAAGGCGGCCAGATCACCGATGCCGAGCCAGTCGGCGCGGTATTGCTGCACAAACTGGCGCGCCGAAGCCACACTTTCCCCTGTCACGTATTCGCGCGGGCAGCCTTCGCCATAACCGGCATGCCCCGCCCGGGTCTGCACCTCGACCCACAGGGACTGGGTCATGGCGCGCTCGGCCGAGGCGTGTTTAAACGTCGTATGGAAAGGGATTTCGAGCAGCGAATCCCGTATGGCAGTCAGTTGCATGCTTTATCCCGCTGCGTATGCGGCGTCTCTATATGCGGCGTCAGGTCGAAGCCGAACTCCCTGACATAGGCGACGGATACCATCTTGAACTGTCCTTCGCGCTGGCCGCCCGCGACGCAGTGCTTCTTGTAGGCATCGCCCGTGCCGGGCTTCAGCCAATGCGCCGCAACACCGCCCAGACGTCCGCTCTCACGCTTGGCCTGATATTCGAGGTTCAGTCGGCTCAAGCCTGCATCCACGCGCTCGGCGAGCAAATCAGGATGCGGCAAGGTGCCGCCCCACTCCGCTTCCACATGCAGCCGATAGCGGGCCGCGTTCTCGTCGGCGAGCATCATCACAAAGTGGCTGCTGAGACCAAATGTCTCCAGCACATCGGCGACGGCCTGCAGCAGCTGGGATTCATAGAGCTTCTCGCCGGTGATGCTGGTCACGCCCTTGCCTTTCTGCAGGAACTTGAGCAGCGGCGTGCGATGCAGAAAACCGGTGACGCGCACCAGGTCATTGATGAAGTAGCGATACAGCCCGGACGGCGTGGTCACCACCACGTAGTAGTCGCTGCCCTTGCGTATCTGGTCCAGCGTCAGGTATTCAGGCGTACCGGCCTCCCATTTGTCGCGCTCGCAAAACTCGAAGAAATGGGTGTCCAGCGTCGGCAAGCCGCTGCCCGCCGAGCGGCCCAAGGTAATCGTGCCGCGAAACTCACTGGAAACATAGCCGAGCTCGAGGATGCGCGCCTGCGGCGCCAGCTCGCGGCGCAGCGCCTTAGCCGCAACGCCGGCACTGGCGCAGGTCCAGCTGACGACCAGGCGCAGCTGCGGCCACAGGTCGGCGATGCGCACCTGGCTGGCGCCGCCCGCGTCGGCGTTCAAGCTGGACAATTGCGCCGCGCGTCCTTCATTCGCTCCGAAACGCGCTTCAACTGCAGCCAGCACGGATGTGTCCAGTTCATTGGAAAGAAAGAATCCGCCCTTGCGGATATCGTCAATCAGCGCGTCGGCATGCTCGCGATAAAGCCGCACCAGCGCCAGCAGCGTGCTGGGATTGGCGGCGCCGATATAGCTCACGTCATCGCGGGCAAGGGCCAGGCGCAATATCAGCAGATGCTTGAGGCGCGTGTCGCCTATCCCCAGCACCACGGGCGGCACGATAAAGTTGCGGCGTACCCAGCTGGAAGTATTGCGCGACACGATGCCGGAAGCGGAACCGTAGGGTTTGCCGTTGCCGAGCACGCCCTCCGCGGCCGGACTGGTGAAGGTCAGAATGCCGCCGGCGAAAGCCTCGGGACACATGCGGTGCTGATAGGCCACGGCGGTGCGGTGGATATGGCGCAAGGCGGCCAGATGCGAAGGCACCAGGGGCAGATCCTTGGGCTGTCCGGTCGTGCCGCTGGTGCGCATGTAGCAGAGCGGTGCTTCTGCCGTCAATGCGGCCTCACCCGTCGCGATCTCCGCTTCCACGTAAGAACGCAGGCTTTCGAAGTCGCCGACCGGCACCCGGCTCGCATAGCTTGCGTAGGAATCGATCTCGGTGAAGTGGTGGGCACGCCCGAAACGGGTATCGCGATTGTCGGCCAGGATTCTGGCCAGCAGCGCACGCTGCACCTGCATGGGATCGCGGACCGCACGGGCAATGCGCCTTGATGCGCTCCAGGCAGTCAGGCGCAAACGCAGGCGGGTTAAGGCATTCGCGATCCCCATTCAGGCACGCTTGCGAAAAGGCATCGCCATCTGGGCCCAGAAGCCCTTGGGGTAAGTGCGGTCGGGTATGCCGATATCATCGACGCCCGATCCACACGGCAGATACCAGGTGCCGAACAACAGATCCCAGACGATCACCGTGTTGCCGAAATTGCAGTAAGCCGTGCGCGGATCGCGCGCATGGTGCCAGCGATGCGTCTCGGCACTGCCGACGATGTAGTTGAGCCAGCCGTAGCGCAGACGAATATTGCTGTGCTGGAAGAAACCATTGACCGAATAGAACACGAAGTAACCGGCCAGCACTTCAGGCGCCACGCCCAGCAGAAGAAAGGGCACCGAGTCGAGGGCAAACTGCAGCACCTTCTCCAGCGGATGAAAGCGGCCAACATTCAGCACGTAGAGGATATCGGGCGAATGATGTACTTCATGTAAGCGCCACAGAAAGTTGTACTTGTGGGCGGCGCGGTGCAGCCAGTAGCGCATCAGGTCGACTGCCAGCACCATCAGAACGATCTGCACGATCAACGGCCACTCACCGGGCCACAAGCGGCTTTGCAGGTGCTCGTGCGCCCAGGCGGCAATCCATAGCACACCGATCAGCGCCAGCAGGCGCGCCAGGGCAATCTGCACCACCATCATGAAGGCGCCGTCGCTGAGGACATCCGCGAGTTTCGGCCGCCAGTCCGGCCGGGCCGGAAAGACAAGCTCAAGCCCGACGATCAGCAGGCCGGCCAGCACGATGGGGATATAAGCGGCCACAGCCGGCTGCATGCCTGTTCCGGCCAAGCCCAGATAGGCGCACACCGCGCCCAGCATGGCCAGCGGATACCAGAGCCAATCAAGCAGATGGGTCTGCAGGTGAAACGCCGCCATGCTCAGAACGAAGCTGGCCAGCACCAGATGGAAAACCGCGGGAATCCAGTGCGTGAACCAGGCCGGTACATCCGCCACCGTTACACCCACCACAATTCGTAGTAGCGAGCCGGCCAGATACAAGCCACCCAGCCATAGCAGGACACTGCCGGCAGCGGCCTGGCGGCGCATCTCGCCTCTAGCAATCCTGCGCGCCGCCCAGAACATAGCGGCGAGAATCGCGAGCTGAAATGCCAGCAAGACGCCATAAGGCAGGTTGCTGCCCTGGAAGCGCTCGGCTTCGGGTAGCCATGCCAGTGGCGACCACACCTGCACCGCCTGGGCGGCGACTCTCAGCCCGAACAAAAGCGTCAGGAGATGGAGAAAGGAGGAATAACGCTGCTTGCTTGTACGCATGCGGGCCGGACACGGGAAGGTTACGCTCGTTGCCGGGTATCCTGCCGATGCGGCGCTGATCTGACAAGCGCTTTGCACACCGCCAATAGAAAAGGCCACCCGCAGGTGGCCTTTTTGCCATGCTGTGCCGCTTTACTTGTTCGGCTGCGGCGTCATGCGCAGATAGGGCTTCAGCGCCTTGTAACCCTTGGGAAACTTCTGCTTAATGATTTCCGGATCCTGCAGCGAAGGCACGATTACCACGTCGTCGCCGTCCTGCCAGTTGCCCGGCGTGGCGACGCTGTGGGAGTCGGTCAGCTGCAGCGAATCGATGACGCGCAGGATTTCGTTGAAGTTGCGACCGGCGCTGGCCGGGTAGGTGATGATCAGGCGCACCTTCTTGTTCGGATCGATGATGAACAGCGAACGCACGGTCAAGGTGGCGCTGGCGTTCGGGTGGATCATGTCGTAGAGCTCGGAAACCTTGCGGTCGGCATCGGCAATGATAGGAAAGTTCACGACGCAGGCCTGGGTTTCCTCGATGTCGGCAATCCACTTGGTATGCGAGTCGACCGGATCGACGGAGACGGCGATGGCCTTGACGCCACGCTTCTCGAATTCGCCCTTGAGCTTGGCGGTCAGGCCCAGTTCGGTGGTGCACACGGGCGTGAAGTCGGCGGGGTGCGAGAACAGGACGCCCCAGCTATTGCCCAGCCATTCGTGGAACTTGATCGTACCAAGGCTGGAATCCTGCTCGAAATCGGGGGCGGTATCACCTAGACGTAATGACATGTGCTTCTCCTCTTATAGCGCTTGGGGTGTGGAATGAGCCCGCTGCAGATATCGCGCGGTCAAAATCGTTATTCAAAAATAGCATGAATGTACAGGGGCGAGCAGATCATTTTGGCATATCAATATGCCGCTGCCGTCTTTTGGCCTAGCGCTCACCCTGGGCCAGCGGCTCGAGCGTGAGCTCGAGCGTGGCGGAACTGCAGACACGATTACGGCCACTGCCCTTGGCGCGGTAAAGCAGAGCATCGGCGAGCTCGAGCATGGCATGAATATCCTTCATGCGGGTATCGCTGCTGAGCCCCATGCTCATCGTGACCCTCAGGTCCGGATGCAGTTCATGCCAGGGATGAAGCTCAATACGCTTGCGTAGTGCCTCGCAGGTATCGTGGGCCTGTTCCAGATCGGTTTCCGGAAAAGCGATGACAAACTCCTCGCCGCCGTAGCGGGCAACCAGATCCGAGGCGCGCACCTTGGTTCGCAGTATCTCGCCGATGCGACGCAAGACCTCATCGCCCATGGCATGCGAATAGCGGTCGTTGATCTGCTTGAAGTGGTCGATGTCGGCCAGCATGATGCTGAACGGCCGCTGGTAACGGACGGCATGCTGGAACAGGCGGCTGCCGTACTCGTCGAAATAACGACGGTTGTGCAGCTGGGTCAGCGCATCGCGCATGCTGAGTTCGCGCAGTTGCAGCGCCAGCTTCTCGATGCGCAGCTTGGACTCGCGCAACTCCTCGTACTGACGCGCCAGTTTCTCGCTCATGCGATTGAAGGCGCGCGCCAGCATACCGATCTCGTCATTCGACTCCACTTCGACGTGCTGCTTGAGATAGCCGTGACGCATGGCGCGCACCGCGCGGGTCAGGCGGCGCAGCGTGCGGTTGAGGCGGGTTCCAAGCAGGAAGCCGAGGATCAAGGTCACCACAAGGCCGGCCAGGGCGCCGGCCAGCAAAGCTTCACGCATGGCCGACAGGTAGCCGAGGTCGAGGTCGGAATAAGCAACCTTCCCTTCCGGCACATAGTGGGCAACGATGCGGCCGTCCGATTCGATGGGTTGCAACTTGCCCTTGTGTTCCTCGCGGATCGGCTCGCCGACCCGATAGGGCGGCAGGTCGGCAAGCGAGTGCAGGTGCTCATCGAACAGATAGAAACGGAAGGGCGGTCGATGCATATTGCTGGGCTGGGGTGGCGCCTCGCCGGGTGCCACCGGCGGCACCACCAGGGAATCCGGCGTCAGGCCAGGCAAGGCCGGCCCCATGCCCGCAGCCTCGGTTCGGCCACGCAGGGCCAGTGCTTCGGGAGTCACCGCCAGCGGGCCTATCTTGCCGCCCACCGCCTGGCCGAGCAGCGAATTGCGGCGCTCGGTGAAGGAGCGAAAGCTCTCCCGCTTCTGGCCTTCCTCCCAACTGCCATAGGCACGGAAATAGTCGCTGACATTGGCGCTGAAACGGCGGACAGACTCCTGCAGCACCAGCTTGTCGAACTTTTGCGTCAGCCTCCAGTAGGCAAAACCACCCGCCAACGAGGTTGAGGCCAAGGTCGTCACCAGCAGGCACAGGAGCAGCTTTTCCCGCAGCGAGAGATTGTGGATGGAAAACTTGCCTCGTCTCATGCGCAATAAAACCCTCTGTGTTGCCCCGAGCCGCCCGCCCTGTCCGCGGCTATCGCGGGCGCGTCTGCGGCCGGTTCCCCCAGTTGATGAAGACCCGCAGCACCAGACCACAGCCTAGCAGGTCTAGCCCCGCCCGTTCCATGGCGGGCAGCATTGCGTCCAGTGTCCCGCTCTACAGAATGACGAAAAGCCCGGTCTGAATTGCGGACGGCGCCAGCGTCTTCTTCCAGCCACGCAGGCGCAACGAACGGCCAATCAATGGCAAGGCCACGAACAAGCAGACGGCGCCCGCCAGGGGGCGTTGGGCTGCAAAGGTGAACGGCGCGACTTCGCGTAGCGCAATCTTGGCGAGTATCCAGGTGTATCCCCAGGCCAGCGTGAGAAAGAGTAGCGCCACCAGGGCGCGCGGATTCGAGGCGAAACGCAATTTTGCTTGGCCTAGATGGGTATTCTCAACGCCACACGCGTATTCACAATAGTCTGTTCGGACACTTCGGCCACGCTGATGCCGCGCAGCTCGGCCAACACAGCGGCAATGCGCGGCAGTTCGGCCGGCTCGTTGCGGCCCTGATTGCCCAGCCACTCGGGCGGAATATCGGGAGAGTCGGTTTCCAGCACGATGCTGTCCAGCGGCAGGGTCGCCGCCAGCTCGCGTATCTTGAGCGCCCTGCCCCATGTCATGGCGCCGCCGAAGCCGAGCTTGAAGCCGAGCTTGATGAACGCATCGGCTTGCTGGCGACTGCCGTTGAAGGCATGAGCAATGCCGCCGCAGGGCTTGTACTTGCGCAGTTCGCGCAGGATCTGGTCGACGGACTTGCGTACATGCAGGATCACCGGCAGATCGAACTCACGCGCAATCTTGAGCTGCTCGACAAAAAAATGCGTCTGTTTGTCCACGTCGGGATCGGGAATGAAATTGTCGAGACCGATTTCACCCACGGCCACTGCCTGTTCGCGCTGCAGCGTTACGCGCAAGGCCTGCAGATCGCCCTCCTCCGCACGCGCTACGAACAGGGGGTGAATCCCATAGGCGGGATAACAACCCGCATAGTCGCGGCACAGCGAAGCAACCGCACCGAAGTTGGCGCGCTCGACGGCGGGAACAACCATGCCCTGCACACCGGCCGCCAGCGCACGCGCATGGGCCGCATCACGATCATGGTCGAATTCCGCAGCGTCGAAATGGCAGTGGCTATCGATCATCGTTGCAGACTTTCAATACGTGTCACAAGAGTGAAACAGCAAACGTTTATCGTACGCGTTTATGAAGGTGGAAAGCAGCTTGCAAGCAGACTGGGTTCTGGAGCGTACGGATATTGGTCAAGCAGAGATCGCCACGCGTGCGCTCAAGCTGCCGATGAGCGCGCGCGCCGTACTGCTGATGGTGGACGGGAAATCCGAGCTTACGCAATTGCAACGCAAGATGGCTGGCCTGCCTGACGGCATGAGCATTCTCATCTCTCTGTTCAACAATGGCCTGATCCGGCAGCGCCACTTCAGCAGCGATTCGGTCTCACGCACTATCGTCAGCCAGGTTCAGGACAGCGCCCGTCTGGCCGAGAAAACATTGCAGCAGGTCGCGCAGGAAAGCGCCCGCGTCAGCGCAGTGGCGCAAGCGGCCAAGCCATCGCCCGCCCCGCTACCCTTCCTTAGGACGGCAGCGCCGGTGGGCAAGCAAAGGCGCTCGCTGGCACTGGCGCGGCTCTACCTGCTGGACCAGATGGAACGCATGTTCGGCCCGCGCAGCGAGGCCGTGCGCAATCTGGTCCGCACGGCGACGACACGCGAAGAATTGTTGATTGTCTTCGCCGACTGTCGTGAAATTCTGGAAGAAACGACGGGGCCCGAGCGGACGCGACGTATCACCGACGAGTTCCACGACCTGTTGCCCGAATCGTCCCTGGCCGGCCCCGCGCCCAGCAACTGATCAGGAAACTTCCTCGATCCAGGCACCCTGGATCGCTTCGAGGATTTTCTCGCCGCAACGGCTCTTGTCATCCTCGAAACCCGGCAGCGCCATGGTCCAGTTCATCAGGTCGACAAAGTTGATCTTGGTCGGATCGACGTCGGGATGGGCTTCGGACAGTTCGATTGCAATGTCCAGGGTATCGGTCCACTTCATACAGCCTCCATATTGATCAAGCGTAGTCTCGCCGCTGGGCCGCCCCAAGGCGAGACGGAAAGTTCGCGGAGCGAACACCCGCCCCGGCCATGCCACGAAGAACCCCATACCTGGGAGCAGCACAGCTGCGAACCGCAGTCACCCCCTTTCTCCGGAAAGGGGGCTGGGGGGATAGGCTCACTTCTTCGTGTGTCCTTCCTTGGCCATGTTGATGGTGTATTTGGGAATTTCGACGACCAGCGGTGTCTCGTTCAGGATCACCTGGCAGGACAAACGCGAATTCGGCTCCAGACCCCAGGCCTTATCGAGCAGGTCGTCCTCCAGCTCCTCGCTGGGCTCCAACGCCTTGAAACCTTCGCGCACGATGACGTGGCAGGTCGTACAGGCGCAGGACTTCTCGCAGGCGTGCTCGATGTCGATGTCGTTTTCGAGCAGCGCATCGCATAGGCTGGTACCCGGCGCAGCTTCGATCACCGCGCCATCGGGGCACAATTCAACATGGGGCAAAACGACGATTTGGGTCATAGGTCCAGTTCTTCCAGTTTCTTGCCGGCCAGGGCGCGCTTGACGCTCTGATCCATGCGGCGGGCGGCGAAATCTTCCGTGGTATGGGATAGCTGATGCACGGCAGCATCGATGGCGGACTTGTCCTCGCCTTCGATCACGGCCTTGAGTTTTACAATGTCGGCATCGATACGCTGGCGTTCCGCCGCTTCGAGCAGATGCGCATCCTCGCGCAGGGCTGCGTCTATGGCTTCAAGCAGACGCTGCGCGTCGACCTGCACCTCGCGCAGGGCGCGCCGCTTTACATCGCTGGCAGCATGGCTGAAACCGTCCTTGAGCATGCCGGCGATCTCGTCGTCGGAAAGGCCGTAGGAAGGCTTGACCTCGACACGCGCTTCTTTTCCGCTGGTCTGCTCACGTGCACTGACCGACAGCAGGCCATCGGCATCGACCTGGAAAGTGACACGGATGCGGGCGGCACCAGCCACCATAGCCGGCATGTCGCGCAGTTCAAAACGTGCCAGGGAGCGGCAGTCGCTGACGAGCTCACGCTCGCCCTGGACGACATGGATGGCCATCGCAGTCTGCCCGTCCTTGTAGGTAGTGAACTCCTGGGCGCGGGCAACCGGAATCGTGGAGTTGCGGGGAATGATCTTCTCGACCAGTCCGCCCATGGTTTCCAGGCCCAGCGACAGCGGAATCACGTCGAGCAGCAGCCAATCGTCGCCCGGCGCGCGATTGCCGGCCAGCAGATTGGCCTGGGTCGCCGCACCCAGCGTCACGACCTTGTCCGGATCGAGATTATTGAGCGGCTCCTGGCCGAAGAAATCGCCGATGGCTTTCTGAATCTGCGGCATGCGCGTGGAACCACCGACCATGACCACACCCTTGACCTCTTCCGGCGTCAGGCCGGCATCGCGCAAGGCCTTACGCGTCGGCGCAATGGTCTTTTGCACCAGGGTGCGGGTGATCTCGGTAAAGGTCTCGCTGGTCAGCGCCACATCGACATATTCGCCGCTGGACAGACGCACCGTGATCGGCGCCTCGCCGTGGTTGGTCAGGTATTCCTTGGCCTCGCGCGCCTTGGTCAGCAGCAGGCGGGAGTCACCGGCCGACAGCGGCGCCAGCTTGGCCTGTTCGATGATCCAGCAGAACACGCGCTGGTCGAAATCGTCACCGCCGAGCGCGGAATCACCACCCGTGGCGAGCACCTCGAAAATGCCGCGCGACAGGCGCAGGATGGAAATATCGAAGGTGCCGCCGCCGAGATCGTAGACGGCGTAAATGCCCTCGGAGGCATTGTCGAGACCGTAGGCAATCGCCGCAGCGGTCGGCTCGTTGAGCAGGCGCAGCACATTCAGGCCGGCCAGGGTGGCGGCATCCTTGGTGGCCTGGCGCTGTGCATCGTCGAAATAGGCCGGCACAGTGATGACAGCGCCGGTGATTTCGCCGCCCAGTGAGGCCTCGGCGCGCTCACGCAGCGCCTTGAGGATCTCGGCCGACACTTCGACCGGCGACTTCACGCCTTGCACGGTCTTGATCTTGACCATGCCGCCTTCGTCCACGAAGTCGTAGGGCATGGACTCGATATGCGCGATGTCATTGCGGCCGCGCCCCATGAAGCGCTTGGCCGAGATGACGGTGTTCTTGGGATCTTCCGACTGCTTGAGCTGGGCTTCGTAGCCGACCACGGTCTTGTCGGCCTTGTAGCGAACCACCGACGGCAGCAACGAGCGGCCCTGCTCGTCCTTGAGCACGACGGCCATGCCGCTGCGCACCGTGGCGACGAGGGAATTGGTGGTACCGAGGTCGATGCCGATCGCCAGCCGGTGCTGGTGAGGAGCGGTCGATTCGCCCGGTTCTGAAATCTGGAGTAGTGCCATATTCTTTTTATGCGTGGACGCTCAGGCGGTTTCTATGGTCTCGATCGCGTCTTCGATTTCGTGCAAGAGTTTTTCCTTGAACAGCAAACGGCGCACGGTCTGGGCAGCAGCCTCATTGGCGCCGGCATCGAGCTCCTGCCCGACGGTCGCATACTCGGCCTTGATTTCCTTGCGCATGTCGTGCTGCAGCTCTTCGAGCGCATCGAGATCATGTTCGCTACGCGCTTCGGCAACCACTTCGCGGCACTCGAGCTGCTGCACCAGGAACTCCATGGGCATGGCGGTATTGCGCTCGACCTGAGGATCGACACCGCGCAGAGCCAACATGTACTGCGCACGCTTGAGCGGCGACTTCAGCGTCTGATACGCCTCGTTGGCATGTGTCGCCCACTGCATGGCGACGCGTTGCTCGGCCGTCGACAGATGCGCATGCTTGTCCGGATGCACACGTGTCTGGACCTCACGGTAGCGCTGGTCCAGCGCTACCGTGTCCAGCGAAAAAACGGGTGCAAGCTCGAATAGCGCGAAGTGATCGCGCGTCAGGTCGAAATCAGCCACTGTCGGTCCCGGCGAAGATCAGGCCTTGACGTTGAAGCTCTCGCCGCAGCCGCACTCGTCCTGCACATTCGGATTGTTGAACTTGAAGCCTTCGTTCAAACCTTCCTTGGTGTAGTCGAGCTCGGTGCCATCGATATAAGGCAGGCTCTTCGGATCGACCAGCACCTTCATGCCGTGGCTTTCGAAGATGATGTCTTCGTCGTTGGCCGTATCGGCAAACTCCAGTTTGTACGCCATACCGGAACAACCCGAGGTACGCACCGCCAGGCGCAAACCGTACCCTCTGCCGCGCTTGGCAATGAAGTTGGCAACGTGCTTGGCGGCGCTTTCCGAAAGTGTGACTGCCATATCGAACTCCTTGTCTGTACCTAACGCTGCGTGCTTAAGCGTCGTGCTTGGCCTTGTAGTCGGCCACGGCTGCCTTGATCGCGTCTTCGGCGAGGATGGAGCAGTGAATCTTGACCGGCGGCAGGGCCAGCTCTTCGGCGATCTTGGTGTTCTTGATCTCCAGCGCCTCGTCCAGCGTCTTGCCCTTGACCCACTCGGTGACGAGCGAGCTGGAAGCAATGGCCGAACCGCAGCCGTAGGTCTTGAACTTCGCGTCTTCGATGATGCCGTCCTTGCTTACCTTGATCTGCAGCTTCATAACGTCGCCGCAAGCCGGCGCGCCGACCATGCCGGTGCCTACTTCGCTGTCGTCCTTGGCAAAGCTGCCGACGTTGCGCGGATTTTCGTAGTGGTCGATGACTTTTTCGCTATAGGCCATTTTGTGTCTCCTTCTTATCAGCTCCCAGCCTGAAAGCTGGGACGGGGTATTGCTTGTTTAGTGAGCTGCCCATTGGACAGTGCTGAGATCAATGCCGTCCTTGAACATCTCCCACAGCGGCGACAGTTCGCGTAGCTTGTCGATCTTGCCCTGCAGCAGCTTGATGGCGTAATCGACATCCTCTTCGGTGGTGAAGCGACCGATGGAGAAGCGGATTGAGCTGTGCGCCAGTTCGTCGGAACGCCCCAGTGCACGCAGCACATAGGACGGCTCCAGACTGGCCGAGGTACAGGCCGAACCCGACGACACGGCCAGATCCTTGATCGCCATGATCAAGGACTCGCCTTCGACGAAGTTGAAGCTGATGTTGAGGTTGTGCGGCACACGTTGATCCATGTCGCCGTTCACATAGGTTTCTTCGATGGTCTGCAGACCCTTGAGCAGGCGGTCACGCAGCATGCGGATACGCTCGTTCTCGGTCGCCATCTCTTGCTTGGCGATGCGGAAGGCTTCACCCATGCCGACGATCTGGTGCGTAGCCAGGGTGCCCGAGCGCAGGCCGCGCTCGTGGCCACCGCCGTGCATCTGGGCTTCCAGACGAATACGCGGCTTGCGACGCACGTACAGCGCGCCGATGCCCTTGGGGCCGTAGGTCTTGTGTGCCGAGAAGGACATCAGGTCGACCTTCAATTGCTCGAGATCAATGGGCATCTTGCCGGTGGCTTGGGCAGCGTCCACGTGGAAGATGATGCCCTTCTCGCGGCACAGCTCGCCGATTTCGGCGATCGGCTGAATCACGCCGATTTCGTTGTTCACGGCCATGACTGAAACCAGCACGGTGTCGGGACGCAGCGCCGCCTTGAGCTGATCCAGAGTGATCAGACCGTTCGGCAGCGGATCGAGATAGGTCGCCTCAAAACCGTCGCGCTCAAGTTCGCGGAAGGGGTCGAGCACAGCCTTGTGCTCGGTCGAAACGGTGATGATGTGCTTGCCCTTGGTGCCCGCATAGAAATTCGCGGCGCCCTTGATGGCGAGGTTGTTCGATTCGGTCGCACCCGAGGTGAAGATGATGTCCTTGGGGTCGGCTCCGACCAGATCAGCCACATGCTGACGCGCCTCTTCCACAGCCTTTTCGGCATCCCAGCCGAAGGCATGCGAGCGCGATGCGGGATTACCGAACATCGTGGTCAGGTAGGGAATCATCTTCTCGGCGACGCGCGGATCAACCGGTGTCGTTGCCGAGTAGTCCAGGTAGATGGGTAGTTTCATTTATTTGTTCTCCTGTGGCTTCTCGCCTAATCAATCTTGCAGTCTGTTTCTATGTAACTAAGGCGGTCAGCCCTTTCAGTTGCACAACCATCCCGTCGAGAGCGACGAGAAAATCCTTGACCTGCTGCGGCATGCTTGCCGCCCCCAGGCTGATGCGTACTGCCCCGCGCGCGATTTCGCCTTCCACGCCCATGGCCAGCAATACATGCGAAGGCTCCGGGTTGGCACTGGAGCATGCGGCCCCGCTCGCCACCGCAAAACCAACGCGATCCAGCTTGCCCACCAGCGTTTCCCCGTCGATGCCGGGGATGCTGAAATACACCGTGTTCGGCAGTCGCTGCGGCGCGTCGGCGCCGAAGATGCATGCGCCCTGCTGCACCAGTCCCTGCTCCAGCACATCGCGCAAGGCGCGCAGGCGCTGCGGCTCACTGTCGAGGCGCTGCACGGCGATCTGACACGCCACACCGAAGCCGACGATGGCGGCGACATTCTCGGTGCCCGAACGCAGGCCGCGCTCATGGCCACCGCCTGAGATCAACGGCGCAATTTCCACGCGCTTGTCGACGACCAGCGCTGCGGCACCCTTCGGCCCGCCAATCTTGTGCGCCGACACGGTAAGCCCATGCACGCCCGCGGCATTCAACGTGCGGAAGTCGAGCGGAATCTTGCCCAGCGCCTGGACCGCATCGCTGTGGAACCAGGCACGCGTGAATCTGGCCTGTTCGGCCAATGCGGCCACGTCCTGCAGCACGCCGGTTTCATTGTTGGCACGCATCACGGAAATCAACTTGGGCGAATGCGCCAAAGCATCAGCGTAGTCAGCCGCCTCAATACGACCGGCCGCATCCACGGCAATCTCATGCATCGCCCATCCCTGCCGACGCTTGAGCTCTTTCGCAGGCTCGCGCACGCAGGGATGCTCGATGGATGAAATCGCGACCAGGCCCGGCTTCAAATTGGCCGCCGCGCCCTTGATGAAAAGATTGTTGGCCTCGGAGCCGCCGCTGGTAAACACCACCTCAGTCGGGTGCGCGCCGACGGCGTGCGCCACCTGCTGACGGGCTTCGTCTATGGCCTTGCGCGCAGCGCGGCCGTATTCATGGCGGCTCGACGCATTGCCGTACTGCTGCCGCAAATACGGCAGCATGGCATCCAGCACCGCGGGTTCCAGCGGTGTGGTGGCGTTGTAGTCGAGGTAGGCCGGGGCGAACATGAGGATACTCAGGCGGTAGCCGCCCCTGCCCTGACTGCACGTTCATCGCGCAATACCGTAGTGCAGGGAACATTGTTCTCGGGATGGCGATGCTGCTCGGCCACCAGATCAGCCAGGCTGACCGAACGCAGATACTCGTTCATCTTGATATTGAGATTGGTCCACAGCGTATGCGTCATGCAGGTGCGATCGTCGAGGCAATTCTTCTTGCCGCCGCACTGGGTTGCATCCAGTGGCTCGTCCACCGCATGCACAATATCGGCGACGGAGAGTTCCTCCATCGGTCTGGCCAGACAATAGCCGCCACCCGGCCCGCGCACGCTGGCCACTAAGGCATGACGACGCAACTTGCCGAAAAGCTGCTCGAGATAGGAGAGGGAAATACGCTGGCGCTCGCTTATGCCGGCGAGCGTGACCGGCCCCTCATGCTGGCGCATGGCGAGGTCTATCATGGCGGTCACGGCAAAACGGCCCTTGGTGGTCAAACGCATGTTCTGACTCCTGTCGGGCGCGCAATAAACGACTGCGCGCTAGCTGTATATGACTACGGGGTTCCGCCAGACAAGCCCTCAAAGGCATGAATTACTTACAAAAACTGCTTATGCAAGCCCTGACAAAACTAATACCCGATAGTTTCAGTCAACTATACAGTTCCCGACCAAATCAGTCAACTATCTTGCCCAGGTAATTGGGATCGAACTTGTCCGCCATGGCGCGCTCATCCTCGACCGCCACACCGGCCTTCTCGAGCTGCGCAAGCAGGCTTTCGATGCGCTTGTCGGTCTGCACGGCATGGTCGAGCAGACCATGGATAGCCTTGGCCAACGGGTCATCCTGGTTGCTGGTGACCGCGTAGGCGGAAAAGCCCATGGTCTCGGCCTTCTGCTCGCGCGCCTGATCCTTCTCCGCATCGATCACGCGGGCGGGAATCCCGACTGCCGTGGCACCGGCCGGCACATCGCGCACCACAACCGCATTGGAGCCCACCTTGGCGCCCTCATGCAGGGTAATCGGCCCGAGAATCTTGGCGCCGGCACCAATCACCACACCGGCCTTGAGGGTCGGGTGGCGCTTGCCCTTGTTCCATGAGGTGCCCCCCAGGGTGACGCCGTGATAAAGCGTCACGTCGTCGCAGATCTCCGCGGTCTCGCCAATCACGACGCCCATGCCATGGTCGATGAAGACGCGGCGGCCGATAGTGGCGCCGGGATGGATCTCGATGCCGGTCAGCCAGCGCGTCATGTGCGAGGTAAAGCGTGCCAGCCAGCGCAGGCCATGCCCCCAGAACCAGTGTGCCAGGCGGTGTAGCGTCAGTGCATGCAGGCCCGGATAGCAGGTCAGGACTTCCCAGGTCGAACGCGCCGCGGGGTCGCGGGCAAACACGCTGGCAATATCCTCGCGCAATTGACTGAACATGCTGCTACTCCACTCCTGAAATCGGGATCTATTAGTTGGGGCCGGACGCGGTTTTTTCTATGCAGACCGGCCGATTACCTTAACACCATCGTCAAGTCCGGGCCGGCGCTTATGCGCTATTTCCTATTTGGGCCAGTAGCGGGTGTCCATCAGAGATGACAGCAGGCCGCGCAAGATCGCGACCTCCTCCTTTTCCGGCTGGGCGCGCGCAAACAGGCGGCGCAGGCGTGGAATCAGGCGCTTGGGCTGGGCCGGATCAAGAAAACCGCTCTTGATCGCTGCCGCTTCAATATGCCCGATCAGGCCTTCGACCTCATCATGCGAAGCGGGAAATCCGGCTTCATGCACGGGCGGCGGCGCGCCAAGCTCCAGGCCGGCCAAACGCAATTCGTAGCAGAGCACCTGCACGGCGGCGGCCAAGTTGAGGGAACTGTATTCGCTGTTGGCCGGGATCATGGCCAGGCGCTGACACAGATCGGTTTCCTGGTTCGACAGGCCGGCGGTCTCGTTGCCGAACACAAAGGCAAGCTCGCCCTGCCCCGCGCTCGCCAAGGCTTCGGGCACGGCATCACGCACCCAGGCAATCGGTGCCGACAAGTCCCGTCGGCGTGCCGTCATAGCCACCGCCAGCATCGTGCCGTGCAGGGCTTCTTCCAGCGTTTCCACCACCGTTGCCGCCGCCAGTACGTCGTCGGCGCCCGAGGCCATGGCGATCGCCTGCTCTTCGGGCAAATACCGCGGCGAAACCAGGTAGAGGCGGCTCAGTCCCATGGTTTTCATGGCGCGTGCGGCGGCGCCAATATTGCCGGGGTGACTGGTGCGCGACAGCACGATGCGGATGCGCGAAAGGGAGTCGTTCATGGGGCTTATCAGTTAAAATGTCGGCATTCAGCAAAGATGGCTTGGTTCAAAAAGCGCCGCCTTTGCATCGTTCCTGCACAAAATACAGAATCCCATGCACCCGACACTCAATATCGCCATCAAGGCGGCGCGTCGCGCCGGCCAGATCATCAATCGCGCCAGCCTCGATCTGGGCCAGGTCAAGGTCGCCACCAAGCAGCAGAGCGACTATGTCACCGAAATCGACAAAGCGGCCGAAGCCGCCATCATCGAGGTGTTGAGCGACGCCTATCCGAAGTATGCGATTCTAGCAGAGGAGTCCGGCTCATCCACTGGCAGCGAGGGCGATTCCGAGTTTCAGTGGATCATCGATCCGCTCGACGGCACCACCAATTTCATCCACGGTTTCCCGCAGTACGCGGTCTCCATCGGCCTGGCCCACAATGGCGTCATGCAGCAAGGCGTCGTCTACGACCCGAATCGTAACGAGCTGTTCACCGCCAGCAAGGGCGGCGGCGCCTTCCTCAATGACAAACGTATCCGCGTCGCCAACCGCACCAAGCTGGCCGACGCGCTGATCGGCACCGGCTTTCCCTATCGCGTCTTTGATACCGTCGATCAATATCTGGCCATCTTCAAGGAGCTGACGCAAAAGACCGCCGGCATGCGCCGCCCCGGCGCAGCCTCACTCGATCTGGCCTGGGTCGCCTGCGGCCGCCTCGACGGCTTCTGGGAATTCGGCCTGTCGCCGTGGGACATGGCGGCCGGCAGCCTGCTCATTACCGAGGCCGGCGGCCTGGTGGGCGACAACCATGGTGAACAGGATTTTCTGGCCACGGGCAACATGGTGGCCGGCAATCCCAAGGTGTTCGCGCAACTGCTGCAAATCATCAGCCAGCACACACGCTGAGCCCCTGCCAAGGGCTTGCATTTCTACTAGTTTCTGTAAAGCTGCCTTATACTGCGAGCATGCCTGGTGCAGGGTTAGCCGTGCTTAGCCGTAACTGAAACCCTTACACGCGGGCGACAAGCCGAACACTATTCAACAGCGCCTCCGGAGAAAAACATGTCGATCAGTAAAAAAATAACCTGGATGATCATCCTGCCGATCGTGGCACTTGTCATCCTGGGAGCGATCACGATGCGCGGCCAGCACAACATCAATACGATGTTGCAGGAATTGAACAAGAATGTAGTGCCCAGCCTCAAGGCTACGGCCCTGATCCAGCAGGAAGTTACCGTCATGCATGCGGTTGTTTACCGCCACGTGTTGTCCGAAGACGATGCCGACATGGACAAGCAGGCCGAACGCATTCGCTCCTTCAAGGGTCGCATCGACGGTCTGCTCGACAAGTACGAGCAGGAGCTCGTTTCCAGTGACGCAGATCGTACCGCCATCAAGGCAGTGCGCGATGGTTTCGACACCTACAACCAGTTCGCCGAGCAGGTCATGACAGCCTCGCGCAATGGCGACAAGGCCGGCGCCAAGACGCTGATGAGCAAGCAGGCCACACCCAAGCGCAAAGGCCTGACCGATGCCCTGGAGGCAGTCATCAAGGGCAACGAAGAACTCGCCCAGAGCATCGCCGAGCAAAGCGAAAGTGAATTCACTAAGACGATCCGCCTGAGCATCGGCTTCGCCCTTGTCATGATCATCATCGTTGCCGTTGCCGGCTTCATGATCGGCCGTTCCATCACCACCCCGATCACGACCATGCGCGACTCCCTAGTTGCCACCACGCGCGATCTCGACTTCACGCACCGGGTCAACTACGCGGCGCAGGACGAAATCGGCGACACCATCAAGGCCTACGAAGGCCTGCTCGGCAAGCTGCAACATAGCTTCCGCGACATTCAAAGCGGTATCGACGGCATCTACACGGCGGCAGCCGGCATGTCCCGCTCTGCCGGCGAAATCTCGACCAGCTCCATGACGCAAAGCGATTCCGCCGCCGGCATGGCTGCCAGCATCGAGGAAATGACGGTCAGCGTGAACCACATCGCCACGCGTGCCACCGAAGTCGGCAACCACGCCTCCAGCTCGGGCAAGGAAGCCGAAAAGGGTGCCGAAGTCATACTCGCCACGGTCGAGCGCATGAATCACATTGCCGACACGGTGCGCACCTCGGCCGACGCCATCACCAACCTGAAGACGCTGAGCGAAACCATTTCCTCGACCGTCACAGTGATCAAGGAAGTCGCGGACCAGACCAATCTGCTGGCGCTCAACGCCGCCATCGAAGCTGCCCGCGCGGGCGAACAGGGCCGTGGCTTTGCCGTGGTGGCCGACGAAGTCCGCAAGCTGGCCGAGCGCACTGCCAAGTCGACGGAAGAGATCGCTTCCCTGCTCGGCCGCGTTCAGGACGGCGCGGTCAACGCGTCACGCAGCATGGATGATGCTGTCGAGGCCGTGACCGCCGGTGTCGAATCGGCCCGCAGCGCTGGCGACGCGATTGAGCGTATCCAGAACGGCGCCAACGACATGGTCGGCATGGTCGCGGAAATCACCGATGCGGTGAAGGAACAAAGCGTGGCCTCCACGCATATCGCCCAGGAAGTCGAACGCATTGCGCAGATGGCGGAAGAAAACTCTGCCGAGTCGGCCAATACCGCCGACGGCGCCCGTCAGCTCGACGAGATGGCCCTGTCCATCAAGTCCGCGGTCAGCATCTATCGCGTCTAAGGCAAATCTGCCGACGTAAAAAAGCCCCGGGCATGCCCGGGGCTTTTTTACGTCGGCAGATT
>DATMSM010000008.1:0-18930 GCA_035565355.1 Rhodocyclaceae bacterium
CCTCGCCGGAAGCTGATAAGCCGGATTTTTCCTCCCCTGCTTTCGCGCTGGCATCTGCCCGGTGCGGGCTAGTGTTCTAAGCTCAGGTACAAAGTTCCCCGGTGGCGTCCTTGCGACCCGCCCAGTTTCTGTTTCATCCAGGAGATATTCAATGCAGCTGGAAAACCAAACGCAATCGCAATCCGTTCAGCCTGTCCCTCCCGGTTTCACCTCCGACCTGATTGATACTTCGGCCCAGTCGCTGCAAAACGCGCCCGATATCAAGGTCATCCGCCGCAACGGTGCGGTGGTCGGTTTCGAACCCGCCAAAATTTCCATCGCCGTGACCAAGGCCTTCCTGGCCGTGGCCGGTGGCCACGGGGCAGTCTCGGCGCGCGTGCGCGATCTGGTCGTCCAGCTGACTGACAACGTGGTGTCCGCCCTGGTGCGCCGCCAGCCGCATGGCGGCACCTGCCATATTGAAGACATCCAGGATCAGGTCGAACTGGCCCTGATGCGTTCCGGCGAGCATGACGTCGCCCGCGCCTATGTGCTCTACCGCGAGAAGCGCAATCAGGAACGTGCCCAGCAGAAGAAGGCTGTCGCCGACGTCCATCCGCTGAACGTCAACGATAACGGCGTCATCCGTCCGCTCGACATGAATGCGCTGAATGCGCTGCTCGAGTCGGCCTGCGCTGGCCTGGGCAACGAAGTGTCGCCGGGCGCCATTCTCGAGTCCACCCTCAAGAACCTCTACGACGGCGTGTCCATTGAAGAGGTCAGCAAGTCCGCCATCCTCGCCTCGCGCACCCTGATCGAGCATGAGCCGGCCTACAGCTATGTCACCGCCCGCCTGCTGCTCGACACCGTGCGCAAGGAAGTGCTGGGCGAAGCCGTGTCGCAGGCCGCCATGGCCACCAAGTACGCCGAATACTTCCCCGAATTCATCCGTGTCGGCATCAAGCACGAGCTGCTCGATCCGCGCCTGGCCCAGTTCGATCTGGTCAAGCTCGGCGCAGCGCTGGATGCCAGCCGCGACCTGCAGTTCGGCTACCTCGGCCTGCAGACCCTCTACGACCGCTACTTTCTGCACGTGGACGAGCGTCGCATCGAGCTGCCGCAAGTCTTCTTCATGCGCGTCGCCATGGGCCTCGCCATCAACGAGATCGAACGCGAAAAGCGCGCCATCGAGTTCTACAGCGTGCTGTCGACCTTCGACTTCATGAGCTCGACCCCGACCCTGTTCAACTCCGGCACCCTGCATTCGCAGCTGTCCTCCTGCTACCTGACCACGGTGTCCGACGATCTTGACGGCATCTACCAGGGCATCAAGGAAAACGCCATGCTGCAGAAGTTTGCCGGTGGCCTGGGCAACGACTGGACCCCGGTGCGCGCGCTGAACAGCCGCATCAAGGGCACCAACGGCAAGTCGCAGGGCGTGATCCCCTTCCTCAAGGTGGTGAACGACACCGCTGTCGCCGTGAACCAGGGCGGCAAGCGCAAGGGCGCTGTCTGCGCCTACCTGGAAACCTGGCACCTGGACATCGAGGAATTCCTCGAACTGCGCAAGAACACCGGTGACGACCGTCGTCGTACCCACGACATGAACAGCGCCAACTGGATTCCCGACCTGTTCATGAAGCGCGTCATGGAAGGTGCCGACTGGACCCTGTTCTCGCCGTCTGATGCACCCGACCTGCACGACAAGTACGGCAAGGAGTTCGAGCAGGCCTACACCCGCTACGAAGAGAAGGCCGATCGCGGCGAAATCAAGGTGTTCAAGCGCATTCCGGCCATGAGCCTGTGGCGCAAGATGCTGACCATGCTGTTCGAAACCGGCCATCCGTGGGTGACCTTCAAGGACCCGTGCAATATCCGCTCGCCGCAGCAGCACGTCGGCGTGGTGCACAGCTCCAACCTCTGCACTGAGATCACGCTGAACACCTCGGATACCGAAATCGCCGTCTGCAACCTCGGCTCGGTCAATCTGCTCGCCCACCTCAAGGACGGCAAGCTGGATCACGACAAGCTCAAGCGCACGATCAAGATCGCCATGCGCATGCTCGACAACGTGGTGGATATCAATTACTACGCCGTCGACAAGGCCCGCAACTCCAATGTGCGTCACCGTCCGGTCGGCATGGGCATCATGTCCTTCCAGGATTGCCTGCACGAGCTGCGTATTCCCTACGCCACCATGGAAGCCGTCGAGTTCGCCGACCGCTCCATGGAGGCCGTCTGCTACTACGCCTACTGGGCTTCGACCGACCTGGCCGAAGAGCGTGGCCGCTACTCGTCCTTCAAGGGCAGCCTGTGGGATCGCGGCATTCTGCCGCCCGACAGTATCGACCTCCTGGCCGAAGAACGCGGCGGTTATCTGGACGTGGATCGCAGCAGCACCCTGGATTGGGACGCCCTGCGTACCCGTATCGGTGAAGTCGGTATGCGCAACTCCAACTGCATCGCCATCGCCCCGACCGCGACCATCTCCAACATCGTTGGCGTGGCCGCGTGTATCGAGCCGGAGTATCAGAACCTGTATGTGAAGTCCAACCTGTCGGGCGAGTTCACCATGGCCAACGAGCATCTGGTCCGTGACCTCAAGAAGCTGGGCCTGTGGGACGAGGTGATGATTGCCGACCTCAAGTACTTCGACGGCTCCCTGGCCCGTATCGACCGCATTCCGCAAGAACTGCGCGATCTGTACGCCACCGCCTTCGAAATCGAACCGAGCTGGCTGATCGAAGCCGCCTCGCGTCGCCAGAAGTGGATCGACCAGGCCCAGTCCCTGAACATCTACATGGCCGGCGCCTCGGGCCGCAAGCTGGACGAGACCTACAAGTTCGCCTGGACCAAGGGCCTGAAGACCACTTATTACCTGCGTACCTTGGGTGCGTCGTCGTCCGAGAAGTCCACCACCAAGGCCGGCGCACTGAACTCGGTCCCGTCGCAAGCGGCTGAACCCGCCACCGACGCCAAGTTCTGCTCGATTGACAATCCGGACTGCGAGTCCTGCCAGTAAGGCAGGCGAGCTGTCCTGATTGCGGCGAAGGCTAACCTGCCGGCTTGTCCGGCAGGTTAAGCGCGAAGCGCGGCCGTAGCCACAACCCCGGAGCGCGCAGCGCTCCTTGGTGACCAAAGGTTTTAGAGAACAATTTGACTATCCCGCCGTCAGAGACATACAGAGATAGGGAGACACGTAATGCTGAGTTTTGAAGACACCCAACCCGGCCAACAAGCCACGCCCGGCCTGCAACCTGCCGCGCCTGCCTACGGGAGCAACATCATGGGTACCGAACCTGCCGCCGCTGCACCGGCTCCGGCCGCTGCTCATCGCCGCATCCGCGTCGAGGACAAGCGCATCATCAACAGCCCCACCGATGTGAACCAGCTGGTTCCGTTCAAGTACAAGTGGGCCTGGGAAAAGTACCTGGCCGGCTGTGCCAATCACTGGATGCCGCAGGAAATCAATATGAGCCGCGACATCGCCCAGTGGAAGGACCCCAACGGTCTGACCCCGGACGAGCGCCGCATCATCACCCGCAACCTGGGCTTCTTCGTTACCGCCGATAGCCTGGCTGCCAATAACATCGTGCTCGGCACCTATCGCCACATCACCGCGCCCGAGTGCCGCCAGTACCTGCTGCGTCAGGCTTTTGAAGAGGCCATCCACACCCACGCCTACCAGTACATCGTGGAGTCGCTGGGCCTGGACGAGTCCGAGGTGTTCAACGCCTACATGGAAGTCGAGAGCATCCGCGACAAGGACGAATTCCTGATCCCGTTCATCGACGTGGTCATGGATCAGAACTTCAAGACGGGTACGCCGGAAAATGACCAGAAGCTGCTCAAGAGCCTGATCGTCTTCGCCTGCCTGATGGAAGGCCCGTTCTTCTACGTCGGTTTCACCCAGATCCTGGCGCTGGGCCGTCAGAACAAGATGACGGGTGCTGCCGAGCAGTACCAGTACATCCTGCGCGACGAGTCCATGCACTGCAACTTCGGCATTGACCTGATCAACCAGATCAAGCTGGAGAACCCGCACCTGTGGACCGCCGCCTTCCGCGAGGAGATCAAGGTGCTGTTCCTGAAGGCGGTCGAACTCGAATACCGCTACGCCGAAGACACCATGCCGCGTGGCGTGCTGGGCCTCAACGCACCGATGTTCAAGGGTTACCTGCGCTTCATCGCCAACCGTCGTGCACAGCAGATCGGTATCGATCAGCTGTTCGAGGGCGAAGAGAATCCCTTCCCCTGGATGAGCGAGATGATCGACCTCAAGAAGGAAAAGAATTTCTTCGAGACGCGCGTCACCGAGTACCAGACCGGTGGTGCACTGAGCTGGGATTGATCGTGTAAACGACCATTCCATGCGGGTTTCCGCATGAGACCGTGAATGCAAAAACGCCCGGCACATGCCGGGCTTTTTTGTCTTTCGGAGTACGACGACAGCCGCGTCATCGATGCAATGACACGTTGAACGCGAAGTTGACGACGATACATTTATGCAACACATCGTGGCTTGCAGCATTGCGCAGCGTGCGTAAATGTTTGCGCTGCCGCATGTTCGTCGTTAGGGTTGCGCCTATGAACACGACGAATGATTTTGTTTGTTGTGTCGTTTGCGGCGAATGAGGTATCCGGATGAACGTGTGTATCGCACACCTCTCGGCGGAAATTCTTCGCAAGAAAAGTGCAGGGCTGGTTGCGTGACCCTGCGAACGCGCATTGCTTCAATCCGAAATGATGGGCGGAAAAACGCAAGGAATTCATCGCTTTGTTTCCGATACGCGTGATGAATAATCCATGCTGTAGCAAACTGGGTTGCAGTCGTTAGATCCTTCCCTGTTACTTTTTTTGTTTAAGGAGATTCATGATGGTCGTAGCCAAAAAGAAGCCCGCTGCCAAGAAGCCGGCGGCAAAGAAGGTAGCAGCCAAGAAGCCCGCTGCCGCCAAGAAGCCTGCTGCCAAGAAGCCGGTAGCTAAGAAGGTCGCTGCCAAGAAGCCGGCTGCTGCCAAGAAGCCTGTCGCCAAGAAGGCTGCTGCTAAGCCGGCAGCAAAGAAGGTCGCCGCCAAGAAGCCGGTCGCCAAGAAGGCTGCTGCCAAGCCGGCAGCAAAGAAGGTCGCCGCCAAGAAGCCGGTCGCCAAGAAGGTTGCTGCTAAGCCGGCAGCGAAGAAGGTTGCTGCCAAGAAGCCGGCAGTCAAGAAGGTCGCCGCCAAGAAGCCTGTCGCCAAGAAGGCTGCTGCTAAGCCGGCAGCGAAGAAGGTTGCTGCCAAGAAGCCGGCAGTCAAGAAGGCCGTTGCCAAGAAGCCGGTCGCCAAGAAGGCTGCTGCTAAGCCGGCAGCGAAGAAGGTTGCTGCCAAGAAGCCGGCAGTCAAGAAGGCCGTTGCCAAGAAGCCCGCTGCTGCTAAGAAGCCGGCTGTCAAGAAGCCTGCCGCTGCTGCCAAGAAGCCCGCTGTTGCTGCCAAGAAGCCGGTAGCCAAGAAGGCTGCTGCTAAGCCGGCTGCTGCCAAGAAGCCTGCTGCCAAGAAGCCGGCCGCTAAGCCCGCTGCTGCACCTGCTGCACCGTCCACCGCTGCAACCCCGGGTATCAAGTCGTCCCTGAACCCGGCTGCTGCGTGGCCGTTCCCGACGGGTTCGCGCCCGTCCTGATCCGGTCTCCGGCATCAGAAAAGGCGTGGCTTCGGTCACGCCTTTTTCTTTTTAAGGGGCTGAATAAGCTACTGCGCGGACGCATGGCTGCGTTGCGCGGTATTCCCTTCGGTCTGAATCCTCATGTACTAAAGTACATTCCGGTTCCTGCGCTCCGGGCGCCTTGCCCTCCATCCGCTCGCTACGCTTCTTCAGCCCCTTAAGCTAAGGGTTAGCGACCGAAAAACTTTTTCATGCGTCGCAGCCCTTCCTGCAGACGTGCCACCTCGGTCGTGTAAGCGAAGCGCATATAGCGATGAGCATCCTGCTGGCCGAAGTCCAGCCCCGGGGTGCAGGCGACGCCGGCTTCCTCGAGCAGGGTGCCCGCCAATGCGTGACTGTTTTCCGCCAGCGTACCGATCTCCGCATATAGATAGAAGGCGCCGTCCGGTCGGGCCGCTATCCTGAATCCGATCTCTTCCAGCCCTGTCAGCAGCACATCGCGGCGCCGTGAAAATTCGCGCCGCCGCTCTTCCAGTAGCGCAATGTTGTCTGCCTTGAACGAGGCGAGTGCGGCGTGTTGTGCCAGCGTCGGCGGGGAGATGTAGAGGTTCTGCGCGAGCTTTTCGACTTCACGTAGATAGCGTGGCGGCACCACCAGCCAGCCGAGTCGCCAGCCGGTCATGCCGAAATATTTGGAGAAGCTGTTGATGACGAAGATGTCATCGCCGAGCGTCGTCGCCGATGCGGCATCGGTGCCGTAAGTCAGGCCGTGATAGATCTCATCGACAAGCAGTGTGCCGCCTTTCTCCCTGACCGCGGCATACAGCTCGGCGAGCTGCGCGGCGGCGATCAGTGTGCCGGTGGGGTTGGCGGGCGAGGCGACCAGCAGCCCGCGCGTCTGGCTGCCCCAGTGCGCGCCGACTTGCGCTGCGGTCGGCTGGTAACCATGTTCGGGGCGGGTGGCGATGCGTCTGACTTTCCCTTCGAGCAGATGCACGAAGTTCGCGTTGCAGGGGTAGCCGGGGTCCGGCAGCAGCCATTCTTCATCACGCTCGACGAGTACGCTGAGCGCCATCAGCAGCGCAGCGGATGCCCCGGTGGTGATGACGACGCGTTCGGCCGCTACCTCGCTGCCATAGCGGTCCCGGTAGAACTTGCTGATGGCCTCGCGCAGCTCGGGTAAGCCCAGCGCCGACGTGTAGAAGACCTTGCCGGTGGCGAGAAACTCCTGCGCGGCGGCGATTACCGGCGCCGGCGTCGGGAAGTCGGGTTCGCCGACCTCCATGTGCACGATGTCGCGTCCCTGTTGCTCGAGTTCCTTCGCACGCGCCATCAGTTCCATGACCTGGAAGGGCGAGATGTGCTGCATGCGGCGGGCAATAGACATGAGGATGATGAGGGGCAGGGAGGAGGGCAGTGTAGCAGGCGGGGGTAACGCCTTTATGCCACAATCGCGTTACTAGTTTGCGTACCACTCATGTTTGCAGGCATTGTCGGCAGCCGGGCAGGTGAGCACTATCCGGCTGTTCGTCAAAACGAAAACAAGCTCAGAGGAGACAGTTTTCATGGATGACAACATCCGCTCAGCAGCGCTTGATTACCACGCACTCCCCCGCCCCGGCAAAATCGCCGTCGTCCCCACCAAAAGCCTTACCAGCCAGCAGGAGCTTTCCCTCGCCTATACGCCCGGTGTTGCTGCAGCCTGCAATGCCATCGCCGCCGATCCTGCCCAGGCCAGCCGCCTGACCGGCCGCGCCAATATGGTGGCGGTCGTGACCAACGGCACCGCCGTGCTTGGCCTCGGCAATATCGGGCCGCTCGCCGCCAAGCCGGTGATGGAAGGCAAGGCGGTGCTGTTCAAGAAATTTGCCGGTATCGATGTCTTCGATCTGGAGCTGGCGCAGAACGACCCCGACAAGCTGATCGACGCCATCGCCGCGCTGGAGCCCACCTTCGGCGGCATCAATCTGGAAGACATCAAGGCGCCGGAGTGCTTCTACATCGAGCAGCGCTTGCGCGAGCGCATGAAGATCCCGGTTTTCCATGACGATCAGCACGGGACTGCCATCGTGGTCTGTGCCGCCATCCTCAATGGCCTCAAGGTGGTCGGCAAGGAGCTCAAAGACGTCAAGCTCGTCACCTCGGGCGCCGGCGCTGCCGCGCTGGCCTGTCTCTCGCTGCTGCAGAAGATGGGCATGCCGCTCGAGCACATCTGGGTGACCGATGTCGAGGGCGTGCTCTACACCGGCCGCCCCAATATGAACGACACACTCAAGCCGTATGCGCGCGAGACCGAGGCACGCACCTTGGACGATGTGATCGGCGCGGCCGATGTCTTCCTCGGCCTTTCGGCCGGCGGCGTGCTCAAGCCCGAGATGGTGGCGAAGATGGCGCGTTCGCCTTTTATCCTGGCGCTCGCCAACCCGGTGCCGGAAATCCTGCCGGATGTGGCCAAGAGCGTACGCGGTGATGTGCTCATGGCCACCGGCCGCTCCGACTTTCCCAATCAGGTGAACAATTCGCTGTGCTTCCCCTTCATCTTCCGGGGTGCGCTCGATGTCGGCGCGACCACGATCAACGACGAAATGAAGATCGCCGCCTGCACAGCGATTGCCGAGCTGGCGCATGCCGAGCACTCCGACGTGGTGGCCGCCGCCTACCATCTGGAGGACGTGCATTTCGGCCCGGATTACCTGATGCCCAAACAGTTCGACCCGCGCCTGATCACGCGTGTGGCCCCGGCGGTGGCGCAGGCGGCCATGGACTCGGGCGTGGCGACGCGGCCGATTGCCGACATGATGGCCTACGTCGCCCAGCTCGAAGCCTTCATCTACCACTCCAGCTTCGTGATGAAGCCCATCTTCTCCGGCGCCAAGGCCAATCCGGCGCGCGTGGTGTTCGCCGAGGGCGAGGAGGAGCGAGTGCTGCGCGCAGTCAAGACCGTGGTCGACGACGGTCTGGCCCAGCCCATTGTCATCGGTCGTCCCGAGGTGGTGCAGATGCGCATCGAGCGTGCCGGTCTCAAGCTGCGCCCGGGCATTGATTTCGAGATGGTCAATCAGGACTCGGATCCGCGCTACAAGGAGCTGTGGCAGTCCTATTACAAGATCATGCAAAGGAAGGGCGTCAGCATCGAGGTCGCCAAGCGCGATATGCTGCGTCGCCCCACCGTGATCGGCGCCATGCTCATGCATGAAGGCTATGCCGACGCCATGCTGTGTGGCACCGTCGGCGCCTATGCCCATCATCTAGACGTGATCGGCAATGTCATCGGCCGCTCGGCCGGGGTGCAGGATTTCTACGCCATGAACATGCTGATCCTGCCGGATCGCACCCTGTTTATCGCCGACACCTATGTGCATTACGACCCGAGCGTAGAGCAGATCGTGGAAATGACCTTGCTTGCCGCCGAGGAGTTGCGCCGTTTCGGACTGACGCCCAAGGTTGCGCTACTGTCGCATTCCAGTTTCGGCACCGCCAATACGCCGACCGCGCAGAAGATGCGTCAGGCCCTGGCGCTGCTGGAACAGCGCGCCCCCGATCTCGAGGTCGAGGGCGAGATGCACGGCGATGCGGCATTGTCGGAAACAATACGCCAGCAGGTTTTTCCGGATTCCCGCCTCCGCGGCGAAGCCAATCTGCTCATCATGCCGAATCTCGACGCCGCCAATATCGCCTTCAATCTCATCAAGGAGACGGTTGGCGGCGGTGTCACGGTCGGGCCCATCCTGCTCGGTGCTGCCAAGCCCGTGCATATCGTCACGCCGACGGCGACCTCGCGCCGCCTGCTCAACATGACGGCCTTGCTGTCGGTCGAGACGGCGCATCTCAACAGGGCTTGAGCACGTCTATGGGGGAGAGGGGCAAGACTGCATTGGTGCTGACCGGCGGCGGCGCGCGCGCCGCCTATCAGGTCGGCGTGCTTTCTGCGATCCGCGAGATACTTCCGGATTCGCAGCGCAATCCCTTTCCCATCCTCTGCGGCGCCTCGGCCGGTGCCATCAACGCCACGGTGCTGGCATGCTGGGCGGACAACTTCGGGGTCGGCGTGGACAATCTGCGCCGCACCTGGGCGGGCTTTCATGCAGGCGACGTCTATCGTGCCGATACGCTAGGCATCGCCGGGACCGGCGCGCGCTGGCTGTCGGCGCTGATGCTGGGCTGGCTGGTGCGACAAAATCCGAGATCTCTGCTCGACAACACGCCCCTGCGCAACTTGCTCGAACAGCGCCTGGATTTCTCGCGCATCGACCTCGCCATCGCCAGCGGTGCCTTGCATTCCCTTTCCATTACCTGTTCCGGCTATGCCAGCGGTCAGAGTGTGACTTTCTTCCAGGGCCATCCCGACCTGCAAACCTGGTCGCGCACCCAGCGTTTCGGTTCGCGCACGCAACTCACGCTCGACCATCTGATGGCATCGAGTGCGATTCCCTTCATCTTTCCCTCGGTGCGCATCAATCGCGAATATTTCGGTGACGGCTCCATGCGCCAGCTGGCGCCGATTTCGCCGGCAGTCCATCTCGGTGCGGAGCGCGTTCTCGTCATCGGTGCCGGCCGTATGAGTACGGAGAACGAACGCACGGTGCAGGAGAGTTATCCATCGCTTGCCCAGGTCGCCGGTCACGCCCTATCCAGCATCTTTCTCGACAGCCTGTATGTGGATCTGGAGCGGCTGACGCGTATCAACAACACCCTGAGCCTGATCCCCGAAGCGGTGCGCAGGGAAAAAGGGCTGGCGCTGCGCCCCATCGAAACCTTGGTGATCTCGCCTTCGCAGCGTCTGGACACGCTCGCGGCCCGGCATGCGCAGGCCTTGCCCATGCCGGTGCGCGCCCTGCTGCGCGGCCTGGGCGCCATGAACCGGCGCGGCGGCGCACTGACCAGTTACCTGCTGTTCGAGCCGGAGTACACGGGCGCCCTGATTGAGCTGGGTTATGCGGATACCATAATGCGCAAAAGTGAAGTGTTGCAATTTCTTGAATAGCTATCATCTTTCGCATGAAGTTCTTGCGCTATCTGTTTAATTTATAGAGAATAGTGCCGTAGTTGCGGGAAAGGTCCTACCTATGGGTGGCGGGACGCATTGCCGCCCCTGGAGAGTTGCATGAGAAAAGCCCTGATTGCCGCATTGACAATGCTTGCCGTGGCCGCCGCGCCGGTTCAGGCGGAGACTGCCGCTGCCAAGAAAAAGACCACTATCAGCAAGACCGCTGCCAAGCCCGCCCAGAAAACCGCAAGCAAGAGCAAGAGCAACAAGCCGCCGGTCAAGTCCGCCGCCAAGAAGCCGGCCGTCAAGCGCGCCTCCGTGCAGGGCGATCGCCTGGTCGGTGATTCCCTGCCCATGAGTGCCGCCTCGCTGGGCCTGCATTCCTCCGCCGTGCTGGTGCTCGATCAGGCAAGCGGCTCCATCCTCTATGAAAAGAATGCCGGCGCCGTGGTGCCGATCGCCTCGATCACCAAGCTGATGACGGCGATGGTCAGCCTTGATGCCCAGCCCAGCCTGCATGAGCTGATGACGATTTCCGAAGAGGATATCGATACGCTCAAGGGCACCCGTTCCCGTCTCAAGGTCGGCACCCAACTCTCGCGCGAGGAAATGCTGCGCCTGGCGCTGATGTCTTCCGAGAATCGCGCTTCCTCCGCGCTGTCGCGCTACTACCCGGGTGGCCGTCCGGCCTTCATCGCCGCGATGAACCGCAAGGCCCAGTCGCTCGGCCTGGTCGACACCCACTTCGAGGACTCCACCGGCCTCAATTCGGCCAACGTCTCCTCGGCCCGCGACCTCGTCAAGATGGTCGCCGCCGCGCACCAATATCCGCTGATCCGCGAGTTCAGTACCGCAGCCGAATACGACGTCATCGTCGATGGCCGCGTGCAGGAGTTCCACAATACCAACAGTCTGGTGCGCAGCGCCAACTCGGGCTGGGATATCGGTCTGTCCAAGACAGGCTTCATCAATGAAGCCGGCAAGTGCCTGGTGATGCAGGCCTGGTTCAATCACAAGCCCATGATCATCGTGCTGCTCGATTCCTGGGGCAAGATGACCCGTATTGGCGATGCCAATCGCATCAAGAAATGGGTCGAGCGCTACGCTCAGACGGACAAGCCGAACACCATCTAGCTTCGCGCTAGCACCTTCGCCAGCAAAGGCCGGCCTGCGCAACACGCAGCCGGCCTTTTGTCTTGATGGCTTGCGGTGCAAGGCCGGCCGGCCAGCCGCGCTTTCCTCTTCCGTCCGAGCCTGCCGTCACCCGTTTCGGCGCCGTCCTACAGTGGCCGCAGCCCGCCCGGCTTAGCCTTGGAACGGCAGCATGCATCCTGCATCGCGCACCCGAGGAGAATGCAATGAGTCTGGGAACAATACTATTGATCATTCTGGTTCTGATCCTGATCGGCGCACTGCCGGCTTGGCCGCACAGCAGCGGCTGGGGCTATGGCCCGACCGGTGGCATCGGTCTCGTGCTCTTGATCGTCGTCATCCTGCTGCTGACAGGCAAGTTGTAGCGCGGCTGGCATTGGGCGCGGCATTTCAGCTGCGCACATAAAAAAGCCGCTGCCCAGTTCGCGACGGGGCAGCGGCTTTTTCCTTGCGGGAGCGGTTTACCAGCCGACGGCGATGCCTTCGCCGCGCGCATCGGCGGCGCCGTAGAGCACGCCGTTGCGATGATCGACCTGGATTGCGGCCGCGTGACCCATAAAGTCGCTCCAGCCCTCAGTGATCTCAAGCTGATGACCGCGTGCGCGCAGGGACGCGAAAACTTCATCGCCGAAGCGGTTCTCGACACGCAGGGCGCGGGTCTCGTCGCCCCAGGTGCGGCCATACAGCCAACGCGGATTGTCGATGGCGGTTTGCACGTCGTGGTTGAAGTCGACATAGCGCGTCACGATGGCGGCACTGGTCTGCGGCTGGCCTTCGCCACCCATGGTGCCGTACACCAGATCCAGCTTGCCATCACGGAACAGCATGCCCGGCATCAGCGTATGGAAGCAGCGCTTGCCCGGCTCCAGGCTGTTGGGGTGGTTCTCGTCGAGTGAAAAGAAGGAGCCCCGGTTCTGCAGCAGGATGCCGGTCTTGCCGGCTACAAAGCCCGAGCCGAACTCGTGGTAGATGCTCTGGATGATGGAGGCTGCGTTGCCTTCACTGTCCACTACGACCGTACAGGTCGTGTCCTGGCCCATGGGATGGGCTTCGTGGGCGATGCAGTTATCGAAACTGATTTCCTTCGCCAACTCTGCGGCGTACTCCTTCGACAATAGGCGGTCGAGCGGAATACTGCCGAAGTTCGGGTCGGTCAGATAACGGTCGCGGTCGCGGAAGGCCAGCTTGGTCGCCTCCACCATCAGGTGGATATACGCGGCGCGATCATTGCGCAGCGCGGCGATGTCGAAGTGCTCCAGGATGTTGAGAATCATCAGGTGCGCGAAGCCCTGACTGTTGGGCGGATGCTGGTGACAGGTATAGCCGCGATAGGTCGTCGTGATCGAGTCCGACCAGGTGCTGTGGAAGTTGTGCAGGTCGCTGGTGCTCCAGTCGCCGCCGGCCGCGTTGATCGAGGACACGATCTCGTCGCAGACGGCGCCTTCATAGAAGCCGGCGCGGCCATTTGTGGCAATCGATTCGAGGGTGTTGGCCATGCCATGGAAGCGCATCAGGTCGCCGGCCTGGGGCAGGCGTCCGCCCGGCATGAAGGCATCGCGGGTCGCCTCATGGCGACCGAGAGTCTGGGCGGTCTGGCGGGTGAACTGGACTTGGCCTGCGGAGACCGGGTAGCCGTCGCGGGCATAGCGGATTGCCGGTGTGAGACAGTCGCGCAGCGACAGCTTGCCGAAGCGCTCGTGCGCCGAGCACCAGGCGTCGACCGCGCCCGGCACGGTCAGTGCGGCGTGTGGGCCGCGCTGCGGAATCGCGCTCAGGCCGAGCTTGCGGTAGTGCTCGCGCGTCGCGCCGGACACGGCAGGCCCGGTCCCGTTGAGCGCGTGCACCTTGTTGGACTTGGCGTCATAAATCAGCCAGAACGCATCGCCGCCCATGCCGGTCATGTGCGGATACACGATGCCCAGCGTGGAGTTCACGGCAACGGCTGCATCCACTGCGCTGCCGCCATCCTGCAGGATGCGCAGGCCGGCCAGGGAGGCAAAGTAGTGGGGCGATGCAACCATGCCGCCGGTTGCCATGGCCAGGGGGCGCGTTGTTTTCATATCGGTTCCTTCCCGTCGAAGCGTGTTTAAGCACTAGGCCTGCATTGATATACGGATGCAATGCTAGCGGCAATCCAGGCGAGAAGCCCTTTACGGCTGGGCTGTGTTGCATTCTACACAAAGATTATCCTTGAAATCTATTATTGATATATCAATTGTGTATTCATGGTATTGTCTGCGCACACGGCGTCGAGTTCGGCTGGCGTGGCAGATGTCCAGTCGGTGAAACGTTTTGCGTGGTCGCACTGAGATGTGCGAAGTCCGGATTACAACAAGCCCACACAGAGGGGCGATCCGTTTCAATGCAGGAAGGTGCCAGCCTGGCTGACTATCCATGTCAATGAGGAGTAGCGAATATGACGACAAGCGCCGCAACCGGAAATCCCCCACGGAAAAAACAGCTCATCCTTGGCCTCATCGCCATGATGGCCATTTCCAGTCCGCAATACGTCTGGGCGCTGTTCACCCAGCATCTCACCAGCAGTCTCGGCGCCAGTCTGGCCGAAGTTCAGGTGACCTTCTCCATCCTGATCGTGCTGCAGACCTTCCTGTCGCCCTTGCAGGGCTTCCTGATTGACCGCTTCGGCCCCCATCGCCTGCTCGCCATCGGCGCAGCATTGACCGGCCTGAGCTGGATTGTGTCGTCCGACGTGCAGAGTCTGACCGGGCTCTACCTCAGCTACGGCGTGCTCGGCGGTATCGGCACCGGTGTCGTCTATGTCGGCGTGATCGGCCTGATGGTGCAGTGGTTCCCCGACCTGCGCGGTTTCGCCACCGGCATGGTGGCGGCGGGTTACGGCTTCGGTGCGGTGCTGACCACCTTCCCGATCTCCGCATCCATGAAGACCGACGGCTTCCAGGAAACGCTGTTCACCTACGGCATCGTGATCGGACTGGTGGGCATCCTCGCGGCCTTGGGCATGCGTCGCCCGAACCCGGGCGAGCTCTCCCACATCAAGCCGCAGGCCACCCAGGCGGTCGCCACCAAGCGTGACTTCACGCCCAAGGAGATGCTGGTCAATCCGATCTTCTGGCTGCTCTTCCTGATGATGACCATGATGTCGACCACCGGTCTCATGGTGATCTCGCAAATGGGCGCCATCGCGCGTGACTTCAAGGTGGCGGATGCACTGGTGTTCGGCATGGCTGCGCTGCCCTTCGCGCTGACCATAGACCGCATCACCAACGGCTTGACGCGTCCCTTCTTCGGCTGGGTCTCCGACAAGCTGGGCCGCGAAAAAACCATGCTGATCGCCTTCAGTCTTGAAGGGGCGGCCATCACGGTCTGGTACTTCGTCGCCCACGATCCGCTCTGGTTTGCCCTGTTGTCCGGGGTCGTGTTCTTCGGCTGGGGCGAAATCTTCTCGCTGTTCCCGTCCATCCTGACCGACACCTTCGGCACCAAGCACGCCACCACCAACTACGGTTTCCTCTACATGGCGCAAGGGGTTGGCTCCGTGTTCGGCGGCCCGGTGGCGGCCCTGATCTACGCCTCGACCGGCACCTGGGGCACCGTCTTCACCCTGGTGGTGATCATGGACATCCTCACCGCTGTGCTTGCCTACTTCGTCCTGATGCCGATGCGCAAGAAGCATCTCGCGGCCACCGGCGCCGACGTCAGCTCGATGGGATAAGGACGGCCTGGCTGCCCTGAGTAGGGAGACGGCACGACTTTTTGAAAGTCGTGCCGTTTTTCTTGCGGAAAGCCCGCCACAGCAGTCGGGTTTGCGTTATTTTCCTGCTTTGGGTGGTGTGGGAAAATGCGCTCATCCGGATGAATACAAGGACGCCTATGTCAGACCAGGTCTACCCGCATGTGGACTAATGCCGCCCCCAGCCAGGCCGCGCAGGCCTATCGCATCATCGAAGAGATGATCGTCAATACCACCCTGCCACCCGGCGCCAAGATCTCCGAGAAGGCGCTCGCCGAACGCGTCGGACTGGGCCGGACGCCTGTCCGCGAAGCCCTGCAGCGTCTTGCTGCGGAAGGCGCGGTGCAGATCCTGCCGCGTGCCGGCATCATCATCGCCCAGGTCGATTTCACCGATCAGTTCCGCCTGATCGAGGTCAGACGTGAACTTGAAAGGCTGCTTTCGGGCCGTGCCGCCCGTCAGGCCGATATTGCCACGCAGGCGGCATTTGCCGATCTCGCCAAGCGTTTCCGCAAAGCGGCGCGCAGCGACGATGCCGAGCTTTTCATCGATACCGACCGCGAATTCAACCAACTGATCGAGGTCACCGCGAATAACAAGTATGCGCAGATGGCGATGGCGGCGATTCAGGCCCAGACCCGCCGCTTCTGGTATCTGTACTTCAGCCGTTTCGGTGATCTCAAGCAGGTCGCCCAGCGTCATGCCGACATCGCAGAAGCGATTGCCGCCGGCAAGGAGGATGAGGCGCGCACGGCATCCGATGCTCTGATCGACTACGTCGAAGGCTATACACGAAAGACCCTTGAGGCCTTGTGCGCCACCTGAAGGGCGCTGAGCAGAAATAGACGCCGGCCGCTTTCCTTATTCCCCCTTCGGAAAGAGGTGCGCCTTGCTATCGTGACGGCTGGTTCCAGCTGGAGCATGCAATGGTCAATTACGGACTCAGGCTGCGCATTTTTGCCGCCGCCCTGGCCGCCCTGTCGGGATATGTGGATGCGCTTGGCTTCATCTATCTCGGCGGCTTCTTCGTCTCCTTCATGAGCGGCAATTCGACGCGCCTCGGCGTCGGCCTGGCGATGGACTGGCATCACGCGCTGATCTCCGCCGGTCTTATCCTCGCCTTTGTCTTCGGCGTCATGCTCGGCACCCTGTTCGCCTATCGCGGCACCCGCGGCCGTTCCATCACCGTGCTCATGCTGGTGACCCTGCTGCTCACCCTCGCCGCCGGCAGCCATGCCGGCAATCTGCATACACTGGCCGTGGCCCTGACCGCCATGGCCATGGGCGCGATCAACTGCATCTTCGTCGGCAGCAGCGGCGAAGTGACGACCGGCGTGACCTATATGACCGGCACCCTGGTCAAGCTCGGGCAGGGCATTGCCCGCAATATGGTGCGACCGGACAAGATTGCCTGGGGCGGTTATTTCTGGCTGTGGCTGGGCCTCATCGTCGGCGGCATCATCGGCGCGCTTGTCTATCAGGTGATGGGGCTGTCGGCGCTATGGCTCGCGGTGCTCGCCTCGCTGCTGATTTCCTTGTTCGCCTCGCGCCTCAATCTCAGCGAGCACTGAGCGCCGGAGCATGCCGGGTGCATGGCCGTGCGCGCGCCAAGCCGGTATCATGTCCAGCAAGGGATGGCGCCGGCTAACTGCGGAACAGGGCTGGCGCGCATCCATCATCCACTCCCGCACGAGGATTGCATGAGCCCATCGCTGACTGCCTTTGCGCGCGGCACCCGGCCCTTCATCGAGGCCGCCGAGCGGCTGGTCACGGCATTCACGCCGTCGGCCTGGACGCGTGTCGTGCGGCAGCAGGCCACCCAGCGTCTGTGGGCCGAAGCGCGCCAGATCCTGCCGCGTTTCGTGCTCCTGTCCGGCCTGCTCAGCCTGGCCCTTGTGCATATCGTGGTCACCACCTCCGACAACTACGGCCTGTCTGGCTTCGCGCTGGCCACCGTGATGCGCCTGCTGGTGGTCGAGCTGCTGCCCTTGCTCGCCGCCGTCAATGTTGCGCTGGTGCCGCCTACCCGGGGCGCCGGGGTACCGCAGGTCATCAGCCGCAGCCTGCTGGTGATCGTCATGGCCACCCTTAGCAGCGTGCTTGCGCTCATCATCGCCTACCTTGGCATGTACGGATTCAACCCCTGGGGCCTGGGCATCTACACCCACACCGTCGGCCAGGTCTTCGAGCCCATCGTGCTGATCGCACTGGCCATGAAAACCCTGCTTTTCGCCATGACTGTGGCGACGCTGAACAGCGCCGCGCTGACTTTCGGCGCGCTGCTGGGCATTGAAGTCCTGCTGCTAGTCATCGAGTTCCTGTAGACCATGGATAAATCTTCAAGCGAGGCGCACGACGCCGGCATCGAACGCAAGGCGGTCGCCCTGATCGTCCTCACCCTCGTCCTTATCGTGGGTTTCGTCCTCTATGTCATGACGGCGCGCGGCCTGTTTGCCGAAACGCAGTCGCTGGTGCTGACGACGGAGAATTCCGAAGGCGTGCGCCCAGGCATGGACCTGACCTTCTCCGGCTTCCCGGTCGGCCGTGTGCGCCGTGTCGAGCTTGCCGACGACGGCCAGGTGCGCATCCTCGTCGATGTCTGGAAGAAGGATGCCCGCTGGCTGCGTACCTCCAGCATCTTCACCCTGGAGCGCGGCATTGTCGGCGAAGCCAAGCTGCGCGTGTTCTCCGCGCTGCTCGACGATCCGCCGCTGCCCGACGGCGAGGCGCGCCCCCTGCTGCGCGGCGACGCCAGCGAGCAACTGCCGCTGGTGCTGGCCAATGCCAAGATGCTGATCGAGAACCTGGAGCGCCTGACCGCCCAGGGCTCGCCCTTTGCCAACGCGCTTGAAAATGTCGAGACTGTCACTGGTCGTATGAGCGGCAAGCAGGGCGTGCTCGGCGCCGTGCTCGGCGGCGATGAGGAAGCGAAAAAGCTTATCGCCACGCTTGATCATCTCAACAAGCTGTTGGCGCAAACCGAAAAGCGTGTGTTTGCCACGGGCGGCCTCGCCGATACCTCGCAAGCCACGCTCGCGGAATTGCAGGGCCTGCTGACCGACGCGCGCGGCAGCTTGAAGCGCGCCGACACCATACTGGCCAATGTCGAGGGCGCCTCCACCGATCTCGGCGCCTTGCGCGCGGAAGTCGAAATGAGCTTGCGCAAGGCCTCGCGCCTGATCGACGAGATCAATCGCAAATGGCCTTTCTCGAACAAGACGGAGATCAGCCCGCCATGAAGCCCTCTCGCTCTCTTGCTTGTGCTGGTCTTGTCCTCATGCTGACCGCCTGTGCCAACGGCCCCAAGTCCCCAGAGTGGCAGGCCAATGCCAAGTCTGCGCTAGACGCGTACACCGAGGCCTGGCTGCGTGGAGAAACGCGGCAGGCCAATGCCGCCTTCATCCGCGCGCGCAGCGAGCTCGCCAGCACCGGCCAGGCCGATCAGGTGGCGGTGGCCGAGCTGAC
>DATMSM010000009.1:0-14729 GCA_035565355.1 Rhodocyclaceae bacterium
GCCCGAGGCGGAGCGCCCGGCCCTTGCTGCCCGCTATGCCGACTGGCAGCAGCGCGAGGCGGAAGCCATCGCCAATGCGCGCGCACAAATGCTGCAACAGTGGCAGCGCACCGCCACGCCGGGCGACGCGGAAGAATGGCAGAAGGCCATGCACAAGCGCTACGCCAATCCACCCGCGCGCGCCTGCGAACAATTGCCGACGTGGCTGGAGAGCAGCGCCTCCAGCCTGGCCCAAAGCTTTGTCACCGCCCCGGCAGTGACTGTTGCTGCCACGGACAGCGCCGACCTGCCCGACAATACCGTCACCGCGGTTAGCAATCCGCAGCTGCAAGCAATCTCCGCGGTGCCCGCCGAGACCACGCCAGCGGAAACAAGGGCCGAGGCGAAAAGCCCCAATCTGTTTGACTACCTGATGAAACTGTTCGATGAGCGACCCCACGAAGATGCCGCCCAGCCAGCCGGAAAACAGCCCGACTGAGCACACCACCCACATCCGCAGCTTCGTCCTGCGCCAGGGCCGCGTCTCCAACGCCCAGCGCCGCAGTCATGACGAGCTGTTGCCGGTCTGGGGCATTCCCTACGGCAAGGAGATGCTCGACTTCGAGCAGGTTTTCGGCCGCACGGCGCCGACGATTTTCGAGATCGGCTTCGGCATGGGCGAGACCACGGCGACCATCGCGAAGAACCACCCCGAGAACAATTACATCGCCCTGGAAGTGCACACGCCCGGCGTCGGCAGCCTGTTGAAGGACATCAATGAACAGGGCATCAGCAATATCCGCATCATCCAGCACGATGCCGTGGAGGTGCTGCGCGACATGATCCGGCCGAACTCGCTGGACGGCGTGCACGTCTTCTTCCCCGATCCCTGGCCGAAGAAGAAGCAACAGAAGCGTCGCCTGCTGCAGGGGCCGATGGTCAAGGCCATTGCCGAGCACCTCAAGCCCGGCGGCTATCTGCACAGCGCCACCGACTGGGAAGAGTATGCGCAGCAGATGCTGGAAGTGTATTCAGCCGAACCGCTGCTGGAAAATACCGCCGAGAGCTTCGCACCCAAGCCCACCTACCGCCCGCAAACCAAATTCGAGACGCGCGGCCTGCGCCTCGGTCATGGTGTGTGGGACGTGGTGTTCAGGAAGAAGTAGCCGGCGCAGCAATGCCCGCGCCCAGCTTCTGCTGCAGCAGCGGCAGGCGGGCTTTCAGATAGTCGAACAGGCGTGCGTCGTTGGCGAAGGGCGTGCTGAAGCGCATGTGCGGCGCCGATGGGTTCAGGTGGAAGACACGGCCGGGGGCCAGCTGTATGCCGTTCTCGGCGGCGTCGCGCACCAGCAATTCTTCGTCTATGCCTTCTGGCAGGCGACACCAGACAAACACGCCGACCTGATCGCCACCGACCACGCTGAGCCCCGACTCCACCAGACCGCGCACCAGGCCCGGCCATTGCCGTGCCAGGCGCTGGCGCACACGCTCGAGATGCTTGCGGTAGTTACCCTCGGCCAGCACTTCGTGCACCAGCACCTCGTCCAGCTCCGAGCTGGTCAACACCGACAGCAGCTTGTGTTCGAGGAAGGTCTCGTAGAGCGCCACCGGCGCGGCAATATAGCCGACGCGGATGTTCGGCGACAGGGTCTTGGAAAAGCTGCCGACCAAAATCACGCGCTGCAGGCGGTCGAGTTGCGCCAGGCGCACCGGATTCGCCTGCGCATGGAAATCGCCGTGCACATCGTCCTCGACCAGCAGCAGATTGTGGCGCTCGGCCAGCTGGACCAGACGCGCCGCCACGCCGACCTCGGTGCTGGTCCCGGTCGGATTCTGCATCAGCGTTTGCGTGAAGAAGAGACGCGGACGGAAATGCAGGCAGGCTTCCTCCAGCACTTCCAGATCCGGCCCGTCATGGCGGCGCGGGATCGGAATCATGCGCACGCCATAGGCTTGCAGCTGCGCGGTAAGGCCGAAATAGCAGGGCTCTTCCACCGCCACCGTATCGCCGGGGGAAAGCAGGGATCGCAGAATGATGTCGAAGGCCTGGGTCGCACCGAAAGTCGTGAGTATCTGCTCCGCATGCGCGGGGATGCCGGCCTGATTGCATTTCAGCGCGAGCTGCTGCCGCAGCGGCGCATAGCCCTCGGCACTGCCCGGCGTCACATAGGCATGCCGCCCATGGCGAGCCACCCGCGCTAGCAGGCGTGCCGAGATGGTGTCTTCCAGCCAGGCTTCGGGCATGAAGCCATTACCGACCTGCAGCATATCGGGTCGTGCATCCAGCATGCGGCGCATCAACCAGATGCCGTCTATGCTGTCGCGCCGGCCCGGCAACGCATGTGCCGCGCCGACGTTCTCGCCGCGGCTGGCGACGAAGAAACCAGAAGCGGCACGCGACACGATAAGGCCGCGCGCAGTCAGCCGATCATATGCGGCGACCACGGTGGCACTGCTGACCGTTAGCGTGGATGCAAGCTTGCGAATGGAAGGCAGGCGGCTGCCGGCCGGCAGCTGACCGGACTGGATCAGCCCGGCAGTCTGCTGGACGATCTGCTCGGTGAGCGGCGTCTGGCTGGCACGGTCAAGATGGATCATAGCGGCATGCTACACCGCGGCTCAGTACAGAACCAGTACAGTGCTCGCACTGCCTTGCTGCACTGTATTAGCCACGCCGACAGTACAGTGCGCGGCGGCTGTCATGGCCACGGCGAGGGCTGGGCGATTAAGTTACGCCCATGCTGCGCCATGTCTTTCTCTCACCCCTGGGCCAACGCGTCGCCCTCGCCCCCGGCGCCGTGTTCTCATACACGGCCCGCGCCGGCGAGCGCCTGCGTTGCGAGGGCGGCCGGGTGCTGCTGAGCCAGTTCAAGGTGGCTGATGATTTCGACCTCGGACGCGGCGAAGAAATCGAGATACGCACGCACGGCCTGGTCGTAATCGAGGCCGTCGAGGCTGCGGTGGTTTGCCTAGTCGGACGCGAGAAAAATCTGCAGCAGGCGGTTGAGGTAGCGCTGACCGCGCAAGGTCGGGCGCATATAGTCCGTCGTTACTTCCAGCAGCTCCTCACGCTGGGCCGTCAATAATTCATTCTGCAAACGCGACAGCGGCAAGCCGGTACGTTCGGAAAACAAAGCCGATGGGAAGCCCGCAGTCAGGCGCAAGGCGTTCATCATGAATTCGCCCGGCAGATCAGCCGCCGCGACCACGCGTCGTTCCTGCACGAACTCACCCTTCGCCGCGGCTTCGAGATAGGCGCGCGGATGCTTGTGGCGCATCTCGCGCACGATGCCGGCGTGATCGGAAATCTTGCCGTGCGCGCCGGCGCCTATGCCGAGGTAGTCGCCAAAGCCCCAGTAGTTCATATTGTGGCGGCACTGATGGCCGGCCTTGGCGAAGGCCGAGGTCTCATAGTGCAGATAGCCGGCGGCGGCCAGCTCGGCTTCGACCATATCCTGCATGTCAGCCGACACATCCTCGTCCGGCAGCGCCGGCGGATCATGGTAGAAGGCCGTGTTCGGTTCCATGGTCAGATGGTAGGCCGACAGGTGCGGCGTGCCGAAGGAAATCGCCGTGCGCATATCCTGCTGCGCCTCAGCCAGCGTCTGCGCCGGCAGCGCGTACATCAGATCGATATTCACATTGTCGAAATGGCGCAGGGCGATCTCGATGGCGCGGCGCGCCTCATGACCATCGTGGATGCGGCCCAAGGCTTTCAACTTGGCTTCGTCGAAGCTCTGTATACCCAACGACACGCGGTTGATGCCGGCATCGCGGAAGGCAGCGAACTTCGCCACTTCGACCGTGCCGGGATTCGCCTCCATGGTGATTTCGGCCTCGGGCTGGAGCGTGAGCCGGGTGCGTATGCCGCTCAGCAGCGCATCCATGCCGGCGCCCGAGATCAGGCTGGGGGTACCGCCGCCGATAAAGACGGTGCCGATACGCCGTCCCCAGATTTGCGGCAGGGCCGACTCCAGATCGGCGATCACGGCATTGATATAGGCGGCCTCGGGAATCTCGCCCCTGGCCTCATGCGAATTGAAGTCGCAGTAGGGGCATTTTTTCACGCACCACGGCCAGTGGATGTAGAGCGACAGCGGCGGCGGCGTCTGCAGGCCGCTCGCTGTAACGACGGTGGAAGTGGCGGCCAGCGTCGGCGCTGCGGCAATCGGGATGACGGTGCGCACCACGCTCAGCCCTTTGCCGCAGAGATGGAGTGCAGCTTGGCAATCAGCTGCTGCAGCGCCACGCCGCGATGACTGAGTGTGTTCTTCTGTTCATGTCCCAGTTCCGCCGCCGTAGCATTCAGCGCCGGCACGAAGAACAGCGGGTCGTAGCCGAAGCCGTCGGCACCCCGCGGCGCATCGAGAATCTGGCCATGCCATTCACCCTCGGCGATCAGCGGCTGCGGGTCGTCGGCATGGCGCACGAAGACCAGCACTGCAACAAAATGCGCGCGGCGGTCGGTCTGGCCCTGCATCTGCTCGAGCAGATAGGTATTATTGCGCGCGTCCGACTTGGGCTCCCCGGCATAGCGCGCCGAGCGCACACCCGGCGCACCATCCAGCGCATGCACGCACAGACCGGAATCGTCGGCCAGTGACGGCAGGCCGGTATGGCGTGCGCAATGACGCGCCTTGGTCAGTGCATTCTCGACAAAGGTGGCGTAAGGCTCCTCGGCCTCGGGCACCTTGAAGGCGGCTTGCGGCAACACCTCGAAATCGAGTGGCGCCAACAATTGGCCGAATTCACGCAGCTTGCCGGCGTTGTTGGAGGCGAGCACGAGCTTCTTCATGGGGTATGGTTCCTGATCCAGCTTTCAAACTGCGCGGCCGGCATGGGACGCGCCAGCAGGTAACCCTGCCCTTCGTCGCAGCCCTCGGCCTGCAGAAAAGACCACTGCGCCTCGGTTTCTATGCCTTCCGCGATAACGCGGTAACCGAGGTTGTGACCCAGGCTGACAATGGCCCGGGCAATGGTGGCCGAGGTCGAATTATCCGGTAAATCACGGATGAAAGCGCGATCGATCTTGAGACTGTGAATCGGCAACTCCTTCAGATAGGCCAGTGAAGAGTAGCCCGTCCCGAAATCATCAATCGCCGTGGAAATCCCGAGTTGCTGAATCTCGTTAAGCACCTGCTGGGTGCGTTCCGCATTCGCCATGATCACGCTTTCGGTGATCTCCACCTCCAGATGCCGCGCCGGAAAGGCGCTCTCGGCCAGGATCGTGTGCAGGATGCCGAGCAGGTCGCCACGCTCGATCTGCGGTGTCGCCACATTCACTGCCAGGCGGCCGAAGTGCAGCCCGTCCGCCAGCCAGCGCTGGCCGTCCGCGCAGACCTGGCGCAGCACCAGCTCGCCGATGGCGACGATGAGGCCGGTGCGCTCGGCCACCGGAATGAACTCGGCCGGCGCAATCCAGCCCATGTTGTCGTGATGCCAGCGTATCAATGCCTCGGCGCCGGTGATGCGACGACTGACGAGATCAAACTGGGGCTGATACCAGACCTCGAACTCCTGCCGCTCTATGCCCATGCGCAAGGCATGCTCCATCTCGATGCGATGCTGCGCCGCGCGCGTCATCTCGGCCTGATAGAAGCGATAGGCATTGCGGCCGCTTTCCTTGGCGCCGTACATGGCCGTATCGGCATTGCGCGTCAGCTCCATGGCATTGCCCGCATCGCCCGGATAAATAGCAATACCGATGCTGGTGCTGATCTCGACCTTTAAACCGTCGAGGTCGAACGGTCGACTAAATTCGGCCAGCAGCTTGTGTGCGACCTGCTCTATCCCCTCGCTGCAATCGGCCAGCTCAAGAATGAGGGCAAACTCGTCTCCGCCCAGGCGGGCGACCGTATCCTCGCCGCGCACGGCTGCGCGCAAGCGAGCCGCGACGCGCTGCAGCAGGCGGTCGCCGACCGGATGGCCGTGGCTGTCGTTGATGCCCTTGAAGCCGTCCAGATCGAGCATCAGCAGCGCAATCCGGTGCTGACGGCGTGCCTGCTGAGCTATGGCCTGCTGCAGCCTATCCTGGAACAGCACACGGTTCGGCAATGTGGTCAGCGCATCGTAGTGCGCCATATGCTCAAGCTGGCGCTGCGTGTCCATCAGCGAGGAAATATCGGACAACACAGCAACATATCGGGCGTTCGGCCCGGCCTGGTCGGGGATGGCGCTGACCGTCAGCCAGCAGTCGAATTCATTGCCCAGCTTGCCGCGATTTCTGACCTCCGCCTGCCATACGCCCTTGGCGGCGAGGCTGGCCCACATCGGCTCCAGCGAGGTCCCATGATCGGGAAACAGGATATCGAAGTTGCGATCAATGATGTCGGCGGCGGCATAGCCGGTGATCTGAGTGAAGGCTTCGTTGATGGAGACGATGTGAGAATCCGCCGTCATCACCACGATGCCCTGATCGGTGGATCTGTAAACAGCGTCGGCCAGGCGCAAGGCAGACTCCGCCCGCTCACGCTCGCGGATTTCCTGCTCTAGGGCAAGATTTCGCTCGCGCAACTGTGAGGCATGCCGCAGCATCAGGCTGCCGATCAGGCAGCCAAGCAAGGTAATGGCGGCGCCAAAACGAAAGTGCAGCGACGAGAATGCACTGATCTGCGGCCAGCCATTGCGAGGCACAGCGGCCATTTGCCAGACGCCGCCAGGTACCTCCAGATCAAGCGTCACGGGCTGCTTGTTGAGGATATCGGCGTGCCCATAAATAGGTGCCTGCCCACTCGCCGCCTGCTCCGGATTGCTTATCAGCAGATCCAGCGCTGCCGTCTCCTGCAGGCCGGCCCGGGCAAACACCTGCTCCGAGCGGGCGACGATGGAAACCGTGCCCCAATATTGGCCAAGCGCATCGGGCACGCGTGGATCACGACGGAACACCGGCGCCCGCAGTATCAACCCCGTGCCGCCCTGCAGCAGTTGCACCGGCTCGGACAGCACCGAGCGGCCTAGCTCCTTGGCCCGCAGGACGGTGCGGTACTGGGCGGGAATGCTCGCATAGCTGACGCCGAGCGCCTTCTCGTTACCGGCCAGCGGGTAGAGGTAGCGAATGACGTTATCAGGTGCAATTGCAATATTGCGAATATGCGTGTTGCTGGCAATGGCCTTGGCCGAAAGGGCCGCGAAGAGATCTTGGCTGATGTCACCCTGTACCGAGATGACATCGACCAGGCCCTGCGTGATGCTGAAGGTCGCCTTGAGCTCGGCGTCGAGCTGGGCGCGAATCGTGGTCAGGGCCTTGTACGCTTCTTCCCTGATTGCCAGTTCCCGCTGCTGGGCATCCTGCATGCCCAGCCAGGCCGACAACCCCATCCCGCCTAAACCCAGCAGGGTGATGGGCAGATACGAGGAGAACAGGCGTCGCATGCTTGCGCGCTAGCTTTTGAGTGCCGCCTTCTGTGCGGCGACAATCTGCGCGATGCCCTTGTCGCCAAGGAGCAGCATGGCATTCAGTTCATCGCGCGAAAACGGCGCGCCTTCCGCCGTGCCCTGCACCTCGACCATGCCGCCGTTGCCGGTCATGACGATATTCATGTCCGTATCGCAAGCCGAGTCTTCCGGGTAGTCGAGGTCAAGCACCGCTTGTCCGTCGACGATGCCGACCGAGACCGCGGCAACAAAATCGCGCAAGGGATTGGCGGCCAGCTTGCCGGCCTTGACCAGGCCCTCGAAGGCGTCGTGGAGCGCCACACAGGCGCCGGTGATGGAAGCGCAACGCGTGCCGCCGTCCGCCTGGATCACATCGCAGTCCAGCGTCACCTGGCGTTCGCCCAGTGCGGCAAGATCGGTGACGGCGCGCAGACTACGGCCGATCAGGCGCTGAATTTCCTGAGTGCGGCCGGTCTGTTTGCCGCGCGCCGCCTCGCGTGCGCTGCGCGTATGCGTGGAACGCGGCAGCATGCCGTATTCGGCGGTGACCCAGCCCTGACCTTTGCCCTTGAGGAAGCCAGGCACGCCCTCTTCCACACTGGCGGTGCACAGCACCTTGGTATTGCCGAACTCGACCAGCACGCTGCCTTCGGCGTGCAGGGTGTAGTGGCGGGTGATCTTGAGGGTGCGCAGCTGGTCTGCGGCGCGGCCGGATTGACGAGTCATGGTGGGTCCTGTTTCCTGGTTAGATCGGCGCCGCCCTGTGGCAGGGCGGACGCCTAGTTTCTGATGGGTAGATTCTGCTTGATCGAGTTGCGGATCTCCTCGATCGCTTCCTCGATCTCGTTGTCGGAGAGCGGCGCGTTGGCGTTATGCATGCCGCCTTCCGGCGGCACGGTATAGACGTCCATGGGCATGGTCGGCATATCGCTATAGCAGATCAGCTCCTCGGCCTCGTCCTCCTCCCAATTGATGGCGATGACGGAGAGATTGTCGCTGCTCTTGCCGGCGCGCTGCTCGGCCTCGTCGAGCAGCCGCGGCACGCTGTTGAGTACATTGGTGTAGGCAAGCTGGGCGCAGATATCCTCTTCCAGCGGGCCCCACACACCGTCGGTGCACAACACAAGGATGTCGCCGTCCAGCATGGGTGTCTTGCGCGAGAAATCGATCTGCGGTTCCTGGGTGCCGCCCAGGCAGCTGAAGATGCGGTTGCGGGCCGGGTGGCGCCGCGCCTGCTCGGCGGTGATGGAACCGCCGTCGACCATGGTCTGCACCAGAGAATGATCACGCGTCTGCGCCAGCACCTTGCCGTCACGCAGCAGATACAGGCGTGAATCGCCGACGTGCGCCCAGTAGGCAACATTGTTCTGCACCACGCAGACGACACAGGTCGTGCGCGGATTTTCCGGCATCTCCTGACGTTGTGCCTCGGCGACGATTTCGGCATGCGCGCCCTCGATCGCCACCGACAGGAAGAACATCGGATCGGGCAGGTGCGGCCGCGCTTCGCGCTGGAACAGCGTGGTGATGTGATTGGTGGCGATCTGCGCCGCGACTTCGCCGCGCGCATGACCGCCCATGCCGTCCGCGACGATGAGCAGCAAGGTGTCGCGCGAGTAGCAGTAGGCAACGCGATCCTGATTGAGCTGGCGCGTGCCGATACGGCTTTCCTGATAGATCGTGAACTTCATCGCCGCGCCCTTTCACGCAGGCGCCGGTTCAGCGTGGTCAGCCAGCTGTCGCGCACGCTGTCTTCGGGCGCCTCAACCAGGCTCTTTTGCAGGGCAAACACGCTCATCGGTCGCTCCAGATAGTCGAGCTGCATGCACCAGTCTATGGTCTCCAGCAGCTGCAGGCTGTACTTGCCCTGCCAGCGCTGCACCGCAGGCACCAGAGTATCGTTCTTGAGGCGGTTGTTGGCGGCGGGCGGCGAAGCATGCGCAAGGCAGGCATACATGGTCGCGCCTATGCCGTAGATATCGGTCCAGGGGCCGAGCTGGTCCTGAGCCTCATACTGTTCAGGTGCGGCAAAGCCCGGCGTATAGGTCGGACGCAGTCCGGGGGCATCATTTTCCAGGGCCTGGCGCGCCGCACCGAAATCGAGCAACACCGGATTGCCATCCATGCGCAGATAGATATTGGACGGCTTGATGTCCAGATGCAGGAAGCGTTGCGCATGCACCTCGCGCAGCCCGTTCAACAAGCGCGAGAACACCACGCGGATGAACTTCTCGCTGACATTGCCGCGATGCTTCATGATGTGCTCGCGCAGGGTGCGGCCGCGCTCGTACTGCATCACCATGTACACGGTGGAGTTGGCGCGGAAGAAGTTCAGCACGCGCACCACGTTCGGGTGGTTGAGGCGGGCCAGCGAACGGCCTTCCTCGAAGAAACACTTGAGACCGTGATTGAAGGCCGACAGGTGCTCTTCCTTGATGAGCGGCAGGATGGCGCCTTCGCCGCGCAATGCCAACGTGTTGGGCAGATACTCCTTGATCGCCACCGGATTGTTTTCCGCATCATGCGCCAGGTACACGATGGAAAAACCGCCGAGCGAAATCTGTCGCTCGATGCGGTACTGGTCGAGCTGAAAGCCCGGCGGCAATGGATGATTTATCTGCGTGATTGGCATGGAGTGGTTCTGGCAGGCCTGCAGAACCGTAGCGGGCAGACGGAGGGCAAGGTACGCGGCACACAGGAACCGGATGTACTTGGGTACATAAGGATTCCGAGCACCGCTGAGGTTATGTAACCCCGGCAGCCATACGTCCGCGCAGCAGGTAATGCAGGCCTTCCTTTATACTCGGGGCATTCTCCCATAAGCCGCCCCATTTGCCATGATCCAAAGCATGACCGGCTACGCTGCCGGCACCCGCGACCTGGGCAGCGCCGTCCTCAGTATCGAACTGAAGAGCGTCAATTCCCGCTATTTAGACCTGGGTTTCCGCATGAGCGAGGATTTGCGCGCGCTCGAAATGCCCATTCGCGAACTGTTGTCTGCGCGCATCGCTCGCGGTAAGGTCGAATGCCGCGCCTATCTGCAGGCGCAAAATTCCGCCCCGCCCAAGGACGAAAAATCGGCCGCGCCCAACGCCGCCGTGATTGCCCGCCTGAGCCAACTGCAGGCCGGCGTGCTCGCCACGCTGCCCACGGCGCGCCCACTGTCGGTGCACGACATCCTGCGCTGGCCCGGCGTGCTGGCCGAGGACACGCTCCCGGCCGAGACCCTGCAGGCCGAAAGCCTGAGCCTACTCAAGGCGCTGCTGGATGAATTCAGCGCCACCCGCGAGCGCGAGGGCGACAAGCTCAAGACCGTGCTGCTGGAGATCGCCGCCCGCATGCGCGCCTGGGTGGCACAGGCCCAGCCCCTGCTGCCGCAGGCAGTGGCCGACTATCAGGACAGGCTGGCCACCAAGCTGCGTGAGGCAGTGGCCAATCTGGACGAGGATCGCATCCGCCAGGAAGTCGGCGTCTTCGCCGCCAAGGTGGACGTTGCCGAGGAGCTGGCCCGCCTCAACACCCACCTCGACGAACTCGAGCGCGTGTTGAAGAAAGGTGGCGCAGTCGGCAAGCGCCTCGACTTCCTGATGCAGGAGCTCAACCGCGAAGCCAATACCCTGGCCTCCAAGTCCGTCTCTGCCGAGATCACCGCCATCGCCCTCGATCTCAAACTCGCTATCGAGCAGATGCGCGAGCAGGTGCAGAACCTGGAGTAAACGCGGGGCAGCCTGGCTGGGAGTCAGGCACGGCTGGCGCCCAGGCTTTCCCCCGGCTAAGGGGAGGGCTGCTGATAAGTGATGCGATAGATCGCCCCGGCGTGGTCGTCGGACACCAGCAGCGAACCGTCGGGCAGCACCAGTACATCGGCGGGACGGCCCCAGACCTTGTCGCCCTGCAACCAGCCGCTGGCAAAGGGCTCATAGGCGACCGCCTTGCCCTCCTTCAGCTTCACCAGCATGACGCGATAGCCGGCCTTCTTCGAACGGTTCCACGAGCCGTGTTCGGCAATAAAGATCTGCTGGCGATAGGCCGCCGGGAACTGCGTGCCGGTGTAGAAACGCATACCCAGCGCAGCGACGTGGGCGCCAAGCTGCTGCAGCGGCGCGACAAAATCCTTGCAGTTGCGCTGTTGCCCAACGTCTGGGTCGGCAATCGCATCGCCATGGCAGTAGGGATAGCCGAAATGCAGGCCAGCCCGCGGTGCGGCATTGAGTTCGTCCGGCGGCAGATCGTCGCCCATCATGTCGCGGCCGTTGTCGGTGAACCACAGGGTGCCGCTGCCCGGCTGCCAATCGAAACCCACCGTATTGCGCACCCCCCTCGCATAAGTCTCCAGGCCGCTGCCGTCCGGATTCATGCGCATGATGTTGGCAAAGCGCTGCGGATCCGGTGCACAGATATTGCAGGGTGCACCCACCGGCACATAGAGTTTGCCGTCCGGTCCAAAGGCGATGAACTTCCAGCCGTGATGCCGCTCCCGCGGCAAGGTGTCGATGACGATTTCGGGCCGGGGCGGCTGCGCCAGATTCCTTTCGATTGCGTCATAACGCAGGATACGATCCACTGCGGACACATACAGACTGCCATTGCGGTAGGCCACGCCCACCGGCATGGCCAGGTCTGCGGCGATCTGGAATTGCTTGCTGACCTTGTAGTCAGAGTCGAAGCTCAGGGCGGACACCGTGCCGGCGCGCATGGAGCCTACAAACAGCGTCCCGCCCTGCTGGGTCACGCGGCCCAGCGTCATCTGGCGGGCATTGTCCACCCGCGCCCACAGCGCGATGTGGAAACCCGGCGGCAACTCGATCAGATCCAGAGGCAGCTTATCGTTCGCCGCAGCGGGCACGGTGAGAACACAAGCAAGTGTCATCATCAGTTTACGCAACATGCTTCACTCCAGCGGTGTCGAAATCGCATCTTCGCATTGGACTGCGCTTTGCGCCCGGAATTGCCCCCACTTTGCCAAAGGTGGCGAATCATCGACAATAGGCCTATGCCGACAACGCCTCGCCGCATTCAAGCATTGTGACGGAAGCCCTGCTCCTCTTCGCGGCGGTCTATCTGCTGCACCTGATTCCGATCTTCGCCCCGCCGACCTGGATGGCGATTGCGCTGATCGCCCTCAACCGGCCGGAACTCAATCCGTTCGCCGTCGCTGTGGTGGCCGCACTGGGCGCAAGCCTGGGGCGCATCACGCTGGCGCGCGGTGCCACGCATCTGGTGCGCGAACGCTGGATGAGCGCACGCACGCGTGCCAATGTCGATGTCTTCGGCCAGATGATCGCCAGTCGGCGCAGCGCACGCTACAGCTTGCTGGCCCTGTATCTCTACAACCCGGCTTCCAACTTCCTTTTCATCGCGCACGGGCTGACCCGCCTGCCGCTCGCCATGATTGCCCTGCCCTTCCTGACCGGCCGCCTCGTCACCTATACCTTGTGGGGCATGGCGGCACAGGGCGTGGCACAGCAGTTCCGTCTGGAGGAACGCGACTGGGGCAGCTATCTCGGCGGCTATTTCATCTTCACTCAGTGCGTGCTGCTGCTCGCCCTGTGGCTGTTTACGCGGCTGGACTGGCGCGCCCTGCTGGAACACCGCCGCGTGCAGCTGATCCGGCACCGCGCACGGCACACCGACGAATCGTCCTAGCTGCGGGGCACTGGCCCTAATTCATGGAGCGGCCGGGGCCCATTCGTAAATACCGCCGTCGGCCTGCAGCGTCAGGTACAGCTTGCCATCTTTCTGCAGATAGCCGCGTACATGCGGCAGATCGCGCGCCAGGCGCGGCTCCAGCGAACCCGGCATGCACATGGCGCGGGTTGTGGCCAGCATGCCGAAGCTCAGACGGCCCGAGGTCGGCGTGGCGGCCTCGGCCTGCCAACTGCCGCTGCCGCGATTGCAGTCCAGGCGCAGACTGGCGCGGCCGTCCTTGCCGAAACTGAGCGTATAGCGCGCTGGGTCCGGCACACGGGTCGTGCCCTGCGCATCGTCCATGGACTGGATGCTGAGCAGTTGCCAATGACTGTTAGCGAGCGTTTCTCCCTGACCCGGAAGGCTGGCGCAGGCGCCCAGAAAAAGTACAACGGGAGTCAGGCGCAACATGACAACACGCCTAGGGTTTTTTAGGACAGCTCATCTCGGCAGCGCCGTAACCCCACTGGATCAGGGCTGCGCCCTGGTGCTCCCACAGCGACTCATTGCGGCCGGCATAGCGCGCGCCGCTGGCAGATGGCTGGATGAACATTAGGGCAGTGCTGTCACCGCGCGTCGCCACCAAGGTCGCCGGCTCGGTCGGAAAGTAGGCGGCACTGACCAGCGTCTTGTCCGGACAGGCATACGTGGCAGTGGCCTGCGGCTCGATCAGGCGGTAACGCGCCTGCAGTTCGGCCATGCGCAGGCGATACGTCGAACTGACGCAGTCGCGGCGTTCGTCGCTGGTCCAGCAGCCGTTGCGGGTCTTGGTCCAGTTGCGCTGCTCGGGCTTGAGCACCAGGGGAAACTCGTTGCTCGCCTTCTGCTCGGCGGCGGCATAGACTGCGGCCATCTGGCGATCCAGCGCGGCCAGGCCCGGGTCCTGGCAGATCAGGGTCTCGATGATGCCGCGTGCGGCAGCGCAGTCGTAGGAAGGGCCTTGCGCATAAGCGCTACCCACGCACCAGAGCGCCAGGCACAAAAGGCTGCGTGAGAGATGGATGCTACCGCTCGACATAAGCGTCCCGCTGGCGTGAACAAGCCTCATTGTGCCCCAGCTTGCGCCCGCCGCGCGCTCACATACACGAGTTCATAGGTGGCAGGCAGGCCTGCTTCGGTGCGGCGTGTTTCGTAGTTCGCCAGCATGGCCTGCCAGCCGCGCTTGCCAGTCAGGCCGCGCGGTCGTCCGGCGGTGGCATTGTGTGCGCCGATGGCCTTGAGTTCGAGCATCAGACTGCGCACATCCGCATAGTGCAGGACCTCGGCACAGCTTTCGATACGCACATCGACAAAGCCCGCTGCCTGCAACTGCGCAGCCAGCAGCTCGGCAGCCGGAAACCGGCTGACATGCGTATGCGCATCGGCAAAACTGCCGCGCAACTCGTGCAGCGTGGCAGGGCCGAAGGTGCTGAAGACGAATTGCCCGCCTGGTTTGAGACAACGGCCCGCCTCGGCAAATGCGCGGTCGGTGCGATTGCACCACTGCAGCATCAGGCTGGACCAGATCAGATCGAAACTGGCAGCGGCCAGCGGCAGGCATTGCATGTCAGCGCAGACGCGCAGGGCTTGCGGCACGCGCGCCCGAGTGGCCGCCAGCATGCCCGGCGCGAGATCAAGCGCGAACAGCCCGGCGTTCGGAAAACGCTGCGCCAGTGCGGCTGTGCCGTAGCCGGTGCCGCTGCCGGCGT
>DATMSM010000010.1:0-8398 GCA_035565355.1 Rhodocyclaceae bacterium
CCGGGCGGACCGCCCGGCGGCGTTATTTGTTGACGGGCCGCCTCGCGCTTACAGCCAGTAAACCAGCACGAAGAGCAGCAGCCAGACGACGTCCACAAAGTGCCAGTACCAGGCCACGCCTTCGAAGCCGAAATGGTGGTCGGGCTTGAAGTGCCCCCGGAGGCAGCGTGCCAGGATCACACACAACATGATGGCGCCGAGTGTCACGTGGAAACCGTGGAAGCCGGTCAGCATGAAGAAGGTGGAGCCGTAACCGCCGGTGGTCAGCTTGAGATTGAGCTCACCGTAGGCATGCATGTATTCCTCGATCTGCAGCGCCAGGAAGAGGAAGCCGAGCAGAATGGTCAGCGCCAGACCGATGTTCAAGTGCAGGCGGTTGTTCTTGATCAGCGCGTGGTGGGCCCAGGTCAGCGTCACACCCGAGGTCAACAGCAGCGCAGTGTTGATCGCCGGCAAGCCCCAGGCGCCCATCGTCGTGAACTCGCCCTTGAAGCCCGGGCCGGCAGACGGCCAGGCCGCACTAAAACCATGGTGCAGGAATTCGCCGGAGAGGCCTTCGGCCAAATCGGGCACCGACAGCACGCGGATGTAAAAGAGCGCGCCGAAGAAAGCCGCGAAGAACATCACTTCCGAGAAGATGAACCAGCTCATGCCCCAGCGGAAAGACAGATCAACGTTCTTGCCGTAGGCGCCACCTTCCGATTCGCGAATGACATTGGCGAACCAGCCGAACAACATGGTCAGCAATACGAAGAAGCCAGCTGCCAGCATGTAAGGGCCGGCAGCGATGTGGTTCATCCACAGCACGGCACCGCTGGCCATGAGCAGCAGGGCGCACGAACCGAAGATGGGCCAGTGCGAGGGTTGGGGTACGAAATAGTGACTTGCCGTCTGACTCATTCGAAACTCTCCTGACTCAAGTATTGTTTTCCAGCGCTGCCTTTTCTTTACCGTAAAACCAGATGCACCAGCGTGAGCACACCGCCTACAAACATCAAGACGAGCGCCAGGGCGATGACGACCAATTGCAGTGGTCTCAGCCCCGCCGCATCGCGTTCGAAATCCTCGCGCCGACGCAGGCCGACCAGCGCGCCGAATGCCGCTCGCCATGCACTGCGTGCATCGCTTTCTGCCTGCTTATGCACATCATCCTCCATCCCATCGCGCTCAGACCCCCTTGCCCGGCGCCGCAAGGGCATCGGTGGAGGCCGACTGCTTGCCCTCAACCTCGAAGAAGGTATAGGAGAGCGTGATCGTATTCACATCCTTGGGCAGCGAGGGGTCGATGACGAACACGACCGGCATCTCCCGCACCTCGTTCGGCTTCAACGTCTGCTGGGAGAAACAAAAGCAATCCAGCTTGTTGAAAAACTGCGCCGCATAGGCCGGGCCGTAGCTCGGAATCGCTTGCCCGGTCACCGGCTCGGCCTTGTCGTTGCGAACCTCGAAGGTCACCTGCTGCAACTCGCCCGGATGCACCTGTATGCTGGGGCGCTCCGCCTTGAACTGCCACGGCAGGCGATTGATATTGGTGTCGAACTCGACGGTCACGAGGCGGGTCTTGTCGACCTGTGTATTGGCCGCAGCAACTGCCTCGCCGACGCGATTCTGCCCGCTCCAGTCGCACATCACCTGATAGAACGGAACCAGCACAAAATAGCCGAAGCCGAACATGGCGACGGCGCCGGCGCCGAGCATCAGCCCGAGCCGGCGGCGCGCGTTCTGCTGCGCGTGCGGATTCATGTTCCCGTTATCAGCCACCGCTCATATACCCGCTGCGAATGATGAAGGAGACAAAAACGGCGAGCGCGATTCCGGCCAGTATCAAGGCGGTCCGGATATTGCGCGCTCGCAGCGCCTTGTCGTCGTCCTCTTGCGTCATGGTTGTACTCAATGCTTGCCGCCTTCGAACACCGGCGGCGTTTCAAACGTATGGTAGGGCGCAGGTGAAGGCACGGTCCATTCGAGGCCCTGTGCACCGTCCCAGACCTGAGCATCCACCTTCTTGCCACCCTTGCGCGCCTTGAGCACGATGTAGAGGAAGAGCAGCTGCGAGACGCCGAGGCCGAAGGCGCCGATCGACGAGATCATGTTGAACTCGGTGAACTGCAGCGCATAGTCGGGCACGCGGCGCGGCATGCCGGCCAGGCCAAGGAAATGCTGCACGAAGAAGGTCATGTTGAAGAAGATCAGGGACAGCCAGAAGTGCCACTTGCCCAGCGTCTCGTCATACATATAGCCGGTCCACTTCGGCAGCCAGTAGTAGGCACCGGCATAGGCCGAGAACAGCGCACCCGCCACCATCACATAGTGGAAGTGGGCGATGACGTAATAGGTCTCCTGCAGCAGGATATCGACTGCGGTAATCGCCAGCACCAGGCCCGAGAAGCCACCCAGGGTGAACAGGAACAGGAAGCCGATGGCGAACAACATCGGCGTCTCGAAGGACAGCGAGCCTCGCCACATGGTGGCCACCCAGTTGAACACCTTCACGCCGGTGGGCACCGCGATGATCATGGTCGCGTACATGAAGTAGAGCTGGCCGGTCAGCGGAATGCCGGTCACGTACATGTGGTGCGCCCACACGAAGAAGGAGATGATCGCGATGGCGGCGATCGCGTACACCATCGAGGCATAACCAAAGATGGGCTTGCGCGAGAAGGCCGGGATCACTTGCGAGATCACGCCGAATGCCGGCAGGGCGATGATGTACACCTCGGGGTGACCGAAGAACCAGAAGATGTGCTGGAACAGCACCGGGTCGCCGCCGCCGGCGGCGTTGAAGAAGGTGGTGCCGAAGTGGCGGTCGGTCAGCAACATGGTGACCGCGCCGGCCAGCACGGGCATGGAGGCGATCAGCAGGAAGGCGGTGATCAGCCAGGTCCAGCAGAACATCGGCATCTTCATCAGCGTCATGCCGGGTGCGCGCATGTTGAGGATGGTCGTGATGATGTTGATGCCGCCCATGATGGAGGACATGCCGAGCAAGTGGATGCCGAAGATGGCGAAGTCCATGCCCATGCCCATCTGGATCGACAGCGGCGGATACAGCGTCCAGCCGGTACCGGCGGCGCCGCCCGGTACGAACATGGAAAGAATCAGCAGCCCGCTGGCGACCGGCAGGATCCAGAAGCTCCAGTTGTTCATGCGCGCAAAAGCCATGTCGGCGCAGCCGATCTGCAGCGGGATCATCCAGTTGGAGAAGCCGACGAAGGCCGGCATGATGGCGCCGAACACCATGATCAGCGCATGCAGGGTAATCATCTGGTTGAAGAAGTCCGGCGAGACGATCTGCAGGCCGGGCTGGAACAGCTCGGCGCGAATCACCAGCGCCATGGCGCCGCCGACTAGGAACATGATGAAGCTGAACCACAGGTACATCGAGCCGATGTCCTTGTGATTGGTGGTCGTGATCCAGCGCATGATACCGCTGGGAGGACCGTGGTGCTCGTGCTCGTCGTGACCTGCGTGACCGCCAATTGCGTGGTCGTGTGCCATCGTGCTCTCCTTTTCCTCTGTCCCTGTTTCGCACCCGGCGCCCGGTCTCGCCGGGCGCGGTGGCGAGAAAGTGTTAGCGGGCCGCCTTGATGTCGGCCGGTTGAACCATGTCGCCGGTCTTGTTGCCCCAGGCGTTACGCTCGTAGGTGATCACGGTCGCGATATCGGTATCCGACAGCTGTGCGCCGAAGGCGGCCATCGCCGTACCCGGCTTGCCGTGCAGGACGATATCGATATGCGCAGCCTTGTTCTTGGCCAGCTTGGCGATCTTGGAACCGTCGAGCGCAGGGAAGGCACCCGGAACACCCTGACCATTCGCACCGTGGCAGGAGGCACACGCGGCGTTGTAGACCTTCTCGCCGCGCGCCATCGCTTCATCCATCGCCCACACCTTGTTCGGATCGTCGACGTTGGAGGCGGCCTTCTTCTTCTGCTCATCGACCCAGCTTGTGTATTCGGCGGCGGAAACCACCTTGACGACGATGGGCATGTAGCCGTGGTCCTTGCCGCAGAGTTCGGAGCACTGGCCGTGATAGGTGCCCTCCTTGTCTGCCTTGAACCAGGTATCACGGATGAAGCCTGGCACCGCATCCTGCTTGACGGCAAAGGCGGGAACTGCCCAAGCATGGATCACATCATTGGCGGTGGCGAGGATGCGGATCTTGGCATTGACCGGGACAACCAGGGGGTTGTCCACTTCCATCATGTAGTTGGCGCTCTTCTCTGCCTTGTTGTGGATTTGGTCCTTGGGCGTCGCCAGCACGGACAGGAACTTGATGCCTTCGCCCTCGCCCTTGAGGTAATCGTAGCCCCACTTCCACTGATAGCCGGTGACCTTGACGGTAATGGCCGGCTCGCTGGTGTCCTTCATCTCGATCAAGGTCCGCGTCGAAGGAATCGCGATGAGGACGAGAATGATGGAAGGAATGATGGTCCAGGCGATCTCGATACCCAGATGCTCGTGGAAGTCGGCGGCCTTATGCCCCTTGGACTTGCGGTGAGCGACCATGGAGTAGGCCAGGACGCCGAAGACCACCACGAAGATAATCAGGCAGATGAGGGTAATTTCATTGTGCAAGTCGTAGGCACGGCGACCGACTTCGGTCACGGGGACATCCAGATTCAACTGGTAGCCCGCCCACACATTGCTACTCATTACGATGGACCATAAACCCAGCGCTGCTGCGCTGGTCACACTTGCAAATCGCTTCATGCTGACTTTCACCCCAATCCTCCAGTTATCAGAGCTGCAACATCGCATGGCTACTTGAACGAAGGGCTATAAGAAAAGCCCAAGCTCAGTGCTTATTCGCCGTGTCCCACAAAAATTGAACTTAATTAATTTTGCGAATGGGGGCGATTATACATGGAAGCGGCTTTTGAGCAGGATCAAATGAAAGACTGCGGTTTATGTCTATAAAGTGTGGCGCCACAACCTCCTTATACGTCAAGCATTTTTAGCAATTTGGCGTGGATGCCGCCGAAACCACCGTTGCTCATGACGACCACATGATCACCCGGCCGCGCAGCAGCGCAAATGGCCTCGGTCAATCCATCAATCTTATCGAAGACATTTGCAATATCACCCAGAGGGCGTAGCACATCAGCCACATCCCAGCCCAGCTTGTCGTTGTAACAGAAGACCTGTTGGGCACCCGCCAGACTGATGGGCAAGGCCGCTTTCATGGTGCCGAGCTTCATGGTGTTGGAGCGCGGTTCAAGCACGGCCAGAATGCGCGCATCGGTGCCGATACGCTGGCGCAAGCCGGAAATCGTGACTTCGATCGCAGTCGGATGATGCGCAAAGTCGTCATAGACCGTGATGCCATTGACCACCCCCCGCACCTCCAGGCGGCGCTTAACTCCCTTGAAATGAGCGATCGCCGCCAAGCCTTGCTCGACCGGCACTCCCGCATGCCGTGCCGCCAGCAGCGCCGCCACGGCGTTCGCCTGATTGTGGGCGCCCGCCAGTTCCAGACGCGTATCGCCCAACACGCGCCCGCCGCGGCTGAGAGAAAAACGCCCGTCCGCCTGGCCGTCCACAGCCTGCCAGCCATCGGCGACATTGAAGCGCTCGACAGCGGTCCAGCAGCCCCGTTCAAGCACGCGCCCGAGCGCCGCCTCAGCCCCATTTGCCACAATCAGGCCGTTCCGCGGCATAGTGCGCACCAAGTGATGAAATTGAGTCTCGATCGCGGCAAGATCAGGAAAGATGTCCGCATGATCGTACTCGAGGTTGTTCAGAACGGCGGTGCGCGGGCGGTAATGGATGAACTTCGAGCGCTTGTCGCAAAAGGCCGTGTCGTACTCATCGGCCTCGATGACAAAAAAAGGCATATCGGTCAGCCGCGCCGACACGCCGAAGTCCTGCGCCACACCACCGATCAGAAAGCCGGGCTTGAGCCCCGCGAACTCGAGTATCCACGCCAGCATCGAGCTTGTGGTGGTCTTGCCGTGCGTACCGGCCACCGCCAGTACCCACTTGTCGCGCAGCACATTGTCGGCCAGCCATTGCGGGCCTGACGTGTACGGCAAGTTGCGGTCGAGGATCTCCTCCAACAAGGGATTGCCGCGGGAAACCGCATTGCCCACAACATAAAGGTCGGGCTGCAGTGCCAGCTGCTCGCTACCATAGCCCTCAATCAACGCAATCCCCTGCTCTTCGAGCTGAGTGCTCATGGGCGGATAGACGTTGGCATCGCAGCCTGTGACCTTGTGGCCGGCGGCACGCGCCAAAAGGGCGATACCGCCCATAAAAGTGCCGCAGATCCCGAGAATATGTATGTGCATGTGAGCGTCAAGAAGTGCAATAATCGAATCGATTCTACCCGAGGGCCTCCACGGGTAAGGCTGTAGTACAAGGTAATAAAGGGGTTTCCATGCCGCGCCGCAAACCTTCCCCCCCGCCGTCCGTGCGTTTGCGCCAGACGATCGCCAGCTACGCCGCACGCCTCATGGCTGAAGAAGGGATAGACGATTACGGTTTCGCCAAACGCAAGGCGGCCCGCGCTCTGGGTGCTTCGGAATCCGAAGCCCTGCCTGGCAACGACGAGGTCGAAGCCGAGTTGCGTACCTATCAGGCCCTGTTCCAGGAAGAGGAACATCCCGAGCGCTTGCGCGAGCTGCGCTCCACGGCGCTCGAAGTGATGGACCTGCTGGCACCCTACCGCCCCTATCTCACCGGTGCGGTGCTCGACGGCACGGCCGGCCGCTACGCCGAAATCGAGCTCGAACTATTTGCCGACAGCTCAAAGGAAGTCGAGATCGACCTTTTATCTCGCGACATCTCCTACGAAAACATGGCGATCCGCAACAATCAGCCACACTCCCCCGAATCCCGCCTGCGGCTTGACTGGGATGAAACTCCGATTATCCTGTCAGTCTTTCCCATTTCCGCCGAGCGCCATCTCAAACGCAACCCGCACACCGGGCGCAGCCCCGGCCGCGCCACGCAAAGTGCAGTTGCCGCCCTGCTGACCGCCGCCCCCTGATCAATGAAACATCGCTGGCCCTTACTTATGGCAGTCGCCATCGGCGCTGCCGCCCTGGGATTTTTCTTCGGCCAACCCCAGGTGCAAAGCCCACCCGACCTTGCAGCAGGCAGCGCCGGCAAGCTGGCCGAGCTGGTGGTGGCCACCCCGGAGGGCCAGGCCGCCCCGCTGAGTCAATGGGCGGGCAAGGTGCGGGTCGTCAATTTTTGGGCGACCTGGTGTCCGCCCTGTCGCGAGGAAATGCCGGAGTTTTCGCGCATGCAGCAGAAACTTGCTGACAAAGGCGTGCAATTCATCGGTATCGGCATCGATACCCCGGAGAACATCCTCAACTTCCAGAAAGCCAGTCCGGTCAGCTATCCTTTGCTCCTCGGCTCTTACGATGTCCTCAAGCTGACAGTCGAGCTGGGTAACAAGAGCTCCGCGCTGCCCTTCACCGTGATCCTTGACCATACAGGCAGGATCGCGCACAGCAAGACGGGCAAACTCAGCGAGGCCGAACTGGAGGCACTGCTCAAGCCGCTGTATTCGGCCAGGCCTTAATCAAACGCATTCAAAACTGGACAACCCGCACCGATTTGCGGCAAACTCCACGCTATGACGAAGCAATCTCGCGCACAAAACACAGCATCCGCCAGAAAGCCCAAAGCCGCCAAGGCGGCCAAGGCAGCGGTCGCCGCGCGTGTTTTGGTCCTGCACGGCCCCAACCTCAACCTGCTCGGCAGTCGCGAGCCGGGGGTTTACGGGCATGCCACCCTGGCCGACATCAATGCCGCGCTCAAGGCACAGGGGCAAGCGGCGGGCGTCATGGTCGATTGCTTCCAGAGCAATCATGAAGGCGACCTGATCGACCGGGTGCAGGCCGCCCCGGCGGAAGATGTGGCCTTCATTATCATCAATCCGGCTGGCTATACTCATAGCAGCGTGGCCTTGCGCGATGCGCTGGCGGCGGTGGATATCCCGTTCATCGAGGTCCACCTCTCGAATATCCACGCGCGTGAGCCATTCCGGCATCACTCCTATTTCTCGGCCATCGCCGAAGGCGTTATCTGCGGGCTCGGTCCCGACGGCTATCGCCTGGCGCTGGACGCGGTAATTTCAAGACTTTCAGGCCAGTCCTGAACCCACCAACCCGGGCGACTACAGCCTATCGTCGCCTGTTCGCATAGCACGGAGCCTCCATGGATCTCAGAAAACTAAAAACCCTGATCGACCTCGTCCAGAACTCGGGCATTTCCGAACTCGAGATCAGCGAGGGTGAGGAAAAAATCCGCATCGCCAAGAATCTGGGCGCCCCCGCCCAGGCCGCCACCTATATGGTCGGCGCACCGGCTGCGCAATATGCGCCGGCACCGGCCGCAGCCGCGCCGATTGCCCCGGCTGTTGCCGCCGCACCGGTGGAGCCCGAA
>DATMSM010000011.1:0-9836 GCA_035565355.1 Rhodocyclaceae bacterium
TTTTTTATTGTGCTCAATTAAAGAGCAGATAGATGATGACCAGCACGAATGCGGGAACGCCGAACAACCAGGCCAGAAAATACTTACCCATAAGATCCTCCTGAGCGGATGTAACGCCTACACCCTAACCTGCCGGCCGCCGCCCATCTGTAGGGCAAGGACGAAGCCGACGTAAGAGAGTGCTGGCTACTCGGGCTGCAGGACGCCGAATTGCGAGCGGTTGCCGCCCTGGCGCTTGGCGCCATACATGGCGTCATCGGCGCAGCGAATCAGCTGGCGCAGATCGTCACCGTGCTCCGGAGAATGGGCGATACCGATGCTGGGAGACACCGTCACCTCCCAGCCGTCCAGGATGAAGGAATCGCCGAGTACGGCGCGTATGGTTTCGGCCACGACGAAGGCATCCTGCGGCGACTGGATGCCCTGGAGCAGCACCAGGAATTCGTCACCGCCAATCCGGCCCACGGTATCTGATTCGCGCACACAGCTGCTGATACGCGCCGCGGCCTGCTGTAACAAGAGATCGCCAACAGGATGGCCGTACTTGTCATTGACCTGCTTGAACTGATCCAGGTCCAGATACAGCAAGGCAAGACAGTAGCCCTCACGGCGCGCCAGGGTCAGCGCACTCTGCAGGCGATCCTGGAACAGCCGGTAGTTGGGCAGCTCGGTGAGCGGATCGTAGAGCGCTGCATGCTCCAGGCGGGAGAACAGCTGCTTGCGTTCTATGGCCGCCGCCGCCTGGATGGAGATGAACTGCAGCAGGCGCATGTCCTGTTCATCGTAGCGGGCCTCCGTGGAGTAGCCGCGTATCACCATCGCCCCTACCATGCCGTTGCGGCCCTGCAGGGGCACGCTGAGCCAGTAAATCGTGCCGTGGCCCACATCATCACGCGCCAGCAGATCGGGGCTCATGCGGCTGCCGGGCGTGATCCACAGCGGCCGCCCGCTGCTGATCACCTCGGCGCACAGCGACCCGCCGGCGAGGCGCTGCACCGGGGGCGGCGCATTGACCTCATCGACGTAATAGGGAAAGCTCAGCTCGTCTTTCTGCGCATCGTAGAGCGCAACAAAGAAATTCCGCGCGGGCAGCAGACTGACGACAATTTCGTGAATCGTTTTGAGCAGCGCCGGCAGATCCGGCGTTTCATGCGTGGCATCAGAGATGGCATATGCGGCCAGGCGCATGGCTTCATCGCGCTTCCGGTCACTGATATCCCTCGCTACGGCAACGCGGGCCTGCTCCGCCTCGGACCAGCGCGCCGACCACATGATGTGGACGATGCGTCCATCCTTGCGAATGTAACGGTTCTCGAAGTGGCGCTCGACACTGCCGCTCATGATGCCCTCGGCGGTTGCCAAGGTCCGCGCCCTGTCATCCGGATGCACCAGGTCAAGCATCTGGCGGCCGATGACCTCTTCAGGCGTGTAGCCAAAGACGGTTTCGAAAGCGGCGCTGACGTACAAATAACGTCCCTCCGCATCCACGATGCAGACGGCATCAAGGAGCAGATCCATTGCATTGCCGTAGGGAACACGGCGATCTGTTTTCATGGAAGCCATTCAATAAGCAGCAACCCGGGTGCAGGATATTTTACCCCTCACCGGAAAAAACATGGCCCGAATCAGGCAAGGCGGTAAGCCGGTCCGCAACAGGCTAAAATCCCCGCTTCCTGTCGTCCGACACCCTATCTCCGCCACATGTCGCAGTCGAACACCGCGGGCACCCAGTCCAGCCATACCCCCATGATGCAGCAGTACCTGAAGCTCAAGGCTGCGCATCCCGATCTCCTGCTGTTCTACCGCATGGGAGACTTCTACGAGCTGTTCTACGACGATGCCGAAAAGGCCGCGCGGCTGCTCGACATCACCCTGACCAAACGCGGACAGTCGGCGGGACAGCCCATCCCCATGTGCGGGGTGCCCTACCATGCGGTTGAGCAACACCTGGTGCGCCTAGTGAAGCTCGGCGAATCCGCCGCCATCTGCGAGCAAATTGGCGACCCGGCTACCAGCAAGGGGCCGGTCGAGCGCGCCGTGACGCGCATCGTCACGCCGGGCACCGTCACCGACAGCGCACTCCTCGACGACAAGAGCGAAAGCCTGCTGCTGGCGCTGCATGTCGAGCGCCAGCGCGTCGGCCTGGCCTGGCTCAATCTTGCCAATGGTGGCTTCAGTCTGCTGGAGTCGAGCTTGAGCAATCTCGCCACCCATTTCGAACGTCTGCGCCCGGCCGAGCTGCTGCTCGCCGATGCCGATCTGCTCGCAGACTTCGATCTGCGTACCACGGCGCAGCGTGAACTGCCGCAATGGCATTTCGATGCCACTACCGCCCGCCAGTTGCTGACCGGCCACTTCGGCACCCAGGACTTGGCCGGCTTCGGCATCGACGACGGCGCTGACGAACCGACGCTGGCCCTGGCGGCCGCCGGTGCGCTGTTTCAGTATGCGCAGGCCACCCAGTTGCGCAGCCTGGCCCATATCACCGGCCTGCGGCTTGAGTCGGAACACGAGTTTCTGCGCCTCGACGCGGCCACGCGCCGCAATCTCGAACTCACCGAAACGCTGCGCGGCGAATCCGCCCCGACCCTGCTGTCGCTGCTCGACAGCTGCTCGACCAGCATGGGCTCGCGCTGGTTGCGGCATGCCTTGCACCACCCTTCGGCCAATCCCCAGATCGCCGTCGCACGCCACGAGGCCGTGGCCGAACTGCTCGGCGCAGGCAGCTACGGCATCGCTCCGGAAATCCAGCGGGCGCTCAAGGCGGTCTCCGACATCGAACGCATCAGCTCGCGCATTGCCCTGAAGTCCGCCCGCCCACGCGACCTTTCCGCACTGCGCGACAGCCTCGCCGCCCTGCCCTCAGTACAGGCCCTGCTACAGGTGCCGCAGGCTGCGCTGCTGACGCAACTGCGCGAGCACATCGCCATTCCTGCGGCGGCACTGCAGCTACTGCAGGCAGCTGTCACCAGCGAACCTTCGGCGGTGCTGCGCGAAGGCGGCGTCATTGCCGACGGCTACTCGGCCGACCTGGACGAACTGCGCGCCATCCAGAGCAATTGCGGCGCCTTCCTGCTGGAGCTGGAGGCTCGCGAAAAAACCCGCACCGGCATCAGCAGTCTCAAGGTCGAGTACAACAAGGTGCATGGCTTCTATATCGAGGTCACGCATGCGCATGCCGAGAAAATTCCCGACGACTACCGGCGTCGCCAGACGCTGAAGAACGCCGAGCGCTACATCACGCCCGAACTCAAGGCTTTCGAGGACAAGGCGCTTTCCGCCAACGACCGCGCCCTGGCGCTGGAGAAGCAGCTCTATGAGGCCCTGCTGGACATGCTGGCGCAGCATATTCCGCAGCTGCAGAACATCGCCCGTGCGCTCGCCCTGCTCGACGGCCTCTGCGCCTTCGCCGCGATTGCACGCGAACGCAATTACTGCCGCCCCGAGATGGTGGCCGAAGCGGTGCTCGAGATCGACGCCGGCCGCCATCCCGTGGTCGAAGCGCAGCATGGCGTGCAATTCATCGCCAATCCGCTCAGATTCGCGATGACACGCCGCATGCTGTTGATTACCGGCCCGAATATGGGCGGCAAATCGACCTATATGCGCCAGGTGGCGCTGATCGTTCTGCTCGCCCATTGCGGCGCCTTCGTGCCGGCCGCAGCGGCGCGCATTGGCCGCTTCGACGCCATTTACACCCGTATCGGCGCCTCAGATGATTTGGCCTCCGGCCGTTCCACCTTCATGGTGGAAATGACCGAGGCCGCCGCCATTCTCAACGGCGCGACCGAGCACTCGCTGGTGCTGATGGACGAGATCGGGCGCGGCACCTCAACCTTCGACGGCATGGCGCTGGCCTTCTCCATCGCCCGCCATCTGCTCGAGAAGAACCGCGCCTTCACGCTGTTCTCCACCCACTATTTCGAACTGACGCGACTGGCCGAAGACTACGCCGAGTGTGCCAATGTGCACCTTGACGCGGTCGAGCACGGACACAGCATCGTCTTCCTGCATGCGGTCGAGGAAGGGCCGGCTTCGCAGAGCTACGGCATCCAGGTCGCGGCGCTGGCCGGTATTCCCGGCAGCGTGGTACGCGACGCCAAGCGCCGCCTGGTCGCGCTGGAAAACCGCGAACTCGTCGCCTCTCCGCAGGCGGATCTGTTTGCAGCCGTACCGCCGCCGGTAGAAGCCGAACCGCATGCGTTGATCGGCGCCCTTGAAGCCATAGACCCCGACGCGCTGTCGCCGCGCGAGGCCCTGGACCAGCTGTACGCCTTGAAGAAGCTCGCAAAATAGCTTGTTGTCAGGCGCTGCGGCTATCCCTCAAGCGCCGCCATCCTGACCCGCAGCAGCCTGCAATATCTCGGCGACCCGCACCTGCAATGCGGGCACCAGTTCGCCTTCGAACCACGGGTTGCGCACCAGCCAACCATTGTTGAGCGGACTTGGGTGGGGCATGGGCACGACGGAGGGCCAATGCTGGCGCCAGTTCTGAACCGTGACGGTCAGGCCGGATTGTTCTTCGGGCAGGTGATAACGCGCCGCATGCTGGCCGATCACCAGCGTGAGCTGCAACTGCGTGAACGTTTGCAGCAAGGGCAAACGCCAGCGCGGCGCGCACTCGGGCCGCGGCGGCAAATCGCCGGAGCGGCTTTTGCCAGGATAGCAAAGCCCCATAGGCACGATGGCGAATAGGTTGGGATCGTAGAACTGCGCACAGCTGACATTCAACCAACGCCGCAGCCGCTCACCGCTGGCATCGTCAAACGCAACACCGGTCTCGTGCACCCGCCTGCCCGGCGCCTGCGATGCAATCAGAATACGCGCGGCAGGATGCAGCTGCAGCACCGGGCGCGGAGTGTGAGGCAGATGCGGAGCGCATAGAGTACAGGCCCGCACTTCGGCCAGTAGAGAGTCGGCCGAGGCTACGCTGCCCTCAGGAGCAGCTGCCGCTGGCGGCAAACGCTTCATTCATCAAACCCGCCGCAGGCAGTGCATACTGCCCCGCTGAAATTAAAAAGCCAGCTCGAAGCTGGCTTTTCCACGCGGAACTGCGGATCAGTGGTGATGACCGCCCGGACCATGCACATGGCCGTGGCTGAGCTCTTCGGCGGAGGCCTGGCGTACATCGGTGACGGTGCAGGAGAACACCAGCGACTGGCCGGCCAGCGGATGATTGCCATCGACGACAACCTTGTCATCGGCGATATCGGTGATGGTGTACAGCAGGCCATCATCCTCTTCGTCCTCGCTGCCGCGCTCGAACTGCATGCCAACTTCGATATTGTCGGGGAAGAGCGAGCGCGGTTCGATGGCGATCAGGGACTCGTCATAGTCACCGAAAGCTTCTTCCGGTTGCAGCTTGACTTCAAGCTTGTCGCCGACGTCCTTGCCTTGCAACTCGACCTCGATACGGTCGAAGATGCCGCCGTAGCCGCCGTGGAGATAGGTCAGCGGATGCTTGCCGTCGTCGACGAGGCCGCCGTCGCTGTCAGTCACGCGATACTCGAGCGTGACAACTGTGTCTTTGGTGATCTGCATGTGCGATCAAGTTCCTTCACGAGTTGAAAAACCTCGGCCACATGGCCGCGGGGGTGAATATCGTACAAAGCGTGCCGGACCACCCCGTGCATGTCGATGACGAAGGTAGAGCGTACCACACAGAGCTTTTTCACGCCGTCCACCTCCTTAGAGTGTAGGACGCCGAACTGCTTGCAGAGCTTGCCTTCCGTATCGGCAAGCAGCCGGATTGAAAGCCCGTGCTTGTCACGAAAATCGGCATGTTTCAGGCAGTCGTCACGGCTCACGCCGATGATCACGCAACGATGACGGTTGAAATCGTTCTCGTGGTCGCTGAAATCGGCTGCTTCGATGGTGCACAGCGGCGTGTCGTCGCGCGGATAGAAAAACAGCACTGCATGGGACTTGCCGCGCAGCGAGGAGGATTTGAACATTGCCATGTCCGCATCCGGCAATTCGAACGACGGTATCGTCTGACCAACATGCAGCATGCAGCCTCCTGCCAAGCAATGTTGTTCTATCCCCTGGGCCGGGCGGGTGTCTTGTGAAGCTTCGCCTGACCTTGGGGCGATTCTAGACAAAGTCGCCGTGCTTGTGTGGCAGAAATAAGTACGCCCGCGTGTAGGAGCTCCCGAACTGCGCTGTGGGAATCAGGCCCGTTGCGGCGGGCGGTGCGGTTGTGCCTGGTATTCGGCCGAACCCATTTCCCTCAGACGACTGGAGGTACGGTGAAATTCCTCGGCGTGGACGCCGCTCACATAAAGCTCCTCAGCCGCGCAATCGGCAGCGATCACCAGCTTGACGCCAGCATCGTAGAGGATATCGATCAGCCAGGTGAAGCGACGCGCCTCGGATGCGTGCCCCGCCGACATGCGCGGGACGCCGGTCAGGAACAGAGTGTGGAACTGGCGCGCCAGCTCCAGGTAGTCGGCCTGCCCGCGTGGTTCACCGCACAAGGCCTGGAAATCGCACCAAATGGCGCCAGCGGCACGCCGCACCACCAGCAGCTCGCGGCCGTTCAGATACACCGACTCATCATTGCCGACACCCGCGGCGATCTTGCTGAAGGCCTGCTGTATTTCGTACCAGACGCCTTCGTCGGCATCGACGTAGTAGCTCTCGGTGCGCGCCAGCACGCGATTGCGATAATCAATGCCGGCATCGATCTCAATGACATCGAGCCGGCTTTCCAGCAATGCGATCACGGACAGGAACTGGTCACGATGCAAGCCATCGGGATAAAGCCGATCCGGCGGGTAGTTGGAGGTGATGCAGAACACCACCCCCTCGTCGAACAGGGCCTGCATCAGGCGGCCCAGGATCATCGCGTCGGCAATGTCGCTGACATGGAACTCGTCGAAGCACATAAGCCGGGTCTTCTCGGCGATATCATGCGCGACGCTGGCCAGCGGATCAGCCTGTCCCTGGCCACGCCGCTGATTGAGCGCGGCATGCACTTCCTGCATAAAGGCATGGAAATGCACGCGCCGCTTCTTCGTATAGGGCACCGCGTCAAAGAAGCAGTTCATCAGAAAACTCTTGCCGCGCCCTACGCCGCCCCAGATCCATACGCCGCGTGGCAGTTCGGGGCTGAGCAGGAAGCGATGCAGGGCCGTGCGGCGTGCCGCCTTGAACTCCAGCAGCGCCTCATAGAAGTCCTGCAGGCGATCGGCAGCCGCATTCTGGGCGGCGTCCGGCGTGATGCCACGCTGCCTCGCCTCATCGGCGAAACGTTCGAGCATGCCCTTCTCGGGCACGTTGAGGATCAGGTGGGCGTCCATTGCTCAGCGGCAGGAACTAGCGGCCCAGCGGGTACTCAGCATGCGCCGCCGGCGCATTGATTTCCCCCGGCCCCTAGCCTCCAATCCCTAGAAATGCAGTGCGCGCTTGTCGATAGCCAGGGCTGCCTCATGCACCGCTTCCGAGAGAGTCGGATGGGCGTGGCAAATACGGGCAATATCCTCGGACGAAGCGCCGAACTCCATGGCGACTACCGCCTCGGCGATCAGCTCCGAGGCATTGGTGCCGAATACATGCATGCCCAGAATCCGGTCGGTGCTGGCGCAAGCCAACATCTTGACGAAGCCCGTGGTGTCGCCCTGCCCCAACGCACGGCCGTTGGCCAGGAAGGGAATCTGCCCGACCTTGTATTCGGTGCCCTCGTTCTTGAGTTGCTGTTCGGTCTTGCCGACCCAGGCAATTTCGGGATGCGTATAGATCACCCAGGGGATGGTGTTCATATCCACATGACCGGCCTGGCCCGCCATCAATTCAGCCACCATCACGCCTTCTTCCATGCCCTTGTGCGCCAGCATGGGGCCGCGCACCACATCGCCGACCGCCCACACATTGTCGAGATTGCTGCGGCATTGCGCATCCACATCAATGCGGCCGCGCTCATCGAGCTGCAGCCCGACCGCTTCTGCGCCTAGACCGGCCGTATTCGGCGAACGGCCGACGGAGACGATCAGCCGATCGACTTCCAGCGTCCGGCTCTCTTCCGCAGTCTCGTAGGTGATGCGCACACCGGCATCGCTGGTGCTCACCTCGCCTATCTTCACGCCGAGCTGGATGTTCAGCCCCTGGCTGGCGGTAAATACCTTCCAGGCCTCCTTGGCCACAGCCTGATCAGCGGCGGCGAGGAAGTCCGGCGCGGCTTCGAGGATGGTGACCTCAGCGCCCAGGCGCTTCCACACCGAACCCAGCTCCAGGCCGATGACACCCGCACCAATGATGCCGAGCTGTTTGGGCACGCTTTCGAAACTAAGTGCCCCGATGTTGTCGCAGACGATGCGGTTATCCACCGGCACGTCATCGAGATGGCGGGCGCTGGAGCCCGTGGCGACGACGACATGCGTGGCCGCGACTCGCTCCTCATCATCCTTGCCCTTCACCTCGACCACCCACTTGTCGCCCTCGCGACCGACAAAGCGGCCGTGCCCGGACAGCAGCGTCACCTTGTTTTTCTTGAACAGGCTGCGTATGCCGGTGGTCAGTTGAGTAACGATATTGTCCTTGCGGCGCAACATGGTCGCCACATCCATGCTTACGTTCTCCGCGCCTATGCCGTGCATGCGGAAGGAATGGTTGGCCTGCTCGAACAGCTCGGAAGATTGCAGCAAGGCTTTGGAAGGAATGCAACCGACATTCAGGCAGGTGCCGCCGAGGCGCACCTGGCCCTTGGGGTCGGCATAGGATTCGGACTCGATGCAGGCCGACTTCAGGCCCAGTTGCGCGGCGCGGATAGCCGCCACATAGCCGGCCGGGCCGGCGCCGATGACGACGACGTCGAATTCTTTCATGGCTGTTCTCCCGCCTTATAGATCAAGCAGCAAGCGAGCAGGATCTTCCAGCGCTTCCTTGATGGTCACCAGGCCCAGCACCGCCTCGCGACCGTCGATGATGCGATGGTCGTAGGACAGCGCCAGGTAGTTGATCGGGCGGATCACGATCTGGCCGTTTTCCACCACCGGCCTGTCCTTGGTCGCATGAATACCGAGGATGGCCGATTGCGGCGGATTGATGATGGGCGTAGACAGCATGGAGCCGAATACGCCGCCATTGGAGATGGAGAAAGTACCGCCGCTCAGCTCTTCCATGGACAGCTTGCCGTCCATGGCCTTCTTGCCGAATTCGGCGATCTTCTTTTCGATCTGGGCCAGGCTCATCTGGTCCGCATCACGCAGGATGGGCACAACCAGGCCACGCGGAGTGCCGACGGCAATGCCGATATCGAAATAACCGTGGTAGACAATGTCGCTGCCGTCCACCGAGGCATTGATGACCGGGTACTTCTTCAGGGCTGCCACCACCGCCTTGACGAAGAAGGACATGAAACCGAGCTTGACGCCGTGTTCCTTTTCGAACTTGTCGCGATACTTGGTGCGCAGCTCTATGATCGGCCCCATATTCACCTCGTTGAAGGTGGTCAGGATGGCGTTCTGTTGCTGGGACTGGAGCAGGCGCTCGGCGACGCGGGCACGTAAGCGTGACATGGGCACGCGCTGCTCCGGACGGCCGGCAAGGGTGGCCTCGACACTAATGGCGGGTGGCTGTGGTAACGATGGGCGAGGCGCAGCCGCCGGTGTAGATGCCGGCGTGGCCGGAACAGCCACCGGCTTGCTCATGTTCTGCACATCGGCCTTGGTCACGCGGCCGCCACGGCCGCTGCCCTCAATCTGCGACGCATCGACGCCGGCTTCTGCCAGCATCTTGCGCGCCGCCGGCATGTCGACCGGCGGCATGTCCGCCCGTGCAACGATACGCCCCGACAGCCCGCGCAGGATCAGGTCGGCGGGCTGATCGACGAAATGGGG
>DATMSM010000012.1:0-66160 GCA_035565355.1 Rhodocyclaceae bacterium
GCTGTCCGGCGGCGAGCAGCAGCGCGTTGCGCTGGCGCGCGCCGTGGCGCTGGAGCCGGCCATCCTGTTTCTCGACGAGCCCACCGCCAGTCTCGACCCGGTCGCCACGCGCGCCATCGAAGCCACACTGGCCGAGCTACACGCACAGGGCACGACCATCGTCATGGTGACCCACCATCTCGGCCAGGCGCGCCGTCTGGCACAGGACATCGTTTTTGTGCAGCAGGGGCGGGTGACTGAACACACGCCCGCGACCGAGTTCTTCCAGCAACCGCGTTCCACCGCAGCATCCGATTTCTTAAAGGAGGAGTTACCATGAATCTAATCCGTCGCCTTTTGCTTGCCGCCGCGGTTAGCGTGCCGCTGGCCGCCACTCTGCCGGCCCATGCCGCCGATGATTACATTACCGTCTCGTCGACTACCTCGACCGAACAGTCCGGCCTGTTCAACTTCATCCTGCCGATCTTCACCAAGGACAGCGGCATCAAGGTGCGCGTGGTTGCCCTCGGTACCGGGCAGGCGCTGGACATGGCACGCCGCGGCGATGCCGACGTGGTGTTCGTCCATGACAAGGTAGCCGAAGAGAAATTCATTGCCGAAGGCTTTGGCGTCAAGCGTCAGGAAGTCATGTACAACGACTTCGTTCTGATCGGCCCGAAGGATGATCCGGCCAAGGTTGCCGGCGGCAAGGACATCACCGCAGCGCTGAAGAAGATCGAAGCCGCCAAGGCCCAGTTCGTTTCGCGCGGCGACAAGAGCGGCACCCATGCCGCCGAGCTGCGCCTGTGGAAGATGGCCGGTATTGACCTCGACAAGGCCAAGGGCCCCTGGTACAAGGACACCGGTTCCGGCATGGGCCCGGCGCTCAACAGCGCCGCCGCCATGAACGGCTACATCCTGGCCGACCGCGGCACCTGGCTCTCGTTCAAGAACCGCCAGAACCTGACCGTCGTGGTTGAGGGCGACCAGCGCCTGTTCAACCAGTACGGCGTGATCCTGGTGAACCCCGCCAAGCATTCCCACGTCAAGAAGGAAGCCGGCCAGAAGTTCATCGACTGGGTTGTGTCGCCGGCCGGCCAGCGCGCCATTGCCGCCTACAAGATCGGCGATGATCAGCTCTTCTTCCCGAATGCTGAACAGTCGGCCGAAGCCAAGCCGGTGGCTAAGAAGAAGTAAGCACGTCATGCGTGCGCTGCGTTTAACTTGTGTTCTCGCTACCCTGCTTGGCATGACCGCCACCTCCGCAAACGCTCAGACTGCTGCCGCCGAATACGGCAGCGGTTCCCAGCGCTTCAGCCTGGCCACTGGCAGTCCAGGCGAACTTGGCTTGTTGAAGGAGTTGGGCGAGGCGTTCGGCAAGCAGGCCGATGCGACGCTGGTGTGGGTCAAGGCCGGCACTGGTCAATCCATGCAGCTTTTGAAGGAGCGCAAGGTCGACATGGCCATGGTGCATGCACCAACCCAGGTCGACAAGGCGGTGGCCGACGGCTGGGCTGCCGGCAAGACGCTGATTGGATCGAACGAGTTCTACATCGTCGGACCGGCCAGTGATCCCGCCGGCATTGCCAAAGCCAAGGACGCTGCCGATGCCTATGCACGGATTGCCGCGGCCAAGACCAAGTTCGTGTCGCGCGGCGATAACTCCGGTACGCACCAGAAGGAGTTGCAGGTCTGGGCCAAGGCGAACATCAAGCCGGTCGGCGATTGGTACATCGAGACCAAGGACTTCATGACCGCCAGCCTCAAGCGTGCCAACGCCGAAGGTGCCTACTTTATGTCGGACTCGAGTACCTGGATCATGGAGCAGGGCGTGGCGCCGTCGCTGAAGATATTGTTCCGCGGCGACTGCTTCCTCGTGAACACCTATCACGCCATCGTCGCGCCGCCCGGAGCGACTCCGGGTCGTGACACGGCGGAGAAATTCATCGCCTTCGTGGCCTCGCCGGCAGGTCAGAAGCTTATTCGCGAATACGGCGCCAGCCAGTATCCCAAAGCGCTTTACAATGATGCCGACTACGCCAAACAATACGACTAACTAAAGCCTTATGCGTGACATTGCGCACGACATCGGCCGCGACCGCGTAGCAGAAACGGTCGCGGCTTTTTATTCGCAGGTTCGCCAGCATCCGACCCTGTCGGTGCCTTTCGCGCGCGTGCACGACTGGCCGCAGCACCTGGAAATCCTGACCCACTTCTGGTGGGTGACGCTGGGCGGCGAGCGCTATCTCGACTACAGCTATCAGGTGCCGACGAAACATGCCGAGGCCGGTTTCACGCCCGAACTGCTGGTGGATTGGCTGAACCTGTTTCGCCAGACGCTGGACGCGCATCTGCCAGCCGAGCAGGCGACTGCCTGGTTTGCTCGTGCCGAGCGCATCGGACGGTCGTTGAATATGTTGCACGAACTCGGTCACTTGCACGGCCCGGCTACGCCCAAGGCCCATCGTCTCGAATAGGCGACTTTGTAAGCGGCTCACCCCATGAGCCGCGCCGGGTGTTTAATCAAGGCATGGACGACGAGTTCGAACCGCCTCCCCAAGTCATACTGCCGCCATTGAGCCGCAAGGGCCGCGGCGCAACCTTGAACATGGTCAGCCGCTATGACGCGCAGCAACGTGAGCGTGTGGCCGACGATTGGTGGCTGGAAGACGAAGTGGCGCCCCTCAAAACCACGCTCGTTGTGGATACCGCGAAGAGCGTGATTACGTACAACAGCTCGCCTGATCTGCCCTTCGACCGCACTATCAATCCCTATCGCGGTTGCGAGCATGGCTGCATCTACTGCTATGCACGACCTTCGCACGCCTACCTGGGTTACTCACCCGGCCTCGATTTCGAAACCAAGATCCTCTACAAGCCAGATGCCGTGGCCGTACTGAAAAACGAACTGTCCAAGCCGGCGTATGCATGTGCACCGATTGCGCTGGGCATGAATACCGATGCCTGGCAGCCGGCGGAAAGAAAGCTCGGCATCACGCGCGGTATTCTGGAACTCCTGACCGAGTGTAAGCACCCGGTCGGCATGGTGACCAAGTCTGCGCTGATCCTGCGCGATCTCGATCTACTGGCGGCGATGGCGCAGGAGCGGCTGTGCCATGTTGCTGTCACCATCACCACGCTGGATGCCGAGCTGGCGCGCCAGTCGGAGCCGCGTGCGGCCAGCCCGGCGCGCCGCCTGGAAGTGGTGCGCGAACTCAGCCGCGCCGGCATTCCGGTCGGTGTGTCGATTGCGCCCATCATGCCGGCACTCAATGATCATGAACTGGAAAGCATCATGGGCGCCGCCCTGGAAGCCGGTGCTAGCAATGCGTGGTACACCTTGCTGCGCCTGCCTCGCGAACTGAGTCCCCTGTTTCGCGACTGGCTGGATACGCATGCGCCGGGCCGGGCCCGGCATGTGATGAGCCTGATCCAGCAGATGCGTGGTGGCAAGGATTACAACAGCGACTTCAGCACCCGCATGCGCGGCGAAGGCGCGTTCGCAGATATCTTGCAGCAGCGCTACCGCATTGCGGCCAAGCGCCTGGGGCTGGACCGGCATCGGCGTGCCTGGCCGCAGCTCGATTGCAGCCGTTTTGTAAAACCGCGCAAGCCTTCCGCGCAAGCCGAGTTGTTTTAGGCCATACTGAATTCAGGCAGGGAGATTTAGACACCGAGTCCGCCGCTATTTTTCGTTTCAGGTTTTTCCGCGGCGACGTAAGGTGATCCTGTCGCTTTACAGGAGGGCATGCCAGATGAAGACAGAAGACCTGTTCGGCCTCTTGATGCAGATCGAGTCGGAAGACCCCATCGACTATGCCGATCTGCCCTTTGACGAAGACAATCTGCGCGAGCTTGCCTGCTGCAATGTCAGCGAGCTGATGGACTCGGAAGTGTTTCAGTCCCTCACCTACGCCGACCGCGAGCTGATGGCGGCGGCGACGATCACCAAGCTGGTGCTCGAGAACATGGTGCTGAATGCACGCCTGCTGCAGGCGGCGAACTACAGGATGGAGTTCTGATTTCTTTCGTTTTCCCTGAGTTTGCCGAAGGGCTCGCTATCTGGCGTGCATAGGCCCATGTCGGGAGTTCGTCCCGACAGCCGAGGTACTTTCTTTTGCTTCGCCAAAAGAAAGTACCCAAAGAAAAGGCGACCCCCTGTCTCGGCCCTGCGGGCCACCCTCACTCCGGGCGACTCATGCGGCCGGCTTGGAACTCGCTTCACTGCGTTGCGCTCAGACAGCCAAGCCGGAAACCTCCGCATGATTCACCCTGCGTTCGGCGAGCCAGAAGGGGAGACAAAGCAAACCGATGGGGCACAAACTGCGATGGGTGTTCCCTATCCCTTCTGAGCCGCTGAGCGGAAAGTGATCAATGCGGAGTTGTCCGACGCGGCTGTCTGAGCGAAGCGAGTTTCCGCGTCGGCCGCATTGAGCGCTTGGAGCGAAGGCACCGGCGCAGCCGGCGGCGAGGAGGGTACGTTTCTTTGGTTCCTTTCTTGTGGTTACGGCCGCGCTACGCGCTTAACCTGCTGGCGCAGGTTAGCCTCCACCGCAACCCTTCGGGTTGTCGTATAACAAGAAAGAACTCGCCCGCCGGGGCGAGACCCGGCATTGGCGATTAGTGCTGCGGAAGCTTGAAGATAGGCCTTAAGCTGTCCCACCGACAGTCAGCCCATCGATCCTCAGCGTCGGCTGCCCCACACCGACAGGCACGCTCTGGCCTTCCTTGCCGCACGTGCCGACACCCGGGTCGAGCGCCATGTCGTTGCCGATCATGGAGACACGCGTGAGCACGTCCGGACCGTTGCCGATCAGGGTGGCGCCCTTGACCGGGTAGGTGATCTTGCCGTTCTCGATCATGTAGGCCTCGGCGGCGGAGAAGACGAACTTGCCGCTGGTGATGTCGACCTGACCGCCACCGAAGTTGGCTGCGTAGAGGCCCTTCTTCACCGACTTGATGATTTCTTCCGGGTCCTTGCCGCCGTCCGGGCCGTTCAGCATGACGGTATTGGTCATACGCGGCATGGGCAGGTGGGCGTAGGACTCGCGGCGGCCGTTGCCGGTCGGTGCCACACCCATCAGGCGCGCGTTGAGCGAATCCTGGATGTAGCCCTTGAGGATGCCGTCTTCGATCAGCACGGTGCGCTGGGTCGGATTGCCTTCGTCGTCGATCGTGAGAGAACCGCGGCGATTCGGCAGGGTGCCGTCGTCCACCACGGTCACGCCCTTGGCCGCGACCTGCTGGCCGATGCGGCCGGCGAAGGCCGAGCTGCCCTTGCGGTTGAAGTCACCCTCGAGACCGTGGCCGATGGCTTCGTGCAGCAGGATGCCGGGCCAGCCGTTGCCGAGTACCACCGTCATGCTGCCGGCCGGCGCCGGCTTGGCGCGCAGGTTCACTTCGGCCTGATGCACGGCCTTGGCCGCGTAGTCCTTGAGCACGGCATCGGTAAAGTGGCCGTAGTCGAAGCGACCACCGCCGCCGGAGGAGCCTTGTTCACGCCGTCCGTTCTCTTCCATGATGACAGTGACCGAGACGCGCACCAGCGGGCGCACATCGGCGGCGAGGTGGCCGTCGGAACGCGCCACCATGATGACCTCCCAGGTGCCGGCGACGCTGGCCATGACTTCGACCACGCGCCTGTCGATGGCGCGCGCGAACTTCTCCAGACGCTCGAGCAGAGCGACCTTCTCGGTATCCTGCAGCGAGGCAATCGGATCTATGGCGGCATACAGCGGTGCGCGCGCGATGCTGCTTTTCAGCGCGGCGGGCACGCCCTTGCTGCCATTGCTGCCGATGGCACGCGTGGCCTCGGCAGCGCCCAGCAGGGCCGGCAGGCTGATGTCGTCTGAATAGGCGAAGGCCGTCTTCTCGCCGCTGATGGCACGCACGCCGACGCCCTGTTCGATATTGAAGCTACCGGACTTGACGATGCCTTCCTCCAGACTCCAGCCTTCGGAACGGCTGTACTGGAAGTAGAGGTCGGCGTAGTCGAGGCTGTGGCCGAACAGGGAGCCGAAGACGCGATCCAGCTTGCCCGGCGTCAGGTCATAAGGGGCCAGCAGGCATTGTTCGGCGGTCTGGAGCAGGGCGGAATTAGTGGTCATAAAAGCTCATTTCGGCAAAACAGCCGGAAGTATTCACATGGGGGCGATTGATCTTGAATCAACGACGCCCGAATCAACGCTTGAGCAGTACCGCGTGCTCAAGCGCCGGCAGATTGCTGCGGACCCGGCTGATGCGCTCCAGGTCCATGTCCGTAACGATAACACCGGGCTCCTTGTCCAGGCGGGCCAGCACCTCGCCCCACGGGTCGATGATCATGGTGTTGCCGTGCGTCATGCGGCCGGTGGGGTGGCGGCCGCCTTGGGCGGGGGCCATGACATAACAGAGGTTTTCGATGGCGCGGGCGCGCAACAGCACCTCCCAGTGTGCCTTGCCGGTGGTCTCGGTAAAGGCGGCCGGCAGGATGAAGAGATCGATACGCTTTTCGAAGCCGGCCTGGCGGAAAAGTTCGGGGAAACGCAGGTCGTAGCAGATGCCGAGGCCGATGCGGCCGAAGGGCGAGTCGAAGGCGACTACGCCGCTGCCCGGGCGTATGGTGCGCGATTCGTTGTATTCCTCCGCCCCCTTGCGGAAGGAGAATAAATGGATCTTGTCGTAACGGGCAGCCTGCTGGCCCTGGTCGTCGAAAACCAGGCAGGTGTTGAGCAGTTTGGCCGGGTCGCCGCAATCGAGCGGCAGCGAACCGCCGACGATCCAGACGCCGTGCTTCTTCGCGGTGAAAGCCAGAAAGTCCTGGATGGGGCCGTGTTCGGGGTCACAGCCCAGGACTTCGCGCGCAGCGAAGCGCGCCTCGTCGCTGGCACCGATAAAGGGGAAGTACTCGGGCAGGGCCACCAGCTTGGCACCTTGGGCGGCGGCCTTGGCGATCAGACGCCCGGCGGTTTCGAGATTCGGGCCGACCTCGGGCCCGGAGGTCATCTGGATGGCGGCGATGCGTGTCGTGGTCATGGCTTCCTGCGTACAAAAATCTAAAGATGCAGCTCAGTGTTGCTCGTGCCAGCGGGCTTACTTGCGTTCCGTTTCCTTGGGTGCGTCCTTGTTCAGCACCGGATTCTGCTTGGCGATTTCTTCTTCAATCGCCTTGTTGATGTCGCGGCCGGTGTTGATTTTGGCGACCTTGGGATCTTCCCATTTTCCGGTGACCTGATACTCGAAGGCAAAGGCCTGGTCGATCGGATTCTTCAGCACCTTGTGCGCCAGCCAGGCGACGGCGCCTATGGCCGGATTGGCGATCATGGCGCCTACCGCCAAGGTGTCGCCCAGTACCGGCTGTACACGTACGTTCAGGTTCTGGGTTTCCGCCGGCAGATTCACGTTGCCCGACATGCGCACGGTGGCGGCCGGCCCCTGGATTGCGAATTCCCGGGTTTCCATCACGCCCTGCGAGACATTGACATCACCGCGTATGCTGTCGAAGGCGAAGCCTTCCGAGAAGATGTCACGAAAATCCAGGGTCACGCGACGCGGGATCGACTGCAGACTGAGCACGCCCAACAGACGCCCGATACCCGGTTCCAGCTTCTTGAACTGCCCGTTCTGCATGTCGACCTTGAGTTTGCCGTTCAACGTTGGATAGTCGATATTCAAGGGCGAGCCGTTCCAGTCGAGGTTGCCTTCGAGATTGACGGTGCCGCGCCGGATGGCGTCCGCATAGCCGGCCCGTGCCAATAATTTCTCCAGGCTACTGGCCTTGAGGCGGAAGTTGATCTGCGTGTCATGCTGTTGCGCATCCGGGCGCCAGCGGCCATCACCACTGAGGCTACCGTCCTCATTGTTGACCGAGAACTTCGCGTTCCAGTAACCGCCCCGGTTCTCGGCATCCAGCGTGACCGCTCCCCAATGGTGCCCACGCACGCTGATGTTGTCGATGACCAGCGCCAGCGCCGGCAGTTGATCGCCGGCATTGTCCTGCAGGCGGGCGATCTCCGTGACCTGTTGATTCGGGTCGGGGATGGTCAGCTGCGGAATACGGCCGCTGATGCGGCCCGGCTTGCCATCCTTGCCCGGCTGCCAGTCAAGCTGTGCGCTCACACCCTTGCTGCGGAAGTCGGCTTTCCACAGCGTGCCGCTCGATTGTGCGTTCAGCCTTACATCCTGCAGCGTGCGATTGAGGAAGACGAGCTCATTCGTCCGCAGGTCGAGTTGATTAAAAGGCAGGCTGCTGTCCTTGCTGGGGCTCTTGCCCGCGCTCTTGCTCGCATTGCCGCTGCTTGAGGTCAGCATACGCTGCCAGAAATCGATATCGAAACGGGCCAGATCGGCGCTGAAAAGCACGCCGCGTTCGGGCAGACGCGCCGCTTCCGCGCCATTGCCGAGCGCCATGTAGCCGCGCTGTATTTCGCTGGCGCCGACATTGCGCAAAAACTGGGCGCGCAGCAGCTTGCCGAGCACGATCTCCTGCATTTCGCGCTGCGGGCCCGCCGGCGCGCGCGCCGGCTTTTTGCCGGCGGTTTCCGGCGCCAGCGTCTTGCGCTCGATGCGCAACTCCATGGGAGCCGCGGCGGTCTTGTTGAACGGTTCAGGCAGATTGCTGGTCAGCCCAACCAGATCGGAGGTAATGCGCACATCCACGTCATTCTTGCGGATGGAGAACAGTCCCTTCCAGCGGCCACTGCCCGAGAGCTGATCGAACAGCGGCATGGGGTAGAGCTTACGCATGGCGGCGACATTGAACTGGCCGGCGGCATCCACCTCGATGCGCCCGTCCGTTTCGGTCGCGACCTTGATGACGACCGGTGCGCCGAGCATGTTGGCGTGAGCTTCCTTGACGCTGATGCCGTCGCCGGTGAAGTCCAGCCTGCCGTGCACTTCGGTCAGTTGCGGCAGCGAAGGGTCGGGCGTCAGCTTGTTGTTGTCGAAGAGATAGCTACCCTCGGCGGTGCTCTGATCGAGATCGTGCAAGGTGAGCTTGAGTTTGAGGTCCAGCTCGCCATTGCCGCTGGCTGCCATCGGCGCGGTGAAATGATTGATGCGTTCCCCGACCGGACTGGCCTCGATGAAATTGAGGAACTCCTGGGTGGGACCCTTGGCCTTGCCGCTGATGGTCAGCGTCTGATCGATGACGGAATCAAGGTCGGCGATTTCGGCGCGTACGCCGGACAGGCTGGCGCCCAGCACCTGGCCCTTATGCGCGTTGATGAACATGCCCACACCGACGAAGGCCAGGTCGCCATCGATGCCGGTGATGTCGGGCCAGGCCGGCGTTGGGCGCACCGTGGCGTTGTGCGCTTTGACCAGCACCTTGAAAGTGCCGCTGCCGTCCGGGAAGGGAAACTTTGCCAGATCACCCTTGAGCACCAGCTTGACGTCATTGGAATGACCGTCGAGGATGCCCTGCCGGACCCAGTCGCGTGCATCCTGGTTCACCGCCAGCGGCAGATAGCGCCACACCGCCGTGCCTTCTGCGCGCTTCAATTGTGCGTTCAGGTCGATGCTGCCAGGCTTGCCGGTCTCGCCGTGGTAGCGGCCCTGCGCCGTACCTTCCGCATCCGCATTGGCAAAGCTCAGCGTCTCGATATTGACGTCGTACTTGCTGTCCTTGCGCTTCCAGTTCAGTTTGGCGTCGAGTTTGTTCAGTGCAATGTCCGGTTCGGGAAATACACTGGGCAGCGAGAGCTGGGCGTTGCGGCTGTTGAGCACGATGCTGCCGCCCGTATCGGTGCCGTCTATGCTGCCGCTGAGCTTGCGTACGCCCGGCAGCGCGTCATAGGAGGCGATGCCGAGGTCGTGGAAGCGGCCCTTGATGGCGTAGCGCTGACGGCGACCATCCCAGCGGCTTTCAAGTTCATCGATGCGTCCCTCCAGCTCCAGCTTGGCCAACTGACGTACATATTCTTCCGGCAGGGGCAGGTAGGCGGCCAGCGCATCGAGCTTGCCGAGATCCAGGGTATTGAAGTTCGCATCCATGCGTTCGGCGCGGCCGGTTTCGTCCATGCCGAGTGCAACACGGAAATCCAGCGGGCCAAGGTCGATGGCGCCTGGTCCGCCCGCCACTGCCTGGGTGGACAGCGCGAGCTTCCTGCCTTCGGCCACGAAGTCGCCGCCGTCGCGCTGTGCGCTGAAGCGGCCGTGCAGGCGTTGCAGGTCCAGCATGGGCAGCTTGGCCCCCAGCCTCATCTGCACATCGGACAGCGCCACGTCGGCGGTGATGGCGGTGATTCTGCTGGCGAAAGCGGCAGCCTCCGGGCTGGTTTCCTCGGCGGGGCGCGCCTTGTCCTGCGGCTGCGCGGCACTGAAGTCCATCCACAGGCGCAGGCCGCCGCTGCCACGCGTCAGGGTGATGGGGTAATCCACCCAGGTGCGCCAGACGGCCAGGTCGGCGTAGTCGAGTTCGGCATAGAGCTGGCCCAGCCAGCGGTCGAACTGGGCGAGATCGCCGCCCCTGACGTCAGCGCGCATGTCGAGCCGGGTTGCCAATGCGGCCGGGGGCTCGGCAGTGAGGCCGAAGCGGTGGCGGCGGCCATTGTTGCGAAGATTGAAGTTCACTTTCTTCAGCGTCAGCGTGGGTGCCTGCCGCAGGGCGTCATCCCAGTTCAGCGTGGCGTCGCGGATCACGATCTGCCCCTGCGCCAACACCCAGTCGGACAGACGCGCGTCCTCGCTGTCGTCCTGGTTGAGCGGCAGGCCGGCGATGAAAATCCGCCCGTCAGCCTCGCGGCGCATGTTCAGCTCTGGCGCGTCGATGGACAGGCGGTGCAGGCGCAGATCGAAATGCCACAACGAGGACCAGCCGACCACGGCCTCGATGCGCTCAAAGCCCAGGGCCGGGCGGCCGGCCTGATCTGCCACGCGCACGTCGTGCAGCAGCAGGCGGGGGCGCAGGCCCTGCCAGTCGGCCTCGATTCCGCCAATGGCGACGGGCAGCTTGATCGCCGCGACGATGGCCTGCTCGATATCGCTGCGATAGTCGGCGATATGCGGCAGCACGGCGTAACGCAGCGTCAGGAACAGGCCAGCGAAGGCAAAGTAGCCGATCAGGGCCAGCCACAGCAGAGGACGCCTCAACTTCTCCCAGCGCGCACGCAGGGCTGCGGGCAAGGGGCGGGCAAGCAGGGTCCGGCTGCGTTTGAGGATCGGATTCAAAAAGGGTCCTGGCGAAATTGGAGCGCTTGCGGCGGGTGGCGGCTACGGATTTGAACTGTGCCAGAGGCCGTTCGTCTGCAGTACGGAGGAAACAATTTGCAATCTCTTCAACACGCAGCGTGGCGGGCCCGGCTGACGCTAGAATGCATGTTACGCATTTTACCCCACGCCACAGGCCGGCTTTACCGGCCGCTAGCCTCCGAGCCCCGCCCGCCGCGCGCCATGTCCGCCTCCTTTACTGAAGTCCTGCCCCTGTCCCGCTATCTGAGCCGCCTTGCGCAGGCGCGCCCTGAGCTGGCCGCTGAAGTGGAGGCGGCCTGGTCCGAGCCGCTCACACCCTCGCAATTGCGTGCCTGGCTGGCGGCGCAGACGCTGAATGAGGAAACGCTGAAGCCGGTGCTGCGCCGCATGAAGCAACGTGCCTATCTGCACATCGCCGCACGCGATCTTGCCGGCCTGGCGCCGCTGGCTGAGGTGACCGAGGGCATGAGCCTGCTGGCCGAAGTTGCGGTGGAGACGGCCCTGCAGGTGCTCACGCCCGTCCTGGCCGCCCGCCACGGCCTGCCGCGCAATGCAGCGGGGGAGGTGCAGGAGCTGATCGTGATCGGCATGGGCAAGCTCGGCGGCCGCGAACTGAATGTGTCGTCGGACATCGACCTGATCTTCGTGTATCCGGACGATGGGGAGACGGATGGCGAACGCGGCATTTCGAATTTCGAGTTTTTCACCCGCCTGGGCAAGCAGCTGATCAATGCGATCGCTGATGTGACCGAACACGGCCAAGTCTTCCGCGTCGACATGCGTTTGCGTCCGAATGGTGATTCCGGCCCGCTGGTGTGCAGCTTCGAGATGCTGGAGAACTATCTCATCACGCAGGGGCGCGAGTGGGAGCGCTACGCCTGGATCAAGGCACGGCCGCTCAGCGGCGGTCAGCAGGATGAGCTGGAAGCGATCCGCCGCCCCTTCGTGTTCCGCAAGTACCTCGATTACGGCACCATCAACGCCATGCGCGAGCTGCACGCGCAGATACGCCGCGAGGTCGAACGCAAGGACATGGCCGACAACGTCAAGCTCGGCCCGGGCGGCATACGCGAGATCGAGTTTGTGGCGCAGGTCTTCCAATTGATACGCGGCGGCCGTGACCAGAAGCTGCAGATCAAGCCGACCTGTGCGGTACTGGCGCGCCTGGCTGAGCGCGGTCTTCTGCAACAGGAGGCCTGTGATCGGCTGACCGAGGCCTATGTCTTCCTGCGCCGTCTCGAGCACCGCCTGCAATATCTGGACGATGCGCAAACCCACAGCCTGCCGACGCAGGCCGAGGACCAGGCGCTGGTCGCCCGGGCCATGGGCTTTGCGGATTACGCGGGCTTGCTTGCGCAGCTCGGCGACTATCGCAGCCTGGTGACGAATCACTTCCATGCCGTGTTCGACGATCCGAATCAGGCACAGCACAAGTTGGATGATGTCTGGAGCGCCGCCGAGGACGATGGCTTTTGCAGCACCCGCCTCGCCGGGCTGGGCTACAAGGATGCCGATGCGGTGGCGCAGCGCCTGGCGCAGATGAAAAAGAGCAGCCGCTACCAGCAGCTGTCGGCCGACAGTCGCGCCCGCATGGATGTGCTGGTGCCGCGCCTGGTCGAACTTTCAGCCACCAGCAGTGATCCCGATGCGACCCTGGCGCGTGGGCTCGACCTGCTGGAGGTCATCGCCCGCCGCACGGCCTATCTGGCCTTGCTGGAACAGTATCCGCATGCGCTGGCCAAGGTCACTCAGGTGATCAGCGCGGCCTCATGGGCGGCGCAATATCTGCGCGACCATCCGATCCTGCTCGATGAATTGCTGGACCCGCGCCTGCTCGACATCAAGCCGGACTGGCAGGCCTTCCACGCCGAACTGGTCGGCATGCTGGATGCGGTCGAACCGGATACCGAGCGGCAGATGGATCTGATGCGCGAGAGCCATCACGCGCAAGTGTTTCGCGTGCTGACCCAGGACCTGTCCGGCCTCTACACGGTCGAGAAGCTTTCGGATCACCTCTCCGCGCTGGCCGACATCATGCTTGAGGAGGCGGTGCGCCTGGCCTGGAAGAAGCTGCTGACCCGGCATCGCGACACGCCGGCTTTTGCCGTCATCGCCTACGGCAAGCTTGGCGGCAAGGAGCTGGGTTACTCCTCTGACCTCGATCTGGTATTTCTGTTCGACGATGAGGCGACGAATGCGGCCGAGGTGTATTCGCGTCTTGGGACGCGCGTGAATACCTGGCTGTCGGCGCAGACACCGGCCGGGCAGCTGTTCGAGACCGATCTGCGCCTGCGCCCCAACGGTGAGAGCGGCCTGGTGGTGAGCTCGATGGCCTCTTTTCGCAAGTATCAACGGGAGTCGGCGTGGATGTGGGAGCATCAGGCGCTGACCCGCGCGCGCTTTGCAGCGGGGGACCCGCGCATCGGCGCGGAGTTCGAATCGGTGCGCATCGAGATTCTGCGTCAGGCGCGGGACCGGGCGGCCCTGCGCGCCGAGGTGCTCGCCATGCGCCAGAAGATGCTGGATACCCATGCGAGCAAGGGCCTGGGCAAGGATGTGTTCGACATCAAGCATGACCTCGGTGGCCTGGTCGATGTCGAGTTCATCGTCCAATACCTGATCCTGGCACATGCGCACGAGTTTGCCGAACTGACCGGCAATCTCGGTAACATTGCGCTTTTGAAGATAGCCGCTGACCTCGGCCTGATTCCCGCGGACCTGGCCGAGCGTGTGCGCAAGGCCTATCGCGAATATCGCCGCCGTCAGCACGCGCTGCGCCTGAACGGCGCCCGGCCGCGCGTGCCGATTGCCGAGATGGCCGCGCATGTCGATGCCGTGCGCGGTTTGTGGAACCTGGTTTTTTCCGAAGAAGCGTTGGCTCGTCCGACTGCTTCGAACTGAATTTCGATTTAAGGATTAGCTATGCCCGTGAATTACAGCCCCAGCACGCCCGATCAACTGCATGCCGTCGGCGGTGTGCGCCTGGGGGTGACCGAAGCCGAGGTGCGCAAGAAGAACCGCAAGGACCTGACGCTGATCGAGCTCGCGCCGGGCAGCGTGGCCGCCGGCGTGTTCACGCAGAACCGCTTCTGCGCCGCGCCGGTGACGCTGTGCCGCACTCACCTGGCCGCTGGCAATGATATTCGCGCCCTTGTCATCAATACCGGGATTGCCAATGCCGGCACCGGCGAGCCGGGCATGCAGGCGGCACAGGCCACCTGCGACGCCGCTGCCAAGCTGCTGGGCATAGAGGCACGGCAGGTGCTGCCGTTCTCTACCGGCGTGATTCTCGAACTGCTGCCGGCTGACCGCGTCATCGCCGGCCTGCCCAAGGCGCAGGCGAATCTCAAGGCCGATGGCTGGCACGAGGCCGCGCAAGGCATCATGACGACCGACACGGTGCACAAGGCCGCCTCGCGCCGGATTACCGTCGATGGCAAGACCGTCACTATCACCGGCATTTCCAAAGGCGCCGGCATGATCCGTCCGAACATGGCGACCATGCTGGGCTTCCTCGCTACCGACGCCGGCATGCCGGCAGCGCTGCTGGAGTCCCTGGTCAAGGAGACTGCGGACCAAAGCTTCAACTGCATCACCGTCGACGGCGACACCTCGACCAACGACTCCTTCATCATGATCGCCACCGGCGCCGCCGGTGTCAGCGTGGATGAAACGCATGCGCAGTGGAACGAACTCAAGCAAGCACTGATCGATGTGGCGCGCGAGCTGGCGCAGGCCATCGTGCGCGATGGCGAAGGCGCGACCAAGTTCATCAGCATCCAGGTCGGCGGCGGCAAGAACACCGAAGAGTGCCGCATGGTCGGCTATGCCATCGGCCACTCGCCTCTGGTCAAGACCGCTTTCTTCGCCTCTGACCCCAATTTGGGCCGCATCCAGGCCGCTATCGGTTACGCCGGCATCTCGGATCTGGATGTCAGCAAGACCAAGATCTGGCTGGCGTCGAACGGCGAGGAAGCACTGGTGTCCGAGCATGGCGGCCGTGCGGCCGGCTATAGCGAGGCCACGGGTTCGCGCATCATGCAGGCTGCGGAGATCACCATCCGCATCGATCTGGGGCGCGGCACTGCCGAAACCACAATCTGGTCCTGCGACTTTTCCTACGACTATGTGAAGATCAACGCCGACTACCGCAGCTGATTCGGCTTCGGCCCGCAAGGAAAAAGCCCCGCACTGCGGGGCTTTTTTCATGGAGCCGGGTTTGCTCAGTGCAGCACGCGCGGCATGGACAGGACGAACTCTGGAATGGCGGCCTCGAACTGGGTGCCGTCCTCGGCCGTCATTTGATAGCTGCCGCGCATGGTGCCGACGGCTGTTGTCAGGGCGCAGCCGCTGGTATAGGTGAACTCCTGGCCGGGCGCTAGCAGCGGCTGGTGGCCAACCACCCCCAGGCCCTTGACCTCCTGCACGTCGCCTTCGGCGTCGGTAATGATCCAGTGCCGCGAAATCAGTTGTGCGGACACGGCGCCGGTATTGCGGATGGTGATGTGGTACGCGAAGACGAAACGGTTCTCGGCCACGTCGGATTGTTCGGGCAGGTATTCGGTTTCGACCACGACCTGAATGTCGTATTGCTTGCTTTCAGCCATCCCGGCATTGCACACGAATTTGTGTCGCGCCGCAAGTACACACCGCTCGGGCTGAGCCTGGCGAAGCCCGCTCCTTCGCACAGCCCTGCGATCCGGCCAGTGAACTTCCCGCGCTCACAGTGCAGGGTGAGTCAAACGGGATGTTTGAGACACGGTAAAATCGGGTTTTCCTCGTATCGGAATCGATCATGTCCCATCGCATCGCCCCCAGCCTCCTCTCTGCCGACTTCGCCAAACTGGGCGAAGAGGTGCGCAATGTGGTTGCGTCCGGTGCCGACTGGATCCACTTCGATGTGATGGACAATCACTATGTGCCCAACCTGACGATCGGGCCCATGGTCTGCGAGGCGATTCGCCCGCATACGACGGCAACCATCGACGTTCATTTGATGGTCAAGCCGGTCGATCGCATCGTTCCCGACTTCGCCAAGGCGGGCGCCAACGTCATCACCTTTCATCCGGAGGCCTCGGACCACATCGACCGTTCCCTGTCGCTGATTCGCGAACACGGCTGCATGGCCGGCCTGGTCTTCAATCCGGCCACGCCGCTACACTATCTCGATTACGTCATGGACAAGATCGACATCGTGCTGCTGATGAGCGTGAATCCGGGCTTCGGCGGCCAGAAGTTCATCCCGGAAACCCTGGTCAAGCTGCGCGAGACCCGCAAGCGCCTTGATGCCTACAAGGAAAAGACCGGCCGCACCATCCTCCTGGAGATCGACGGCGGCGTGAAGGTCGACAATATCGCCGAGATTGCCAAGGCCGGCGCCTGCACCTTCGTCGCCGGCTCTGCGGTGTTCGGTGCCGGCAAGGACAGCGATGCGCATCGTTACGACAGCGTGATCGCTGCGCTCAAGGGCGAGCTGGCGAAGGTCTGATGTCTCGGGTGTTTCCGGTCGAGGTGCGTTCCGTCAGCCTCGACCTCGACGGCACGCTGCTCGACACGGTGCCGGACCTCGTCATCGCGGCGAACGGCATGCTGGCTGAGTTGTCGCTGCCCTTGCGCAGCGATGACGAACTGCGCAGCTTTGTCGGCGGTGGCATTCCGCGCTTCGTCTTGTGGTGTTTGCCGGAAGCCCAGCGCAGCGAAGCCTTGCACGCTGAAGCGATTGAGGTGTTCAAGCGCCACTATGTGCAGAGCAACGGCCGCTATGCAAAGTGCTATCCCGGCGTGATTGAAGGGCTTGAGGCCATGCGCCAGCGCGGTCTGCGTCTGGCCTGCATTACCAACAAGGCCGCCGCCTTCAGCGAGCCCTTGCTGGAGATGACTGGGCTGGCCGCCTACTTCGAGCTCACCCTGTCGGGCGACAGCCTGCCGGAGAAGAAGCCGCATCCCCTGCCGCTGCTGGAGGCCTGCCGCCGCCTGGGCAGCCTGCCGGCCCAGCACATGCACATCGGCGACTCGCGCCACGATGCCGCGGCCGCGCTGGCGGCCGGTTGCCTCAGCGTCACCTTGCCCTATGGCTACAACGAGGGCGAGGATGTGCGTCAATTGGCGACAGATGTTATAGTTCCCAGCGTAAAAGCCGCTCTGGACCTGATAGCTGGCGCCATTGGGCGGTCGAACTGAACGAATCCTTTCTCCAGATCATGAGCAAAACCACCAACAAGCGCCTCATCGAGGCGGAGGCATGGCCCTGGCGCCCTCAGCGCCCGGTATGACCCTGTCCGGCGCACATGCAAAAGCATGCGCCGTTGTTTTGCATGAGTGGTTTTGGAGTCCCCATGAAAGAAACCGAATTCTCCCGGCTGGCTGCCGCAGGCTATAACCGTATTCCGGTGACGCTGCGCACCGCCGCCGATCTCGACACGCCACTGTCGATCTATCTGAAGCTGGCCGACGCGCCCTACACCTATCTGCTCGAGTCCGTGCAGGGTGGCGAACGTTTCGGTCGCTATTCCTTCATCGGCCTGGCTGCCAAGACGCGCATTGAAGTGCGCGGCGACAGCATCAAGGTTTTCGAAGATGGCTTGGTGGTTGAGGAAGACGACAGCACGCCGCCGCTGGATTTCATCAGCAATTACATGAATCGCTTCAAGGTGCCGGACCTGCCCGAACTGCCGCGCTCCTGCGGCGGACTGGTCGGCAGCTTCGGTTACGACACCGTGCGTTATGTCGAGAAGAAGCTGCACGGCAAGGCCAAGAAGGACACCCTCGGCACCCCCGATATTTCCCTGATGCTGTCGGACGAGATTGCCATCGTCGACAATCTGGTCGGTACGCTGACGCTGGTCATTTACGCTGATGCCACGCAGCCGGATGCGTGGGCCAATGCGCAGGCGCGCCTCAAGGTGCTGGTCGGCGAACTGCGCAAGCCGGTCTGTATCCCGGTCGACGTGCGTGCGCCCTCGGCTGCGGCGGTATCCGAGTTCGGCGAAGAAGAGTTCAAGGCTGCGGTACGCCGCGCCAAGCAGTACATCATCGACGGCGACATCATGCAGGTCGTGCTCGCCCAGCGCATGAGTCGGCCTTACGCCGCCTCGCCGCTGGCGCTGTATCGCACCTTGCGGGCGTTGAATCCTTCGCCCTATATGTTTCTGATCAACTTCGACAGCTACCACGTCGTCGGTGCCTCGCCGGAAATTCTGGTGCGCCTGCAGGACGATACGGTGACGGTGCGTCCGATTGCCGGTACGCGTCCGCGCGGCAAGGATCAGGCCGCAGACGTGGCTTATGCCGAAGAGCTGCTCGCCGATCCCAAGGAGCGCGCCGAGCACTTGATGCTGCTCGACCTCGGCCGCAATGACGTCGGCCGCGTTGCCGCCACCGGCACGGTGAGCGTCACCGAGCAGTTCATCATTGAGCGCTACTCGCACGTGATGCACATTGTTTCCAACGTCGAAGGCAGGCTGAAAGAAGGCGCCGACGCCATGGCCGTGCTCAAGGCCAGCTTCCCGGCCGGCACGGTGTCGGGCGCACCCAAGGTGCGGGCCATGGAAATCATCGACGAACTTGAGCCTTCCAAGCGCGGCATCTATGCCGGTGCGGTCGGCTATCTCGGCTTCAATGGCGATATGGATATCGCCATTGCAATCCGCACCGCCGTCATCAAGGATGGCTACATTCACGTCCAGGCCGGCGCCGGCATCGTCGCCGACTCCGATCCGGACGCCGAATGGACCGAAACCCAGAACAAGGCAAAGGCTGCGTTGCGCGCCGCCGAGCTGGCCGAGAACGGCCTTGATACGCGTTTCGAGTGAGCCAGGAGAAAACAATGCTACTGATGCTCGACAACTATGATTCCTTCACCTACAACCTCGTCCAGTACTTTGGCGAGTTGGGTGAGGATGTGCATGTGTATCGTAACGACGAAGTCACGCTCGCGGAAATCGCAGCGCTCAAGCCGGCGCGCATCGTTGTCTCGCCCGGCCCGTGTTCGCCCGCTGAAGCCGGCATCTCGGTGCCGCTGATCCAGGAATTCGCTGGCAAGATTCCGCTGCTCGGCGTTTGTCTGGGCCACCAGAGCATAGGTGCGGCCTTCGGCGGCGACATCGTGCATGCCAAGCAACTCATGCACGGCAAGACCTCGCCAGTGCATCACAACGACGTCGGCGTTTTCAAGGGCCTGCCCAATCCGCTGACCGTGACGCGCTACCACTCTCTGGCGATCAAGCGCGAGACCCTGCCCGACTGTCTGGCAGTGACGGCCTGGACCGACGACGGAGAGATCATGGGTGTGCGCCACAAGACGCTGGATGTCGAGGGCGTGCAGTTCCATCCCGAGTCCATTCTGACCGACCGCGGTCATGACCTGCTCAAGAATTTCCTGACGAGATAAGCCATGACTGCGATTACTCCCCAGCAGGCCTTGCAGCGCGTCATCGAAAGCCGCGAGATCTTCCACGACGAGATGCTGCATCTGATGCGCCAGATCATGGCCGGCGAAGTGTCGCCGGTGCTGGTGTCGGCGATACTCGCCGGCCTGCGCGTGAAGAAGGAAACCATAGGCGAGATCGCCGCCGCCGCGACTGTCATGCGCGAACTGGCGACCAAGGTCGAGATCGCCGACAAGACCGGCTTTGTCGATATCGTCGGCACTGGCGGCGATGGTTCGCATACCTTCAATATTTCCACCGCCTCGACCTTCGTCATCGCCGCTGCCGGCGGCAAGGTGGCCAAGCATGGCGGCCGCAGTGTGTCGTCCAGCTCCGGCAGCGCCGACGCCTTCGAGGCTCTGGGCGCCAACATCATGCTCAAGCCCGAGCAGGTGGCCGAGTGCCTGCAGGCAACCGGCATCGGCTTCATGTTCGCACCCAATCACCACAGCGCCATGAAGAACGTTGCGCCCGTGCGCAAGGAAATGGGCGTGCGCACCCTTTTCAATATCCTCGGGCCGCTGACCAATCCCGCCGGTGCGCCGAACACGCTGATGGGCGTGTTCCATCCCGACCTCGTTGGTATCCAGGTGCGCGTCATGCAGCGCCTCGGCGCTGAGCATGTACTGATCGTGCACGGCAAGGACGGCATGGACGAGATTTCGCTGGGCGCGTCGACGCTGGTCGGAGAGTTAAAAAACGGCGAAGTCAGCGAGTATGAAATTCATCCGGAGGATCTGGGGTTTTCCATGTCTTCCAGCCGCCAGTTGCGCGTCGCCAACCCGCAGGAGTCCAAGGCCATGCTGCTGTCCGCGATTGATAGCAAACCTGATGGCAAGGCACCGGCGGCGGCACGCGATATCGTCACGCTCAACGCTGGCGCCGCCCTTTACACCGCGAACCGGGCCGACAGCATCGTCGACGGCGTCAAGCAGGCGCGCGAGGCCATCGCCAGCGGCGCCGCCCGCGCCAAGGTCGACGAGTTCGTGCAATACACCCGAAAGCTAGGTACGGAAATAAGCTGATGTCCGACATCCTCAACAAGATCATTGCCACCAAGCGTGAGGAGGTTCTCGCTGCGCGCGATGTCCTGCCTTTGACTGAAGTGCGTGCTGCGGCCGAGGCCAGTCTCAAGAACAATCCGCCGCGCGACTTCGTTGGGGCGATCCGCAGCAAGATTGCAGCGGGCCACGCCGCCGTGATTGCTGAAGTCAAGAAAGCCAGCCCGTCCAAGGGCGTGTTGCGCGCGGATTTCCGGCCGGGCGAGATCGCTGCCGACTATGCCGCCCACGGCGCCGCCTGTCTTTCAGTGCTGACCGACCGCCAATACTTCCAGGGCTGCCCCGAGTACCTGCAGGCTGCGCGTGCCGCCTGCGCATTGCCAGTGCTGCGCAAGGACTTCATGATCGACCCCTATCAGGTCTATGAGGCCCGCGCCATGGGTGCCGACGCTATCCTGCTCATTGTCGCGGCGCTGCCTCTGTCGGCCATGCAGGATATGGAAAAAATCGCTCATGAACTGGGCATGGCGGTACTGGTCGAGTGCCATGACGCCAATGAGCTGGATGTGGCGCTCCAGCTCAAAACCCCGCTCCTGGGTATCAATAATCGCAATTTGCGCACCTTCGAAGTCACTCTTGAGACCACTTTGAGTCAATTGGCAAGGGTTCCTGCGGATCGAACGGTGATTACCGAATCCGGCATTCTTGCGCCCACCGATGTCGCAAGAATGCGTGAGAATCACGTACATGCCTTCCTGGTTGGCGAGGCATTTATGCGTGCTTCCAGCCCGGGCCAAGAGCTCGCCCGCCTGTTCTCCTAAAGTCGCGCCAAGCCTTGCAGCGCAAGGCTGTTGTTTAAATCCCACAGGCTTGCTTGCGATCGTTGTAAATAGCCACGAAGGGCTTGGCATGGCCCCGCTGGGGACGGCAGAATAGCCCCATCTTTCCATCAGGGAAGTACCGGTGCGGCAGTGACAACCACGTGGAGTCATTCCGGACTTATCTAAATCCAAGGAGAAACATCAATGCAAAAGAAGCTGATCGCTCTGGCAGTTGCTGGCCTCGCTAGCTCCGCCGCTTTCGCGCAATCGAACGTCACCATTTCCGGTACCCTGCGTCCGTCGTACGACTTCGTCAGCATCAAGGACGGCGGCGGCAACAAGACCAACAGCATCACCAACATGAACAGCAACACCTCCGTCATCGGCTTCCGCGGTGAAGAGGCGCTGGGCAACGGTCTGAAGGCAATCTTCGGCCTGACCTACAACCTGGACTTCACCACTGAAAACACCGGTATCGGTACCGATGGCGGCCAAGACCAATACGTTGGCCTGGCTGGCACCAACTGGGGTTCGGTTAAGTTCGGCGCCCTGAACAACGCTCTGAAGAATGTTTTCGCTAGCTACGACCCGTTCTCGTTCAGCATCGGTGACTACAACAACATCTTCACCCAAGGCGTGAACAGCCGCAACAGCAAGGCTGCTTACTACCAATCGCCGAGCTGGGGTGGTTTCACCCTGCACGGTAGCTATGCTCTGGAAGGCGTGAAGGACAGCAAGACCAACGACGATCTGTCCATGTACAGCATCGGCGGTGACTACAAGCTGGGCGGCCTGCAACTGACCGCTGCTTACTCGCAAGGCAACAACGAAGTTGCTGGCGTGAATGGCGCTGACTTCAAGAGCAGCCGCTTCGGCGCTGCTTACACCTTCGCTACCAAGACCAAGCTGTTCGGCGTCTATGGCATCGACAAGGACTTCAAGAACCAAGGTGCTGGCGGTAGCTACAAGACCTGGATGGTCGGTGCAACCCACCCGATCACCACCAACGTTGACCTGATGGGTACCTACATCAAGGCTGGCGATGACGACAGCAACGAAACCGGTGCTAAGAACTACAACCTGGGCGTGAAGTACTCGCTGTCGAAGCGTACCAACGTTCAAGGTCTGTACAGCTACCTGAAGAACGACGCTAACAGCGCCCGCGGCTTTGACTCCGGCTACGACATCGCCGCCGGTGGCAAGGGCAGCGCCTTCTCGGTTCGCCTGCAACACAACTTCTAATCGGTTCGCCGTCTAGAAGACCAAAGCAGTATCGAAACGGCCACCTTCGGGTGGCCGTTTTTTTTTGCGCAAAAAATTGCCCTGCGGAGTACGCGGCGGCCGTGCTCTTGTCCCTTCCGTCCCTGCAGCCCGCGGCTAGACCCTGTCGCTTGTGTGGCTCTGCTTCGGCACGTAATGAGCCTAAAACATGCGGCTTAAATACCTCAATTCCCTACTTTGATTAGGGTCAAAAGCCCGTATTTGTAGGAGGGCTATTCTCGGCGTGTGATATCCAATTTTCATCCACCTGAGACTGAAGCCATGAACAAACATCCTCTGATTTCCATGCTGACCCTGGCCGTGCTGGCCACTACCGCTGCGCCGGCCATGGCGCAACAATCGCACACCGAAGGCAACTGGATGGTGCGCGTCCGTGCGCTGAGCCTTGATCCGTCCAACAAGTTCGACTCCAAGCAACCTGGGGTTGTGGCGGACAATGCGGTCGACGTCAACGACAAGTGGATTCCTGAAGTCGATATCAGCTACTTCTTCACCAAGAATATCGCTGCCGAACTGGTGCTGACTGTGCCGCAAAAGCATAACGTCTCGGTAGATGGTGCCGGCAAGATTGGTACCTTCAAGCATTTGCCGCCGTCCTTGCTGCTGCAATACCACTTCAATCCGGAAGGTCAGTTCCGCCCCTATGTCGGCGCCGGTATCAATTACACCCTGCTTGGCAGCGAGAAAATGAACGTGCTGGGCGGCGAAGTAAAGCTCGAGAACAACAGCTTCGGTGGCGTACTGCAGCTAGGCTTCGATTACAAGATCAGCAAGAATGTCTTTTTCAACGTGGACGTGAAGAAGATCCAGCTGCGTACCGACGTGATGCATTCGGCAGCAGGCAACCTGGGTACGCTGAAGGTGGATCCGCTGCTGTGGGGTGTCGGTATCGGCTACCGCTTCTGAGCGCAGCCGAGGCTTAAACAAACGGCTACCTCAGGTAGCCGTTTTTGTTTGACGCACCGAATCTCTGCGGATCAAGGTTTGCGGTTGAGGCCGCCGAGCAGCGCTGCGACCGGTGCGCGGCGATTGCGGCCGGGCAGGGGCGGCTTGGCGCCGTCGGTACCCGCTTCCGGGGTGCGCGACTCGTAGGGCTTGTTGGGATCGAAATCGAGCTTGGGCAGATGGGAGGACGCCGCATCCATATGCGGAATCCGACGCGGCATGTCCTGCTCGGGGCGGCGCTGGCGGCGTTCTCCGCGCGGCTCGGCGGAAGGCTCCCGGCGTTCGCCACGCTCACTTCGTCCGCCGCGTTCGCGCTTGCTGTCCGGACGCTCTTCGACATGACGTGGTGCTTGCTGGTCGAAGCCGTCGATGACGACGCGTTCGATCTTGAGCTTGATCAGCTTCTCGATATCGGCGAGGCGGCCGGCCTCTTCGGGCGCGACCAGCGAAGTGGCCTCGCCCTTCTTGCCGGCGCGGCCGGTGCGGCCGATGCGGTGCACGTAGTCTTCGGCAGTGTGCGGCAGTTCGTAATTGATGACAGTCGGCAGTTCGTCGATATCGATGCCGCGCGCGGCGACGTCGGTGGCGACGAGGATGCGGATGGTACCGGCCTTGAAGGCTTCGAGCGCCTTGGTGCGCTCGTTCTGGCTCTTGTCGCCATGAATTGCGTCGGCGCTGATGCCCTGTTTGCTCAGATAGCTGGCGATGCGGCTGGCACCGAACTTGGTTCCGCAGAATACCAGCGCCTGCTGCAGGTCATTGTGCTGGATCAACCAGGTCAGCAGGCTGCGCTTAAGGTCAGTGGCGACCGGGTGCATGCGGTGGGTGATGGTTTCGGACACCGTGTTGCGCTTGGCGACTTCGATCAACTGCGGCGCCTTGAGCATGGTGTCGGCGAGCTTCTTGATCTCGTCCGAGAAGGTGGCCGAGAACAGCAGGCTCTGGCGCTCCTTGGGCAGCAGGGCCAGGATGCGCTTGATGTCTGGGATGAAGCCCATGTCCAGCATGCGGTCGGCTTCGTCGAGGACGAGCATTTCAACCTGATTGAAGTTCACCGTCTTCTGTTGCACATGGTCGAGCAGGCGGCCCGGGGTGGCGACGATGATCTCGCGGCCTTCCTTGAGCTCGGCGATCTGCGCCTTCATGTCCACGCCACCGTAAATGCAGGTGGCACGCAGCGGCAGGAACTTGCTGTAGGTGACGACGTTCTCGTACACCTGCATGGCGAGTTCGCGTGTCGGCGCCAGGATCAGGGCGCGCACCGGGTGCTTGGCCGGTGAGGGGCTGCTGTTGGCGTGGCGGGCGAGCTTTTGCAAGAGTGGCAGCGTGAAGCCGGCGGTCTTGCCGGTGCCGGTCTGGGCGCCGCCCAGAACGTCCTTGCCTTGCAGGACGATGGGAATGGCTTGTGCCTGAATTGGGGTGGGCTCGGTGTAGCCGGTTTCGGCGACCGCGCGCAGTAGTTCGGGCAAGAGCCCGAGGTCAGCGAAGGACATTTATTTCTCCTGAATCGGCCTGTAAAGCCGGTTCAGGCAGCGAAACTGTGGGGTTTGCTGATGCGGCGAGCGCCGCAATAAGAGGTTGCCAACCGGCGGGGCAACCCGTGGATTATACGGCAATGCGTTGATTTATCGAAGGCTTGCAGGGCCTTTGTGCCAGCAAGCCGCACTGTTCTTGGGGCAGGGCGCTGCGCAGCTTTTCCTGTGCCCCTGCCCGAAACCGGCGCCCACTCAGGACTGCTTGCTCTTGCCCGCTGGTTTTTCTTCAGGCTCAGGTGCCACTTCGGTGGGCGCTTCGGCTTCGGCGCCGCGGCGTTTCTCCTCGGCCCGCTCCATGGATTCGCGTGTTTGCACGATGTCGATCTTGTTCTCGCGCATATAGGTATCCATGTCGCGCCAGCCCGCGTAGATCGCGGACTTGGACATCTTCGGGCTGGACTTGTAGCAGTCCTCCAGCGCGCGGCCGGCGTGGCGGCAGGCGCCTCCGACCGCTTTGCCTTCTGATTCCTGGCGGGCCGTGGTTTGGGCCGGGGTCTCGATGCCGAGCTGCTCGCAGGCGGACAGCGTCAGCGCCATCACGAGCGGAAGAAGCAGGCGCAACATAAACGGTCTGGACATGGCGAGCCGGGTGACAAAAGAATGTGTGAAGGATTGTACGGCAGCACGGAGGCTAGAGAAAGACTGCAAAAGGACGACAAAAGCCGGGTAAATGCAGCCGGCCGGCGCAATCAGGCCGGATCGCTGGCCTGCGGCCGGCCGGGCATATGCTGCGCCAGCATTTTTTCCTGCAGATTGCTTTCACGCACGATCAGCCAGATCAGGCCGGCATTGGCGAGCAACATGGCAATCTCGATGAAGAGAATTTCGTCCACCAGGCGCCGCTGCGAGTTGTCGCCGAAGATGAAGTAGAAGCCTTCGAAGCTGGGGATGAAGTTGCGGCTGAGCATGCGGTAGTCAGAGAAGGGCGGAAACAGGATGGCCAGGGAGAGGTTGAGGATGAGGAAGCCGATCAGGCAGCGGCTGAATCGGCCATAGGCCTTGGGGCCATGCAGGTGATTGAGCAACAGCCAGCCCAGGCAGCCATTGATGAGGACGACCATGATCTCAATTGCGAGCACGTTGCTGTTGATGCGCCGATTGAGCGGCAGGTCGAGCAGGAAATAGAAACCGTCGAAGGTCGGCAGGCCGTGATGCGCGAGCGCGAGATAGTCGCAGGGCGGGAACAGCAGCACCAGTGCGAGATTGCCGACGACAAAGGCCAGCAGAATTACATGAGCTTTGCTTAGTCCTGTTTTCATGGTGGCAGGAGCGTGGCTGCGTGTATATTCTCGAAACGCCTAGACTATCAAGTCCTGGGTATGCTGAAAACTGCAATCCCAACAATGCCTAGGTGCATTTTGGATAAAAACAACGAGGAGAACGCGTGAAACGCTGGATCATGGGTATGAGTCTTGCCGTGGCATTGCCGCTGGCTGGGGCACAGGAGGTGACTTTGCGTCACAGTCTGCAGGGCAAGGCGCTGGATGCGCTTGCCACGATGACACTCAAGTTCAACGACGCCCAGAAGGGCAAGGCCAAGGTGGTGCTGCAGAACACCGATACGCTGACCCCGCAACAGCGCGCCCAGTTGCCGACGGCGGCGCTGTTCGATCTGGATGAGTCGACCCACTATTTCGCGACGCGGCCCCGTTTCGTGCCCTTCCATCAGTTGATCCGGGATACCGGCGAGAAGGTTTCCTTCAGCGACTTCTATCCGCAGATTACCGATGCGATTTCCGATTCTTCTGGTCGCATGCAGGCCTTGCCCATGGGCATGGCCATTCCTGTGCTGTTCCGCAACAAGGACTATTTCGTCAAGGCCGGCCTGGATCCGGAAAAGGCGCCCGCCACTTGGGCCCAGGTCCAGGAAGTCGCCGGAAAGCTGTTTGATGCCGGTTACCAGTGCCCGCTGACCAGCACCTACTTCGCCCGTCTGCACGCCGAGAATGTCTCGACCCAGCACGGTCAGGGCGTGGCCGGCAAGGGCGATAAGCCCTCGCTCAACACCCTGATCAACGTCAAGCACCTGGCCCTGCTCACCAGCTGGCAGAAGAGTCACTATTTCCACTACTATGGTCCGCACCGCGAAGCCGAGAGCAAGTTCCTGTCCGGCGAGTGCGCGATGATCACTGCCGACAGCACACTCTTCGCGCGCCTGTCGCCGACCGAGGGCGTGCATGCAGGCGCATCGCCCTTGCCCTACCACGACGACACCTACACCATGACCCCGGACAAGGTGTTGCCGGAAGGCGCCAGCCTGTGGACGGTGGCCGGCAAGAAGAAGGACGAGTACAAGCTGCTGGCGCGCTACATCAAGTTCTTGCTGGAGCCCGAGCACCAGCGTGACTGGGTCAAGGCCACCGCCTATCTGCCCATGAGCAAGTCGGCCCTGGTTGCACTCAAGGAGGCGGGTGCCTTTTCGCCGGCGATCCTGAATGCGGCCGAGAAGCGCCTGTCCAATATGCACAAGGACAGCGGCGTGATCCGCAACGAGGTATCGCGTAGCCGCATGCGCCGTATCCTCGACGAGGAAGTCGAAACTGTCTGGGCCAACAAGAAGCCGGCCAAACAAGCGCTGGACGACGCCATGCAGCGCTACAGCAGCGAAAAGTAAGCATGCCGACCTGGCGCTACCCCCGCCTCATTGCGCATCGCTGTGGCGGGGCGCTGGCGCCGGAGAACACGCTGGCTGGGCTGCGCATTGCCGCCCGATTGGGCGTCAAGGCCGTCGAGTTCGACGCCATGCTGAGCCGCGACGGCGTGCCGGTGCTGGTGCATGACGAGACGCTGGAGCGCACCACCAACGGCCGTGGCCGCGTGGCCGAAACGAGCGCGGCCGATTTGGGCGCACTGGATGCTGGCGTTCGCCATCATCGTGCTTACGCCGGCGAGCCCGTGCCCACGCTGGCGGCGGCGCTGGCGCTGTGCGATGAACTGCAGCTTGCGGTCAATCTCGAAATCAAACCATCCGCTGGGCAGGATGTCCTCACCGGTCATGCCGTGACGGCGCTGGCCGGCGCACGCGTGCCGCGCGCCGGCTTGATCCTTTCTTCCTTCTCGGCAGTTGCCCTGGCGGCGGCGGCTGAAATGGCGCCGGAACTGTCGCGCGCCTTGCTGGTCGAAACCCTGCCTGCCGATTGGGCGCAGCAGCTGCGGCAACAAGGCTGCATTGCCTTGCATGCAGAGGCGCAGACGCTCGATCATGATCTGGCTCGCGCCGTGGTGGCGGCAGGCGTGCCGCTGGCCTGTTACACCGTCAACCGGCGCTGCGAGGCGGACGCTCTGTTTGCGCTGGGCGTGGCGGCGGTGTTTAGCGATAGGCCGGATCTCTTTACCTGACCTTACAGTTTCCTGGTCGGCAAAGGGCGTTGTGAGACGTTATTCCGGATGTAAGGGACTAGTCCCGTTTCCGGAAAGACAGATCATGAAGTCGCTCGTCCTTGTCCTTGCTCCCCTGCTGCTCGCGGGTTGCGCTCATTACAGCAGTTACGATGACCTCAATGGCTATGGCAGCTATGGTGGTTACGGCGGCGGATACAGCAGCTACTCGATAGGCGTGAGCAGCGGCTACCCGGTGTATCCGGCCTACGGGGCGCGTCCGCACTATCACCACCACCATCACCATGCATCGCCGCCAAGGCATAGGCATGTCCATCCGCAGCATCACGGCCACAAGCATGGTGCCCACAAGGGGCATCGCCACGGCGGCGATCGACGACGCTGAAACTGAGCAATCGGTGTCCTGGCGGGCCGCTGGGGCCGCTTTTTAGGGGGCGAATCGCGTAAAATCCGACCTTTGCCCCATTCCCATTTTTGCCGCCATGAAAAGCGCCGAGATTCGCCAGAAATTCCTCGACTTCTTTGCCTCCAAGGGCCATCAGATCGTTGCGTCGAGCTCCCTCGTTCCACACGACGATCCGACCCTGCTGTTCACCAATGCCGGGATGAACCAGTTCAAGGATGTCTTCCTCGGTTTCGACAAGCGCGGTTACAACCGCGCCACCAGCGCGCAGAAGTGCGTGCGTGCCGGCGGCAAGCACAATGACTTGGAAAACGTTGGTTACACCGCGCGGCACCACACCTTCTTCGAGATGCTGGGCAACTTCAGCTTCGGCGACTATTTCAAGGAAGATGCGATCAAGTACGCCTGGGAGCTGCTGACGGAGGAATTCAAGCTTCCGAAGGACAGGCTGTGGGTCACCGTATATGCGGAGGACGACGAAGCCTACGAGATCTGGAACAAGATCATCGGCGTGCCGGTCGAGCGCATTGTGCGCATCGGCGACAACAAGGGCGGCCGCTATCAGAGCGACAACTTCTGGATGATGGGCGATACCGGCCCCTGCGGCCCGTGTACCGAGATCTTTTACGACCACGGCGACACATACTGGGGCGGTCCCCCCGGATCGCCCGAAGAAGACGGCGACCGCTACATCGAAATCTGGAACAACGTGTTCATGCAGTTCAACCGCGACGAAGCGGGCGTCATGCACAAGCTGCCCAAGCCTTCCGTCGACACCGGCATGGGCATGGAGCGCATCACCGCCGTGCTGCAGGGCGTGCATGCGAACTACGAGATCGACATCTTCCAGGCGCTGATCAAGGCGGCGTATCGTGAAGTGGCCGGCGACAAGCATGGCACCGACATCAACAGCCCGTCGCTCAAGGTGCTGGCCGACCACATCCGCGCCTGCTCCTTCCTGATCGCCGACGGCGTTATTCCCGGCAACGAAGGCCGCGGCTACGTCCTGCGCCGCATCATCCGCCGCGCCATCCGCCACGGCTACAAGCTCGGCGCGCGCGCTGCCTTCTTCCACAAGATGGTGCCGGATCTGGTCGCGCAGATGGGCGACGCTTATCCGGAACTGAAGAGCGAACAGAAGAAGGTCACCGACATTCTCAAGCTCGAAGAGGATCGTTTCTTCGCCACCATCGAGAACGGCATGGCCATCCTCGAAGCCGAACTGACCGAACTCGAAAAGGCCGGCAGCAAGGTCTTTAACGGTGAGACCGCCTTCAAGCTGCACGACACCTACGGCTTCCCGCTGGATCTGACCGCCGATATCTGCCGCGAACGCGAGGTGACGGTGGACAGCGCCGCCTTCGACGCCGCGATGGCGCGCCAGAAGGAACAGGCGCGCGCCGCCGGCAAGTTCAAGATGAGTGCCGCGCTCGACTACAACGGTCCGGAGACACAGTTCCACGGTTACGAAAAACTGGAGACCCAGGCCAAGGTGCTGGCGCTCTACAAGGACGGCGTGGCGGTCAATGAGCTGGTCGAGGGCGATACCGGTGTGGTCGTGCTCGACGACACGCCTTTCTATGCCGAGTCCGGCGGCCAGGTCGGTGACCAGGGCCTGCTGAAGAGCACCAGCGGCATCTTCACCGTCGAGGATACGCTGAAGATCCAGGCTGCCGTGTTCGGTCATCACGGCACGCTCAGCACCGGCAAGCTGACCGTGGGCAGCGAAGTGCAGGCCCGCATCGATGTCGCCGCGCGTGCCGCCACCGCCCGCAATCACTCGGTCACCCACCTGATGCACAAGGCCCTGCGCGAAGTGCTGGGTGCGCATGTGCAGCAGAAGGGCTCGCTGGTCGATGCCGACAAGACTCGTTTCGACTTTGCCCACAACCAGCCGGTGACGGAAGACGAGATCCGCCGCATCGAGGCCATCGTCAATGCCGAGATCGTCGCCAATGCAGCGACCCAGGCCGAGCTGATGGCAATCGATGATGCGCAGAAATCCGGCGCTATGATGCTGTTCGGCGAGAAGTACGGTGACGAAGTACGCGTGCTGAGCATCGGTTCCTCCAAGGAGCTGTGCGGCGGCACTCACGTTGCGCGTACCGGTGACATCGGCTTCTTCAAGATTCTGTCCGAGGGTGGCGTGGCCGCCGGCGTGCGCCGCATCGAGGCAACCACGGGCATGAAGGCGATGGAGTATGTGCAGTCGCAATTGGCTACGCTCGATGCCATCAGTGCCCAGGTCAAGGCGCAGCCGGTTGAAGCCGCCGCGCGCATAGTCCAGATCCTCGACAACGTGAAGGCGCTGGAAAAGGAACTCGGTCGTCTCAAGTCCAAGCTGGCCGCCTCGCAGGGTGACGACTTGCTCAGTCAGGCCGTCGATCTCAAGGGCAGCAAGCTACTGGCCGCCAGCATGGAGGGCGCCGATGGCGCAGCCTTGCGCGACACCCTGGACAAGTTGAAGGACAAGCTCAAGAGCGCGGTGATCCTGCTCTCCGCCGTCAATGACGGCAAGGTCAGCCTGATCGCTGGTGTGACGGCCGATCTGACCGGCAAGGTCAAGGCCGGCGAGCTGGTGAACTTCGTCGCTCAGCAGGTCGGCGGCAAGGGTGGCGGCCGTCCCGACATGGCACAGGCCGGCGGCACTGACGCGGCGGCGCTGCCTGCCGCGCTGGCCTCGGTGCAGGCCTGGGTGGAGCAGAAGCTGTAAGTACAACGGCCCTGAGATTCAGGGCCGTTTTTCTTTGATGGAGCACGGGGAAGCGTTGTGAAGAAGACTCTTGTAGTGGCGGCTTTGTGTGCAGGCCTTGCACATGCTCAGTCCCAGGTTTCGTCTGATGGTCTGGATCGCACGCCGGTCGAGGCAACCACCGCCAAGGGCGAAAAGGTGCTGCTCTATCCGACCGGAAAGTGGGCGTTTGTTGATCTCGCCAAGGCCGCCGAGGCCAAGAAGGTGGCTGAACAGTTCCCCGAGAACAAGGTGCGCCCGGTTGATGCTCAGGGCGGCTGGGTGCCGGGTTCCAAGACGCTGATGCCGGGCGACAAGGACTACAACCGCGGCAGCCTGGGGCGAAAGTAAACGCAGCGCCTTGCCTTGGCGCACACAAAAAAAGCCGTCCTTGGGACGGCTTTTTTTATCTGCGGGAGTGAGCGTAAATGGCCGGGGGACGTGCTCTGGAGAGCGCTAAAGAGGCATTGCTTTACAGGCAATGCGTGGCAGCTGCAGGCGGACTGAAGCTGAACTAGCTCACTTCCACGCCGATATTGCTGGCCCAGGCCAGCGCCAGCGCCAGGCTGCTATTGACTGTGCTGGCGAGCAGTCCTAGGCGCTGTGCCAGCAGGTGTGAGCTTTCGGTGTCATGACTTTCCAGGCTTTCGGCCAGACTGAGCAGGGCACCCAGCTCGCCGCTGCGATTCAGCAATGCTTCGGTCACGCTGCTGTCGAGCGGCAGGCCTTGCAGAACGTTGCTCATGGGCGTGCCGAGCAGGGCCGGCATCAAGGACATGATGCCGGTGAGAAATGCATGTCCTTCGAAGTCCTTGTCGCCCGGCTTGATGCGTGCCGCCAGCAACTCGATGAGGCGGCCGCGTGTGGCGGCGAGGTGCATCAGCGGGCTGGGGAAGTCCTTGCCGTCGGGATTGGTGTAGATGACGAGCTGCAGCCAGCGCTGCAGCTGGCGGCGGCCGAGCACGGTGATGGCGTGGCGCAGCGAGGTGACTTTCATGCGGATGCCGGTGGCGACCGAATTGGTCAGGCGCAGCAGATTGAAGGCCAGGCCGGGTTGCTGTTTTAGCGCATCTTCGAGCTGGCCGGTCTCCGCATCCTGCAGCACCAGCGCCAGCAGGCGCATCAGGGCCGCCTGCGACTGCCCCAGCTTCTGTCCGGTGAGCATGGCCGGCCGCGCAAAATAATAACCCTGAAAAAAATCGTAGCCGAGGTTTTTGCAGACGTCGGCGACTTCCCTGCTATCCACCTTTTCTGCCAGCAGGCGCAGCGGATAGTTTTTGAGTAGCTGGGTGGTGGCCAGTAACTGGTGGCGATCCAGCTGCTTCAGGTCGACCTTGACGATATCGGTCAGGAGCAGCATGGGGCGCCAGCGCTCGACTTCGTGCGTAAAGTCGTCGAGCGCGATCATGAAGCCGTGGCGTTTGAGTTCGGTGCAGCGCTCGACGATCTCGGGCGTGATCTCGACCGTCTCCAGCACTTCGAGCACGATTTTTCCCGGCGGCAGCAGCTCCGGCAGATCGGACAAGAGCAGGGCCGCGTCGCAGTTGATAAAGCCTTTGTAGGGCCCCAGCGCCTGTTCTATCCCGATCTCGCCGAAGGCGTGGCTGATGACGTTTGCCGTCGCCGCCAAGTCGCTGTCTACAGTGGCGCTATTTTCCTGGTTGTCGCGGAACAGCAGTTCATAGGCAAACAGCTCCTGCTTGCGGTCAAGGATGGGCTGGCGGCCGAGAAAAAGGGAATCGCTGGAGTGGCTCATTCCTCATAGTTTATCAGCAGCCCCGGCCAGCACTTCTCCAATGCCTGTTTGAATTCGGCCTGAATGCGCGCCAAAGCAACAGCATCGTCGGCTTCGAAGCGCAGCACGATCACCGGCGTGGTATTGGAAGCGCGGGCCAGACCGAAGCCGTCGGCAAACTCGGCGCGCACGCCGTCGATGGTGATCAGTTCCTGGGCGCTCGGAAACAGCTTGCCGGCATCGCGCTGGAGTATTTCGACCAGCTGGTGCGGTTCGCCTTCCTGCATCTTGACGTTGAGCTCGGGCGTCGAGGTCGACTTGGGCAAATTCTTCAGCGGCCAGTTGGCATCCTGCCAGCGCGACACGATCTCGAGCAGGCGCGCGCCGGCATACAGGCCGTCGTCGAAACCGTACCAGCGCTCCTTGAAGAACATGTGGCCGCTCATCTCGCCGGCCAGCGGCGCGCCGGTTTCCCGGAGCTTGGCCTTGATCAGGGCGTGGCCGGTTTTCCACATCAGCGGCTTGCCCTTCTGGTACTTGATCGATTCGCCCACGAGTCTCGAGCACTTCACGTCGTAGATGATCTCGGCACCCGGATTGCGCGTCAGGATATCGGCGGCGAAGAGCATGAGCTGGCGGTCGGCGTAGATGATCTCGCCATCCTTGGTGACCACGCCGAGACGGTCGCCGTCACCGTCGAAGGCCAGGCCCAGTTCGGCATCGGTTTCCTTGAGCGTGCGGATCACGTCCTGCAGGTTCTCCGGCTTGGAGGGGTCGGGGTGATGGTTAGGGAAGGTGCCATCGACGTCGCAGAACAGCTCGATCACTTCACAGCCCAGCTTCCGGAACAGCTCGGGCGCGATGCCGCCGGCCACGCCGTTGCCGGCGTCGATGACGATCTTCATCTTGCGGGCGAGCTTGATGTCGCCGACGATGCGCTTGATATAGGCCTGTCGCACATCCGCCTTCGTCACCTTGCCCTTGCCGTGGATGAGCAGATCGCCTTCGATACGGCGGCGCAGTGCCTGGATCATGTCGCCGTAGAGGGTCTCGCCGCCGAGCACCATCTTGAGGCCGTTGTAGTCGGGCGGGTTGTGGCTGCCGGTGACGGAGACGCAGGAGCTGGTGCCGAGCTCGTAGGCAGCGAAATAGGACAACGGCGTCGGCACGCAGCCGATGTCGATGACATCCACGCCGGCTGCGGTAATGCCTTCGGCCAGCGCAGCGGAGAGTTCGGGGCCGGACAGGCGGCCGTCGCGCCCGACCGCGATGGACTTCTGCTTGCGCAGCACCGCCTCGCTGCCCAGGGCATGGCCGATGGCGCGTACGGCCTCGGGCGTCAGGGTCTTGTCGACGATACCGCGAATATCGTATGCCTTGAAGATTTCAGCAGCGGGGAGGGTCATGTCAGCCTCGATGGGTTAAACGGGAACAGTCAAATTATGCCACCCGATTGTTGCCGGCATATTGGCCCAGATGACCTAATAATCGCTGCGGCAACCAGCTCAGGTGGCCGGGCGGGCTGCCGCCGACAAAGCCGACATGACCGCCTCCGGCGGAGACTTCGAGCTGCACGCAAGCGGGCAGGCTATCCGCGGCGGGCAGGGCCGAGGCCGGCAGAAAAGGATCGTTGGCCGCATGTATCAGCAAGGTGGGGACGCTGATACCGGACAGGTACTGCGCACTGCTGCTGCGGCTGTAATAGTCGTCGGCATCCTTGAAGCCATGCAGCGGTGCAGTGACGGCGGCGTCGAAATCGCGCAGCGTGCGCGCCGCGCGGATGGCGGCCAGCTCCGTGTAGCCGGGCTGGCCGGGAAAACGCTGCGCCTTGGCCAGGCTGCACGGAATCAGGCTGCGCAGGAAATGGCGTGAGTAGAGCCGGCCGAGGCCGCGCGACAACATGTGATTGGCGGCGGCCAGGTCGTAGGGCACGCTGACGGCAGCCGCTGCGAACGGCAGGGCTTGGCTGCCGGACTCACCCAAATATTTGAGCAGCGCATTGCCGCCCAGCGATACGCCGACGGCGCAGAGCAGGGCGTAGCGGCGGCCCAGTGTTTCCATTACCCAGGCAATTTCGGCCGAGTCGCCGGAGTGATAGGCGCGTGCCAGTCGGTTGGGCTCGCCCGAGCAGCCACGGAAGTGCACGACCACGCCATGCCAGCCGCGCGCTGCTATCGCATGCATGAGCGCGCGGGCATAGTGGCTGTGCGAACTGCCTTCAAGGCCGTGGAAGAGCACCAGCAATGGCGGTGCCGTTGCTAGGCACCCCGCGCAGGCTGCGCCTGCACCTCGTGCCTGCGGCACATCGCCGATGGCACTGTGAGTGCCATCGATAGTCCTGTCTCCGTAGCACCAATCGAGATCAATGAAGTCGCCGTCGGGCGTTTCAATGCGTTCGCGACTATAGGCGGGCAGGGGAATGCCGCCCCGGAGCAACAGGGGCCAGACCGTCTGCAGATGGGCGCCCGGCAGCCAGGACGGGGCGGAGTAGGCGTGCGCTTCCAGGGTCAGTGCAGTATCTGCGGTGCGTCTTCGCTGAAGGTGTCAGGCGGTGCCGGCGAGGCGTGATGGACGATCATGCGCCAGCCCATGGCACCGCGCACATAAACATTGGTGGCGATGACCGGTGCGCGCTGGCTCGGATCGTTGTGCAGGGCAATTTCCTCGAGCACGCTATGCACGGCCGTGAGCGGATCCTGATGCTGGCTCTGCAGGGTGTAGCGCACATTGAGGCGCTGGCCGTTGCCGAAGACCTGGCTCCAGGCCTCGCGGATGGCGGTATAGCCGGCGACACGGCCACTGCCCGGATGTATGCAGACGATTTCCTCGTCCTCGGCCCAGACCGACATGATGGCCTCCAGGTCGCCGCGTCCCAGGGCCTCATAGAAGGCGGCTTCGACATCCTGCGGGCTGGCAAAGAGGGTTTTCTTCAGAGTCGTTGACACAGTTTCTTTCCCTCTGGCCCTCCTTTCCAAGGAGGGATACCGGTTATTCGTCGGGGCCTGCGTTAGCCGTCCTATATTACTTCTTCGGCCGCCTTTTCGACAGAAGCGGGGCTCATGTTGCGCATGCACTTGAAGTGGCCAAGCGGGCAGACACGTTCAAAACAGGGACTGCACTCCACGCCGAGATTAACGATCCTGGCCCTGTCGTTCATCGGCGGTGTATAGGCCGGGCTGGATGAGCCGTAGAGCGCCACCTGCGGGCGCTGCAGGGCGGCGGCGACATGCATGAGGCCGGAATCGTTGCTGACCACGAGCCGTGCGGCGGCGAGCAGGTCGATGGCTTCGAACAGCGTGGTCTTACCGGCCAGGTTGCGCGCCGTGCCCATGCTCTGGGCGACGATTTCGTCGCCTACCGGGGCGTCCTTGGGCGAGCCAAGCAGAAGCACTGGCTGTTGCGTTGTGCCGTAGCGTTGCGCCAGCTCCGCGTAATACTCGGCTGGCCAGCGCTTGGCCGGGCCGTACTCGGCGCCAGGACAGAAAATCACGGGTTGCGCATCTGCGGCCAGCCCGTGCGCGGTTAGCGCGGCGGCTTGTTGTTCGGGAGTGGACTGCAGGCGCGCTTCCAGCTTTTTGCCATCGAGGGGGCCGGCCAGCGCCGCATAGCGCTGCACGAGCTCAGGATGTCTGACGGTGTCCAGCGTGTGGATATCGTTGAGCAGGAAGTAGCGCGCTTCGCCGCGATAGCCGGTGCGCTTGCGGATGCCGGCATGGAAGGGCACCAGGGCCGACTTCCACGAGTTAGGCAGGACGATGGCCTGGTCGTAGCGCTCGCTGCGCAATTGTTCGCCGAGGCGCCGCCGCGTCGTCCAGTCCAGGCCGCCGTGGCGCAAGGGGCTGTCGATGACGCGAGTGACCTCGGGCATGCGTTTGAGCAGAGGCGCCACCCAGGGGGGGGCCAATACGTCGATTTCGAGAGTGGAATGCTGCTGCGCCAGCCGCTGAAACAGCGGCTGGGCCATGATCGTGTCGCCGATCCAGGACGGTGCAACAACGAAGATGCGGTAGCTCATCTCGATACAGCGCTCCGGCGGGAGAAAACATATGGCGACGGAGAGCGGGCCTTTGGCGAAGGGCCGCCCCGAGCCAAAGGCAGCGTAAAACACGGAGCCATGCGAAGCATGGCGAACCGAAGTCGCCCCTTTCCACGGGAAAGGGGCTGGGGGTAAGGCTTAGTGATGGCCCTTCGGGGCCTCACCGGTGAAGTGGTAGTTGGTGCCGCAGTAGGGGCACTTCATTTCACCGGTCTTCAGCACGTCCAGGAAGACGCGGGGGTGACGGGCCCACAGCGGCGCGCCCGGCTGCGGGCAGTGCAGCGGCAGGTCGTGGGCGGTGACATTGACTTCGCGGGCGGTGTCTTTTGCAGATTCGCTCATCTTGTTTTCCTTGGGATGTTCTCGTTGATACCTGATTAAGCAACCGGGGTCAGCCAGTGATCGTACTCGGGCACACGACCATTGACCACGTCGAAGAAGCGCGCCTGGATCTTGGCAGTGATCGGGCCGCGGCGGCCTTCGCCGATCTGGCGGCGGTCGAGTTCGCGGATCGGCGTGACTTCGGCGGCGGTGCCGGTAAAGAAGGCTTCGTCGGCGGTGTACACGTCGTCGCGCGTCAGGCGGCGGCTGATGATGCTGTAGCCGAGATCCTTGGCCAGCGAATGAATCGTCGAACGGGTGATGCCGATCAGGGCGGAAGCGATTTCGGGTTCGTAGATCTGCCCATCCTTGATGATGAACAGGTTCTCGCCGGCGCCTTCGGCGACGAAACCGTCGACGTCGAGCAACAGTGCTTCGTCGTAACCGTCATCCACGGCTTCCATGTGCGCGAGGATGGAATTCGCATACGAGGCAGCGTACTTGGCGCGGCACATGGTCACATTGACGTGGTGGCGGGCGAAGCTGGCGGTCTTGATGCGGATGCCGCGCTCCATGCCTTCCTCACCGAGGTAGGCGCCCCAGGGCCAGGCGGCGATGGCGACGTGAGTCTGGGCACCGTGCGGGCTGATGCCCATCTTTTCCGAGCCGTAGAAGGCGAGCGGACGCAGGTAGCCGGATTCCAGCTTGTTCACGCGCACGACTTCCTTCTGCGCTTCCATCAGCGTGTTCTTGTCCCAGGGCATGGGCATGCGGAAGATATGCGCCGAGTTGAACAGGCGGTCGGTGTGTTCCTTGAGGCGGAAGATCGCCGTGCCTTTTTCGGTCTTGTAAGCGCGGACGCCTTCGAACAGGGACAAACCGTAGTGCAGCGAATGCGTCAGCACGTGGGTATTGGCCTCCCGCCAGGGCACGAGCTTGCCGTCGTACCAGATGAAGCCGTCGCGGTCGGACATGGACATGGATCAATCTCCAGCAAATATGCGTAAAGATGGAGATTTTATCTGATTTGTGACCAGTCTCGGAGGCCAGACAGTCAGTCAAAGTAAAATACCGCTTGTCCATGAGCGCAGCCGCCACAGGCCCCGCGCTCAGCATAGCCAATTTGAAAGCGGGCCTTTGCGTCTGCGCTTTTTTATGAACGACAGAAACTGGAAACCCCATGCCACCGTCGCCGCCATCATCGAGCGTGACGGCAAGTTCCTGCTGGTCGAAGAAGAGACCGACGAGGGCATACGCTATAACCAGCCGGCCGGCCACCTGGACGACGGCGAGTCCCTGCCTGACGCTTGCGCTCGGGAGGCGCTGGAGGAAACCGCCTGGCATTTCACGCCGACCGAGCTGACCGGTATCTACCAATGGGGTCCTCACGCTAAGCCCGAGCTGACCTATCTGCGCTTTGCCTTCAGCGGCACCCTGGGCGAGTTCGAGCAGGGTCGTGTGCTCGACGCGGGCATCATCCGGGCCGTATGGAAGACCCCGGCCGAGATCGAGGCCGAACAGGCACTGCACCGCAGTCCCCTGGTGTGGCGCTGCGTGCAGGACTACCTGGCCGGGCGGCGCTATCCGCTCGACCTGATCCGCTACTACGCAAAGCGCTGACGTGAGGCGCTGGCTGGCAAGCTGTCTGTTGCTCCTGAGCGGCCTTGCCGCGGCCGACGAGCGCATCGTCGTTTGCTACAACTACGGTTGCGCCGCCGAAGCGACGGTGCGTTACACCGAGTCGCAGCTGGCCTGGGCACGCAAGGCCATGGTGACGGCAAAGTCGCCGGAACAGGAGCGTGCCGCGCTGGGGCCGGTGATTGGCCGCCTTTACCATTGGGCCGGCCGGCAGACGCCCATCTACGCCGACAAGGGCGGTAACTATGCCGACGAGGCGACGCCGGGCAGCATGGACTGCATTGACCACTCGACCACGACCACGCGCTTGCTGGAAATGCTGCAGCGGCGCGGCATCTTGCGCTTTCATTCGGTGGAAGCGGTAGCGCGCCGTTCGCGCGCTTTCATCTTCGAGCATTATTCGGCAGTGATCGAGGAGTCCCCGCCACGCTGGCTGCCGCGTGAGAAAATGCGCTATCCCAAGGTCATGCCCGAAGAGGCTAGGCCTGAACGTTTCGCGGTCGACAGCTGGTTTGTCGACAATGGACAGCCCGCAGTGATACTGCCCCTGGATGACTGGAAAGATGGCGCCGGACCCGGCGTCGACAACTGAGATGCAGAAAGAAATCGAGAAGATCGAGGACGGCAAGGGCCGCACCGTGGTTGTCGGCATGTCCGGCGGCGTGGACTCGTCCGTCACCGCCCTGTTGCTCAAGCAACGCGGCTGGAAGGTCGTCGGCCTGTTCATGAAGAACTGGGAAGATGACGATGATGACGAGTTTTGCTCGACGCGGCAGGACCTGATCGACGTTGCTTCCGTGTGCGACGTAATCGGCGTCGATCTCGAAGTGGTGAATTTCAGCGCCGAATACAAGGACCGCGTCTTCGCCGAGTTCCTGCGCGAATACCAGGCCGGGCGCACGCCCAATCCCGATGTGCTGTGTAACGCCGAGATCAAGTTCAAGGCCTTCCTCGATCACGCCATGGACCTTGGCGCCGAGCGCATCGCCACCGGCCATTACGCGCAGGTGCGCGAGTTCCAGGGCAAGATGCAGTTGCTCAAGGGCGAGGACGGGACCAAGGACCAGAGCTACTTTCTGCACCGCCTGAATCAGGCGCAACTCAGGAACACGATGTTCCCGGTCGGACACATCTACAAGCGCGACTTGCGCAGGATCGCCGAGGATGCCAAGTTGCCCAACTTCGCCAAGAAGGATTCGACCGGCATCTGCTTCATCGGCGAACGCCCCTTCCGCGAATTCCTGCAGCGTTACCTGCCCACGCAACCCGGCGAGATCCGCAACCTCGATACCGACAAGGTCATGGGCCAGCATCAGGGCCTGATGTATCACACCATCGGCCAGCGCGACGGGCTCGGCATTGGCGGCGTCAAGGGGGCGCCGGAGCTGCCCTGGTATGTGGCGCAGAAGGACATGGACAAGAACGTGCTCTATGTGGTGCAGGGGCACGACCATGCGGCCCTGCTCAAGCCCAGCCTCAAGGCCCAGGACCTGTCCTGGGTGGCGGGTGAGAATCCACACACCCACTGGGTTTACAACGCCAAGACGCGCTATCGCCAGCCGGACGCGCCGTGCGAGATTTCGCGCGTGGATGCGCAGGAGTGCGAAGTCACTTTCGCCGTACCTCAATGGGCGGTGACGCCGGGGCAGAGCGTGGTGATTTACGAGAGCACGGTATGCCTCGGTGGCGGGATTATCGTTTGACCCATCCCCCTAGCCCCCTGCCCCGAGGGCAGGGGGTAACCCCGGTTCGCCATGCTGCGCATGACTCCCAAGTTAAGGGCCTCTCCGCATGCAAGTAAGTGCGGTTTGCGCCTCTGGCGCGTACCGCTTTGCCTTGGGGCGGCCCGGGGGCAAGCTGAGTGCTTGCTATTCCGTAGTGATCGCGAAAACAAAAAAGGCCCGCAGATGCGGGCCTTTTTTCTTAGTCGTGCGGCACGGTATCGATGAAAGATTGCCGCTGCATCAGCTTGTCGAACAGGCGTACCAGGTTGGGGTTCTCGCTACGCCAGTCTAGCTCGGGCAGGCGCAGGTCGAGGTAGCCAAGCGCGGAGCCGATGGTGATATCGGCGAGCGAGAAGGCGTTGCCGTGGCACCACGGCTGTTCGCCAACGTCGGCATTGATGGCGGTGACAGTACGCACGATGCGGTCGGTCTGGCGGGTGATCCAGCTTTCGCTTTTTTCGCCCTTCTTGCGCTTGCCTTCGAGAAAGGCCGCCACAGCGGCTTCGCAGAGGCCGTCGCCGAGCGCTTCCCAGCGCTTGACTAGCATGCGCTCGCGACCGGACGGCGGGATCAGCTTGTTGTTCGGCGTGCCGTTGTCCAGATGTTCGACGATGACGCGCGAGTCATAGATGACGGTTTCGTCGTCGAGAACCAGGACGGGAATCTTGCCCAGGGGATTGCGTTCCGCAATGTTGTTGCCGGCGACCCACGGCGACTCGACAAGGAATTCGCATTCAATCTTCTTTTCGACGAGGACAATGCGGGCCTTGCGTACAAACGGGCTGGTATAGGTGCCGATCAGCTTCATATTCTGTTTTGGGGTAGTGCTGCAGGTTCGGGCTGGATTATATCATTGGGCCTCAAACTGACTCTTGGCTGACAGCGCCTCGGGCTGGCTGGAGGCGCATGATAAAATCGCGTTTTAAGTATTTCATACGCGATTGCCATGAGCCTGACCCCTCTGAATGCCCTCTCGCCGCTGGACGGCCGCTATGCCGCCAAGCTGGATGCGCTGCGTCCCTATTTCTCCGAGTTCGGGCTGATCCGCAACCGTGTCAAGGTTGAGATCGAATGGCTCAAGGCACTCGCCGCCGAGCCGGCGATTGCCGAGATCAAGCCTTTCTCGGCGGCCACGCTGGCCGAGTTGGCGGACGTAATGGCCAATTTCAGCGAAGACGAGGCCGAGGCCGTGAAGACCATCGAAGGCCGCACCAATCATGACGTCAAGGCAATGGAATACTGGCTCAAGCAACGCTTGGCCAGCAATGCCGAGGTGACGGCCGCGACCGAGTTCATCCACTTCGCCTGTACCTCCGAAGACATCAACAACACTTCGCACGCGCTGATGCTGCAGGAGTCGCGCGACCGCGTGCTGCTGCCGGCCTACGACAAGGTGCTGAACCGCTTCCGCGAACTCGCCCACGACCTGGCCGAGCTGCCCATGCTTTCGCATACCCATGGCCAGCCGGCCTCGCCGACCACGCTGGGCAAGGAAATGGCCAATATTGCCGCGCGCCTGATCCGCGCCCGCCAGCGAATTTCAAGCGTCAGCATGACCGCCAAGTTCAACGGTGCCGTGGGTAACTACAATGCCCACCTGTCGGCCTACCCGGACTTCGACTGGGAAGGTTTCAACCAGAAGTTCATCGAATCGCTGGGTCTGCAGTTCAATCACTACACCATCCAGATCGAACCGCACGACGCCATGGCCGAACTCTACGACGCCATCGCCCGCGCCAACACCATCCTCATCGACGCCAACCGCGACATCTGGCAATACATTTCGCTGGGCTACTTCAAGCAGAAGCTCAAGGCCGGCGAAATCGGTTCCTCGACCATGCCGCACAAGGTCAACCCGATCGACTTCGAGAATTCCGAAGGCAACCTCGGCCTCGCCAACGCGACCCTGCGCCACTTGTCCGAAAAGCTGCCGGTGTCGCGCCTGCAGCGCGACCTGACGGACTCCACCGTGTTGCGCAATATGGGCGTGGCCATCGGCTATGCTTTGCTGGCCTACGATTCCTGCCTGCGCGGCCTGAACAAGCTCGAAGCCGACCCCGAGCGCCTGCGCGCCGACCTCGACGCCTGCTGGGAAGTGCTGGCCGAACCAGTGCAGACCGTAATGCGTCGCTACGGCGTGCCCAACCCCTACGAGCAACTCAAGGACCTGACGCGCGGCAAGGGTATTACCCGCGAAGCGCTGCAGAGCTTCGTTGCCACGCTGTCGATTCCGGAGGCCGAGAAGGCGCGTCTGCTGGAAATGACGCCGTGGTCGTACATCGGCAAGGCGGTCGAACTCGCCAAGAAGATTTAAGACAACAGGAACGCCTACGTATGTCCGCATTCGCCACCAATATCAAAAGCCTGCCCAAGGTTTCGCATATCGAATCCCTGACCCTCTCCGATGCCGAAGGCAATCAGGTCGCCGTCATCGAGAACAAGCCCGGCCAGGCCGGTTCGCTGGCGGTCTATAACCATCTGTCCCAGACCTGGGGTGCCATCACTGCCGAGGCCGCCGCCAAGGGCCTGGAGCTCTACGCGGAGCACACCGAGGACGCGCGCGCCCATCCGGGCAAGCACCCGAACATTGATCGTCTCTTCGATATCCTCAAGACCGGCCAGTCGTTGCGCGTCAAACACGCTTACGCGACCGATCCGGGCATCGAGGGCCTGAAGCCCTGAGTTTCAGCGCAAGGCACAAACAAAAAAGGCCCGCATATGCGGGCCTTTTTGTTGCCGGCGGCAGAGGCTTAAACCACCGCTTCCTGCTTTTCAACCTTGGGCTTGGGCAGGAACTGTTCGCGCGAGACGCCCAGCCACATGACCAGCGGCGAGGCGACCAGCACCGAGGAGTAGATGCCGAAGCAGATGCCGATGGTCAGTGCCAGCGCGAAGTAGTGCAGCGCGGTGCCGCCGAAGATCAGCATCGAGGTCACCATCAGCTGGGTGCTGCCGTGGGTGATGATGGTGCGCGAGATGGTGCGGGTGATGGCGTGGTCCAGCACTTGCGGCGTGGTCATCTTCTTCTGCGTCTTGAAGGTCTCGCGCACGCGGTCGAAGACCACCACCGACTCGTTCACCGAGTAGCCGAGTACGGCCAGGATGGCGGCCAGCACCGGCAGCGAGAACTCCCACTGGAACAGTGCGAAGCAGCCGAGAATGATGATGACGTCGTGCAGGTTGGCGATGATGGCCGATACGGCGAAACGCCATTCGAAGCGGATGGCCAGATAGATGACGATGCCGACCACGACGAAGAGCAGCGCCATGGCGCCATCGGAGGCCAGCTCCTTGCCGACCTGCGGACCGACGAACTCGACACGCTTGAGTGCGGGCTGGTTGGCCGGATCGATCGTCTGCAGCGAGGCCATGACGCGTTCGCTGACCTTGTTCGAGTCGCCGTCCTTGGCCAGCGGCACGCGGATCAGCACATCGGTGGAACTGCCGAAGTTGATGACCTGCGGGTCGCTGAAACCGTCGCTCACGAGCTTGGTGCGCAGTTGGTCAAGATTGGGGGCCTGGGCGTAGCGCGTCTCCACCAGCGTACCGCCGGTGAACTCGACGCTGAAATGCAGGCCCTTGGTGGCCAGGAAGAAAACCGCCAGCAGGAAGGTGACAAACGAAATGACATTGAACACCAGCGCATGGCGCATGAAGGGAATGTCTTTTTTGATGCGGAAAAATTCCATATTGTTTTACCTTCCCGTGCTTACTTCGAGGCCGCCGAATCGGGGCGCCAGATCTGCCCGATGGACAGGCCGGTCAGCTTCTTGCGACGACCGTAGATCATGTTGATCAAAGCGCGCGATACCACTACCGAGCTGAACAGCGAGGTGAGAATGCCGAGACAGTGCACCACGGCGAAACCACGCACCGGGCCGGAGCCGAAGATCAACAGCGCAAGGCCGGCGATCATGGTGGTGACGTTGGAGTCGAGAATCGTGGCCCAGGCACGCTCGTAACCGGCGGTGATCGCCGCTTGCGGTGAGTTGCCGGCACGCAGTTCTTCGCGCACCCGTTCGTTGACCAGCACGTTGGCATCGATGGCCATACCCAGGGTCAGCGCGATGGCGGCGATGCCCGGCAGCGTCAGCGTGGCCTGCAGCAGGGACAGCAGTGCGATCAGGAAAAGCAGGTTGGCCGACAGGGCGATCACCGATACAACGCCGAACAGCATGTAGTAGGCGATCATGAACGCGGCGATGGCGATGAAGCCCCACAGCGTCGAATGGAAACCCTTGCTGATGTTCTCGGCACCGAGGGTCGGGCCGATGGTACGTTCCTCGACGATTTCCATCGGTGCGGCTAGCGAACCGGCGCGGATCAGGATGGCCAGATTGGTGGTTTCTTCCGGCGAGAAGCGGCCGGTGATCTGGAAGCGGTTGCTGAATTCGCCCTGGATGCGGGCGACGGAGATGGCTTCGCCCTTGCCCTTTTCGTAGAGCACGATGGCCATCATCTTGCCGACGTTCTCGCGCGTGATGTCACGCATGATGCGGCCGCCTGCAGCATCCAGATTGACCGAGACGGCAGGCTGGTGGTTCTGGTCAAAGGTGGCTTCGGCACTGGTGAAGCGATCGCCGGTCAGTACCACCTGCTTCTTCAGCGCGACCGGTGTCTCGCTGCCGTCGCGGCCGCGCTCGGTGACGATGTCGGCGTTGTAGCGATCGGCGCTGTTTTCGTCCATGACCAGACGCACTTCCAGCGTGGCGGTGCGGCCGATCAGGTTCTTGGCCTTGGCCGTGTCCTGTACGCCCGGCAGTTGCACCACGATGCGGTCGGCGCCCTGCTGCTGGATGATGGGCTCGGCAACGCCCAGTTCGTTGATACGGTTGTTCAGGGTGCTGATGTTCTGCTTGATCGAGTCGCCCTGCAGCTTGAGCTGGGCCTCCGGCGTCAGCGTGGCGACCAGCTTGAAGTCGCTGCCGTCGGCTTGAGCTGCAAAGGCCAGTTCCGGCATGCTGCTGGCGAGCACGCCTCTCACGCGCTCGCGTGTTTCGGCGTCGCGGAAGCGGATGGACAGGGCGTTACCCTCGCGGGTGATACCGGAATGGCGCAGGTTCTTGTCGCGCAGCTGGGTGCGGATGTCGCCCGATATCGAATCAAGGCGCTTGGTGATCGCGCCCTTCATGTCCACCTGCAGCAGGAAGTGCACGCCGCCGCGCAGGTCCAGGCCCAGATACATGGGCAGGGCGTGGATGGCAGTCAGCCATTGCGGCGAGGAGGACAGCAGGTTAAGGGCAACGCTGTAGCTGGCGTCATTGGCAAGCGGATTCAACACCTTTTCGAGCGCATCCTTGGCCTTGAGCTGGGTGTCGGTGCTATCGAAGCGGACGCGGATGCTGTTCGGGTCTGCGTAGAGCCCCTGGTGCGCGATGTCGGCGTTCTTCAGGGCGTCTTCAATGCGGCTGAGCAGGGCGGTGTCGACCTTGACGGTGGTCTTGACGCTTGAGACCTGCACCGCTGGCGATTCGCCGAAGAAGTTGGGCAGCGTGTACAGCAGGCCCAGCACCAGGGCGACGACGACGAGGATGTTTTTCCAGAGCGGATAACGATTCATGGAAATCAGTGTGCCAATAGAGGGGTGATGCGAAACAGGCCGGCGGAAGGTTTTCCGGCGGCCTGTGCGTCCTGCTTAGAGGTGCTTGAGCGTGCCCTTGGGCAGCACGGTGGAAACTGCATGCTTCTGGACCTGGATTTCCACATCCTTGGCGATTTCGACGGTGGTGTAGTTGTCGCCGATCTTGCTGATGCGGCCGGCAATACCGCCGGAGGTGACGACTTCGTCACCTTTCTGCAGTTCGGAGACCAGCTTCTGGTGTTCCTTGTGCTTCTTCATCTGCGGACGGAACATCAAGAAATAGACGGCCACGACCATGATGATGGGCAGGGCGATGTCCATCATGCCCAGGGAAGGTTGGGCGCCGGCGGCGGCTTGCGCGTAAGCGTTAGAAATCAGCACGTGAAGCTCCTGAAAATATTGATAAAAGGTTAGCCGTTAAGTATATCAGTTACGGCTTGTCCGGCTGCGCGTAACTGGCAATGGACAAGGATTGCCCTCTTTCAAGGGCGCTGGCAGGGTGGGGCCGTCTACTCGCCGGCCTTTATCTGGGCACGCTGGCGGTGGAATTCAAGCTGCCAGGCGGCGAAAGTGCCAGCCTCAATGGCGGCGCGGATTTCGCGCATCAGTTCCTGGTAGTAAAACAGGTTGTGGATGGTGTTGAGGCGGGCGCCAAGGATCTCGCCGATGCGGTGCAGATGGTGCAGGTAGGCGCGCGTGAAGTTGCGGCAGGTGTAGCAGCCGCAGCTTTCGTCCAGCGGGCGGGTGTCGGTCTTGTAGCTGGCGTTCTTGATCTTGACGTCGCCCCAGCGCGTAAACAGCCAGCCGTTGCGGGCGTTGCGCGTCGGCATCACGCAGTCGAACATGTCGATGCCGTGGCTGACCGAATACACAATGTCCTCCGGCGTGCCCACGCCCATCAGATAGTGCGGCTTGTTGGCCGGCAACTGCGGCGCGGTATGGGCGAGGATGCGCTCCATATCCTCCTTGGGCTCGCCCACCGAGAGGCCGCCGATAGCGAAGCCGTCGAAACCGATGTCGTTGAGCGCATTCAGTGATTCGTCGCGCAGATGCTCGTGCATGCCGCCCTGGACGATGCCGAACAGCGCGTTGGTGTTCTCCAGCCTGTCGTGCTCATCGCGCGAGCGGCGCGCCCAGCGCAAGCTGAGACGCATCGAGTCGGCGGCCTGCTTCTCGTCGGCCGGGTAGGGGGTGCATTCATCGAAGATCATGACGATGTCTGAGTTCAGCACCTTCTGGATCTGCATCGAATCCTCGGGGCGCATGAAGAGTCGGTCGCCGTTGATCGGCGACTGGAACTTCACGCCGTCCTCGGTGATCTTGCGCAGCTCGCCGAGCGAGAACACCTGGAAACCGCCCGAGTCGGTGAGGATGGGCTTGTCCCAGGCCATGAACTTGTGCAGGCCCTGATGGGCATTGATGATGTCCAGCCCCGGCCGCAGCCACAAGTGGAAGGTGTTGCCGAGCACGATCTGCGCGCCGATCTCTTCCAGCTCATTGGGGGCCATGGCCTTGACCGTGCCATAGGTGCCGACCGGCATGAATACCGGTGTTTCCACGGTGCCGTGGGCCAGGGTCAGGCGACCGCGGCGGGCGGCGCCGTCGGTCTTGAGGAGTTCAAACTGCATCTGGATTCCTTGTCAGCAGCATGGCGTCGCCATAGCTGAAAAAGCGGTAGCGCTGCTCAATGGCGTGCGCGTAGGCAGCACGTATTGTCTCACTGCCCGCAAAGGCTGATACCAGCATCAGTAGCGTGGATTTGGGCAGGTGGAAATTGGTCAGCAGGAGGTCCGCGACCTTGAACTTGAAGCCCGGCGTGATGAAGATATCGGTCTCGCCCGAGTCGGCCCTCAATTCGCCATGCTTGCGCGCCACCGATTCGAGCGTGCGCAACGTGGTCGTGCCGACCACCACAATGCGGCCGCCGGCAGCCTGAGTGCGTGCGATCGCATCTACGGTTGCTTGCGACAGGCTGTAGCGCTCGCTGTGCATCTTGTGCTCGGCGATATTGTGTACACGCACCGGCTGGAAGGTGCCGGCGCCCACATGCAGCGTCACATAGGCAACATCGATGCCCTTGTCTTTGAGCTGGCCGAGCAGCGCCTCGTCGAAATGCAGGCCGGCCGTAGGCGCCGCGACCGAGCCCTTGGCACGCGCGAACACCGTCTGATAGCGCGCCTCGTCGGCCGCGCCAGCGGCGTGTTCAATATAGGGTGGCAGCGGCAGGCGGCCGTGTGCTTCAAGCAGATCGACGGCATTACCGGCAAAGCGTAGGCGGTAGAACTCGCCGACGCGTTCGATCACTTCGACCTCCAGCGCGTCTTCGAGGCGGATGCGACTGCCCGGCTTGGGTGATTTGCTGGCGCGCACCTGGGCCAGCACATCGGTTTCAGCATCCGGGTCGGCGCTGTGGCCCGAGAGCGGCCGCTCAACCAGCACTTCGACCTGGCCGCCGCTGTCCTTCTGGCCGTACAGGCGGGCATGCAGCACGCGCGTATCGTTCATCACCAGCAGGTCGCCGGCGCGCAGCAGTTCGGGCAGATCGGTGATGCGAGCATTGCGCAGCGGCGCCTCCACAACCAGCAGGCGACTGGCCGAGCGCTCGGCCAGCGGCGTTTGGGCAATCAGCTCGGGCGGCAGGGGATAATCGAAATCGTCGAGTGTGAGAGACATGGCAGGCGCTGCGGGAGTTGTGTGACGCGCCTGTTTCACGGATAATGCGCGCTCCTCCGCAAGGGCAGCTATTTTACTTGACCCTTGACTCTCATGCCGGGATGGCGGAATCGGTAGACGCAGCGGATTCAAAATCCGCCGCCGCAAGGTGTCCGGGTTCGAGTCCCGGTCCCGGCACCATGAAAATTCCTAAGTAAATTAGCCGTTTAGGCGACGCTGGCGACAGACGCTGATCGCGCGGCGAATTTTTGCTGCAATTTTGCTGCAAATCGTTGCAGCAAAGCCCACGGTGTTTGTACCAGCCTAACTCTATACCTAGCTCCACGTTCATTAGGAGCAAGTATGGCGAGCATCACCCACCGCGGTCCCTACCAATGGCAGGCCATCGTCCGCGGTCGCGGCTTTCCAAGCCAAACCAAAACATTCGAAACCGAACAGGCAGCCCGCGCCTGGGCGGCTGAGAAAGAGGCGGAGCGAACCCTCCGCTTGACCGTCGACAACAGCGAGTTTTCCCGCGTAACGCTCGGTCAGCTACCCGAATTGGCCGACGCTGGATGAGGCTTTACAGAAGAAGTATGTCTCCATCTATGCCGATATTTCCATGTCGGAACACCTGTTGCCTCATTGGAGTGAGCAACTGTGCAGGGACTTCATTGCCCAGCTGGGAAACTTGCTGGGCCTCGAACCAGGATCGCTAGGAAGGACTGAGTTAAACCGTGCCGTTGGATGTTCGGGATTCGGTCTGCGGCCCGAACAACGGGCAGCGCGCTGCCGTACGACCAAGCAAGCCAAATGCTGGGAGCATCACTATTCGGACTACGCCTGGAAGCAATCGATGCTGGCTGAGAAGATGCGACATGTGGGCGGAGAGGCTGCCGAGCGCGTCAAGCAGGAGCTGGCGATGCTGGAGTGGCAGTTCTGGGGAGTTGCCTGAGCAGGCGTTTGCTGGATTCCCGAGTTTCTCGAAGAGGAACTATACGGAAACTCTGCTAACCACTTGGAGTTATCCGCGGGTGAGGATTCGATGCATTTAACAGACTGTTCAGTCGCGCCAGCGCATGCGGGTTCGGCCCATTTATTGCAAATTTGATACCGCTTGCACCCCTTCGTATTTCCGTATAACATGAGAATTATTCTCATTAAGCCAAGCCCGCGATCTCTCGTCTGATTGCTAGCCAGGCCAAACGTACAGACATCAACGGAGCGGGCGTGAGTACGGAGACCATCGCTAAATCGGACAGCATCGGCGAGTTGTACAGTCGGCATCATGCTTGGCTGCACGGCTGGTTGCGCCAAAAGCTGGGGTGCACTCATCAAGCGGCTGACATCGCGCAGGACACTTTCGTCCGCGTCATGGCCGGTCGCCGGATGGATGCCGTGCGCGAGCCTAGGGGCTATCTGACCACGATTGCCAAGGGTTTGATGGTCGACCAATTCAGGCGTCAAGCCATCGAGGTCGCCTATCTCGAAGCGCTGGCCGTGTTTCCCGAACCGGAAATGCTGTCGCTGGAAAGCCAGACCATCGTCGTCGAAACCTTGGTCGCGATCGACCGCATGCTGGACGAGCTGGGCCCGCGCACGCGAGAAGTTTTTCTGCTCGCGCAGCTGGAGGGTTTGACTCAGGCCGAGATCGGCCATCGACTCCAGGTGTCGCTGCCGACCGTGCGCAAACACCTCGTGCGGGCCTATACCGAATGTCTTTTGCTGGTGGCCCATGGCTGAAGTGATTTCCCCGTTCGCGCGACGTCAGGGCGCAGAGTCCCGTCTCGATCGGCAGGTACTCGAAGCCGCTGCGGAGTGGCATGTCAGGACTAAGTACGAATCGGACGCCGATGCGGCCGGTTTGGATGCATGGCTCGAGGCTAGCGACCTGCATCGCACGGCCTGGTCGCTGGTGCAGCGGTTGGACCTGCATCTGGGCGGCTTGCCCACCATGCCGGCCATTTCCGCGCTGGCGGCCTCGGGGCAAATGCGCAAGCAGCGCCGCGCGGTGCTCAAGGGGGTGCTCCTGTTGGCCGGCAGCGCTTCGCTCGGTTGGACCGCGCACTCGTCGTCGTCATGGCAGATTGCCGCGGCCGGATACAGCACCCGCCCGGGCGAGCGGCGCAGTGTGCAGCTCGCCGACGGCGGCACGGTGGAGCTGAATACCGATACGGCGCTCGATGTGGTGTACGACGCCGAACGCCGTCTGGTTCGCATGTACGAGGGCGAGGTGCTGATCCAGACCGCCGCCGATCGAGCCGTGCCGTCAGCCCGCCCCTTCTTTGTCCAGACGCCGCACGGCAGCATCCGAGCGCTCGGGACGCGTTTCAGCGTGCGGGTCGAGGATGGCCGAAGCAGCGTCGCCGTCCTTGAACATGCGGTCGAGGTCGTGCCGAAGAACGGCGGCCCAGCGGTCCGGATCGAGGCCGGCGAGCAGGTGTCGTTTTCGTCCATCGCGATCGACGCGCTGCATCCCGCGAATCAAAATCAAGTGGCCTGGACGCGCGGCATGCTTGTCGCAGTGGAACAGCCGCTTGCCGATTTCCTCGCCGAGCTCTCGCGTTATCGCCGCGGACGGATCGAGTGCGATCCGGCGGTGGCCGGACTGCTGGTGACCGGCGCCTACCGCATCGACGACACGGACCACGTGCTGGATAGTCTGACGCTTTCGCATCCGGTCAGCATCAGCCGCTTCACCCGCTTCTGGGTAAGCGTCGCTCCGCGCGCCTGAAAAAATTTTCAGGCGATTGTTTCCATTTTGGCGAGTTCGTTCGGCAAGCAAATAGAGGGGTAGGTTGCAAGCGTCGATCTGCGCTTTGCCCGCCCCGGAAGACTCGCCATGTCCCAGCCGAAACTCAACAAGCACCGCGGTATCGCCGGTCGCGCGCATCGTTTTTTGTTGCCGCGAATTGCGTTCCTGCGCCTGACGTTCTTGGGTGCATGCTTGTTGCCGCATGCGGCTTTGGCGCAGGCAGCGCAGACGTACCGAGTTTCTCCCGGGCCCTTGGGTGCGGCACTGAGCGAGTTTGCGGCGACGGCCGGCGTTTCCCTTTCATCGGACAGCACATTGACGCAGGGCTTGAGCTCGACGGGGCTTAGCGGGCAGTACTCGGTCGAAGGGGGCTTCTCCAAGCTTCTCGCCGGCAGCGGCCTGGAGGCGGTCCAGCAGTCCAACGGGACCTATATCCTGCGCCGCCCGCCCGCCGCTGCGAGCGTGCTGCCGGAAGTTCGTGTGATCGGCGATAGAGTGGCGGAAAGCGCGTGGGGTCCGGTGCGGGGCTATGTGGCGTCGCGCAGCGCGACGGGCACGAAAACCGACGCTTCGATCCTGGAAACGCCCCAGTCCGTTTCGGTCGTCACCGCAGACGAGCTGCAAGTGCGCGGCGTAAGCAACATCAAGGAGGCGGTCGGATATACGGCTGGCGTGACGCCGTCGGTGTCCTTCGATTTGCGCGAGGACTTGACGACTTTCCGCGGCTTTCCCTTCGACTGGGCGTCGTTCTATCTGGACGGTCTCGCGATGCCCTCGACCACATATGCCGTCAGCACCAGCGAGCCTTACGGCATGGAACGCATCGAAGTCCTGCGTGGCCCGGCTTCCATGCTGTACGGACAAAGCTCTTCCGGCGGCATTCTCAATATGGTCTCCAAGCGGCCTAGCGATGTCGCGGTCAGAGAGATTCAATTGCAGGCCGGTTCGCACAGTCGACGCCAGTTCGCCTTCGATCTGGGTGGGGCGCAATCTGCGGACAGCGACTGGAACTATCGCGTGGTCGGGTTGGTGCGGCGGAGCGACACGGAGATCGATTTCGTCGAAGACAATCGCGTCTACGTTGCGCCCTCGCTGAGCTGGAAACCGTCCGCCGCGACGTCGCTGATCCTGCTGGCCAACTATATGTACGACGACCTCGGGCGCAGCGGCGGCACCTCGGCGTTTCTGCCGGCGTCGGGCATTTTGCTGCCCAATCCGAACGGCAAGATCGGTCGCCATACCTACGGCGGCGAACCGGGGTTCGACTTCTACGAGAAAAGGCAGGTTTCGCTCGGCTACGAGTTCCGCCACGCTTTCGACGACACGTGGCAGTTCACGCAGAACGCGCGCTGGCGTACGGTGAACGTGGATTACCGGACTGCATATGGCCTGGGGCTGTCTCCGGCGGACCCTTCGCAACGTACTTTGCTGCGCGCCGCGTTCGGCTCGTTCGGCGAAACGCGGGCGCTCTCCGTCGATAATCAGCTCCAGGCCAAGTGGGAAAGCGGCGGCGTCCGGCATACGACGCTGTTTGGCATCGACTACCGCGACTTTTCCGTCGACGAGGTGCGCTATTTCGGACCTGGCGCACCGAGCATCGACATTTTCAATCCGGTCTATGGCGCGGACTTCGCGCTGCCCGCGACGCCCGACACGAGTCAGTCGGTCAAGGTCAGGCAAGTTGGCTTTTACGTTCAGGATCAAGCCTTGTTCGCGCGGCATTGGCTGCTTACGCTGGGCGCGCGCAACGACGCCGCCAGGCACGACGTCGACGACCGCTTGGGCGCTTTCGACAATCGTCGGACCGAGCGCAAGACCACCGGTCGCGCCGGCCTGACTTACTTGTTCGACAACGGCCTGGCGCCCTATGTAAGCGTGGCGAGTTCCTTCACGCCGGTGCTGACGCCGAATTACTACGGCGAGCCTTTCAAGGCGCTGGTCGGGAAACAGTATGAAGCCGGCCTCAAGTATCAGCCGGCCGGCGGCCGAAGCTTGTATACGGCGGCCGTCTTCGAGTTGACGCAACGCAATGCGCTGACCGCCGATCCCGACCAGGCGAGCCGTCCCTTTGGCCAGGTTCAGACCGGCGAATACCGGTCTCGCGGAATCGAGCTGGAGGCGAAGGCGCAATTGACCCGATCGCTCAATCTGCTGGCGGCCTATACGCACCTGGACGCCGAGATCACCAAGAGCAACGACGGCAACGTCGGCGGTACGCCCAAGGGCATTCCACGCAATACGGCGTCCGTGTGGGCGGATTACACCTTCCGCGGCGCGCTCCATGGTCTGGGTCTTGGCTTGGGCGCCCGCTACGTCGGCAAGCGCCCCAGCGACGATTCCGCAGCGGCCTACATGGTGCCGGCCTTCACTGTGTTGGATGCCGCCCTATCTTACGAGCTGGGTGATTGGCGGCTGGCGTTGAACGCCAGCAATCTGGCCGACAAGACGATTTACGACTGCTGGTATGCGCGCTGCTGGTACGGCGCGGGCCGGAGTCTGCGCGCGACCTTAACTTTGCGCTGGTAACGAATCGGGCGGCTGGTTCGTGGCCGCTTTGAATCATTGTTTGAGTCTGATTCTCATATTCATGCTTGATATAGGCGGGGGCAAGATGGTTGCGGCGAACGAGGCGAATGACTTGGGGGCGATGCTGGTCGAGCACCGGCATCAATTGAAACAGGCCGCTATGAAGATTCTCGGCAACGCGGAGCGCGCCGAGGACGTGGTGCAGGATGTTTACCTGAAGGTCATCGAAGCTGTAGGCGCCTCCGAGGTGAGGCAACCGCTGGCCTATCTGTTCCAGGCGGTTCGCAACCTGGCCATCGACCGGCATCGGCGTTTTTCCTTCGAGAACGGCCTGTTCGGCCTGGAAGAGGAAGGCGAACATGTGCCCGCCGGATTCGGCGAACCGGAGGCGAATGCGATCGGGCGGCAGCGCTTGGATATCGTCGTGCGTGCGCTGGAGGGGTTGCCAGAGCGGACGCGTCATGTCTTTGAGCTCCATCGCATCGGCGGGTATACGCAGCGCGAAGTCGCCGCCAAGCTGGAAATCTCGCCGTCTCTAGTCAATATCCTGATCCACGATGCAATGACGCAATGCATGGTTGCCCTCGAGGACAGCCACGAGGCCGCCTGAGAATTCACTTCCATCAGTTAAAATGGGCTGCGGCCGAGAAAAACCCTACTTCCGACTAAACGGAAGTTGTCTTGGGTCGTCTAGTGGATGGATGCTCAAGTGCACGGGGGATGTGTGGGAGATTTGCAGCGTAACGATTCGATCTGGCAGACCGCTGTCGAATGGGTCGTGCGCGAGCATGAGCAAACGCTCGATACCCATGCGCAAGATCAATTGCACGCTTGGCTGAGCGCCTCCGCCGAGCATAGGGCGGCTTACGAAAAAGCTTGCCAAGTCTGGCTGCTGACTGGCCTTGTTCCCCCAAAGCACGATATCTGACCGCGCCCTTTTCCGATAAAAAGCCTGTCGGCATCCTGGTCTTTACTAGACCGTAAAAACTTTCTGAATCCTTAAATTCTTCGTCGCCTGCTTCGTCTAGTTGAATGAGCCCCCGTTTGTCTTGGGGCGCATGTTCAGCAATCCGAGGAAGACGGCATGAGTAGTTGTTTCGATCGAGAAGGCGAAGTGTTCCGCGTCCTCGTGAACCACGAGGAACAGTATTCCCTCTGGCCCGAGTGGAAAGCCACCCCCGGCGGATGGCGCGATACCGGTGTAGCCGGAGACAAGAAGCATTGTCTGGAGTACGTCGAGAAAACATGGACGGACATGCGGCCGCTCAGTCTGCGCCGTTTCATGGACGAGCAAGCCCTGTCGCGCTGATCCGTCTCGGCAGTTATGGCGAACGCACCCGTCACTCTGTATTGCCTGCCATGCGCGGGCGCCAGTGCCACGATGTACATGCGCTGGCGTCGTCTGCTGCCGGAGTGGGTTCGGGTCGAGCCGCTGGAGTTGCCGGGACGCGGCGTTCGTCTGACGGAAGATCCGCAGCGCGACTATGCGCAGCTCGTCGCGTTCTTGGTCCGGGATTTTTCCCCCTCTGGGCCGTATGCCTTTTTCGGCCACAGCATGGGAGCGCTGCTCGCCTACGGCATGACGCGGGAAATCTTGCGCGCGGGATGTGCAGCTCCGGTCTCGTTGCTGCTGTCCGGCAGCGCGGCGCCGACATGTCAGGACAAGGCGCGATACGCAAACCGAGACAATAAGACCTCGCTCGTCGAGGACATGCGGCGGCAAGGCGGAACGCCGGATGCGGTCTTCGAGAACGAAGAACTGCTGGATATGACGGTGGCTCTGCTGGCGGCCGACTATTCCGTCTGCGCCAGCTTCGCATGCGAAGCCGCCGAACCCTTGCCGATGCCGATTCACGTCTTCGGCGGAAACGGCGACGAGATTCGGGCGCCCCGCATACTGGCTTGGGGTGAAGCGGGTTCGGCCGGCTTCACGGCTGACTGGTTCGAGGGCGGACATTTCTTCCTTCGTCAGCAGGAGGGTGCGTTCCTCGCGGTGCTGGCGCGCAGGCTTGGCGAAGATTGCGCGGGCAGGGAGGCGGGCGGTGCGCCGCGTGCAGTTGCCTGACGGCGCTCCCGCCGGGCTAGAGGTCTGGGCCCTGCCGCTCGACCTCGATGCGCCGCTTGCGAGCGAGGATTGGGCCATCCTCTCGCCCAAGGAACAAGTGCGCGCTATGCGCTTTCATCGCCATGCGGATCGTGTGCGCGCCGTCCGCGGTCGCGCGTCCCTGCGCCGTCTTCTCGAGTCCAAGGTCGGCGTGTCGGCGCGCCTGCTGCAGTTCTCCGATAACGAATTCGGCAAGCCTAGCCTGGTCATGCCAGGCGATGCCGTGTTTTCTCCCATCGAGTTCAACCTTTCTCATGCGGGCGCTTATGTCCTGCTGGCGATGTGCGCCGACGCCGCTGTCGGCGTCGATGTCGAAGAGCGGGAGCGCGAGGCGGATGCCGCCGCGCTTGGCGATTACTTCCTGTCGTCCCTGGAGCGCGCCGCTGGCGCTGGGATCGAGGCGATGCACCGCTGGGTCGCCAAGGAGTCGGTGCTGAAGGCCTTGGGCCTGGGTATCGCGGACCACCTGCAGACCTACTCGGTGGTGCCCTGCGGGGCGAAGGACAGGGTCGCCGTCTACCGCGATCTCGACCGGCGCACGGATATCCATACCTGGGTCTTCGACGTCGATGCGAAGCACGTCGGGGCCGTCACATGCATCGATCCGCCTGCGCGGCCCGCTTTTCCGGGCGCTTGCGCTTCCACATCCAAGCTCCAGTTTGCCAGATGAACGCCAGAGATATTGCCGCTCAAAGCGAGCCTGTAGATATGGTCACCCGATTGCGCCGTTTGACGCACGAGCGTCCGCATGCGCCGGCCCTGATCGTCGTGAAATCCGAGGGGGACAACGTCACCGAGCATCTCCTCACCTATGAAGGCTTCGAAAGGCGCGTTCGTTCGCTCGCGCGCCTGCTGCAAGAAAGGTTTCCGAAAGGCGAGCGCGTTCTGTTGCTGCTCGACAACGACGACCACTATCTCGTTTCTTTCTTCGCCTGCCTTTATGCCGGACTGATCGCGGTGCCGGCCTTTCCGCCCGAGACCGTGCGCGAACGCCATCTGGCCCGCCTGCTCGCGATCGCGGGGGATGCGCAGGCCCGTTGCGCGATGACTACGCGGACGTTGTCTTCTCTGGTCCGCACGGAGGACTTTCCCGGCGTGTCGGTGATCGCCGTGGATGAAGTCGCGTCCGACGGCGCCGAGTCCTGCGTGCCGCACCAGCCGACAATCGACGATATCGCCTTCCTGCAGTACACCTCCGGTTCCACCTCGACGCCCAAGGGCGTCATGGTCAGCCATGCCAACATCGCCGCGAACTCGCTCGCGATTACCGAAGGGCTGGGCATGACGGCCGACGACGTCATGGCGACTTGGCTGCCGCTGTACCACGACATGGGCTTGATCGGCGGCGTACTGCAGTGCTTCCACAATGGCGTTCCCATCGTCCTCATGTCGCCGAAGTTTTTCCTCGAGCGCCCCGTGCGCTGGCTGGAAATGCTCGCGCGGCATCGTGCCACCGTCAGCGGCGGCCCCGACTTCGCATTCCGACTCTGTGTCGAGCGGGTGCGCGAAAGCCAACTGAGAGGCCTGGATCTATCGCACGTACGCATGCTGTTCTCGGGCTCGGAGCCGGTGCGGCGAGACACGCTGGAGGACTTCGTCGCCCATCTTGCGCCGACCGGATTGCAGGCGAACGCCGTCTATCCCTGCTACGGTCTCGCCGAAGCGACTTTATTCGTTACAGGCGGCCGCCGCTACGACGGCATGACCGTGCGCGAGTTTTCCACGGCCGCCTTGGCGCAGGGCTCGCCCAGAGAAAGCACGGGCGAGGCGGGCGGAATCAGCGCCTTGGTCGCATGCGGCCGGCCGGCGACAAATCACGATGTCGCCATTCTGCCGCCGTCGGCTGACGCGGCTACGACGCCCTGCGGCAATGGGGAGGTCGGGGAAATCTGGGCGACCGGCCCCAGCATCGCCTGCGGCTATTGGCAGCGCCCTGTAGAAAGCGGAGCGACCTTCGTCGAGCGCGAGGGAAGGCGTTGGCTGCGCACCGGCGATCTCGGTTTCATGCACGACGGCCAGCTCTATATCGCCGGTCGCTGCAAGGACCTGATCATCGTGCGCGGACAGAACATCTATCCGCAAGACGTCGAGCAGCTCGTCGAGGCCGAGGTCGATGCGGTGCGCAAGGGGCGCGTCGCCGCATTCTCCATCGACGCAAAAGAGGGCGAGCGGATCGGCATCGCCGTCGAGATTTCCCGCAGCATGCAGAAGCTCGCGCCGCCGATGGCGCTGGTCGGGGCGCTGAACGAGACGATCGCGACGGTCTGCGGCGAAGCGGCGGCGGTCGTCGTCCTGCTCAATCCCGGTGCATTGCCGAAGACCTCCAGCGGAAAGCTGCAACGCGCCGCATGCCGCCAAGGCTGGCGCGAACGCTCGCTCGAAGCCTATGCGATCTACGAATTCGGCGAGTTCGTCAGCGGCGGGGAGCGGACTGCGCAAGCCGGATCCGAGGACTGGAGCGAGACGGAAACGGTTCTACGTGCGCTGTGGCGGGATGCGATCGGAAGCCCCGTGGATAGCCGCGCAGCCAACTTCTTCGCCTGCGGCGGCAATTCATTGTCGGCCGTGCGCACGGCGGCCGAGATTTCGGCGCAATGGAAGATCAATTTTCCGATTCGCGCCTTGTTCGATCATCCCAAGCTGACGGATTGCGCGGCCGAGATCGAGCGCCTGCGCGCTGCGGAATCGGGAGACACATTCATCGAAATTCCGCGCTTGCCGGCGGGGCAGCGGCAGGCGGCGCTACCGCTCTCTCATGCGCAACAGCGCCTCTGGTTTCTGTGGCGCATGGAGCCCGAGAGCACGGCATATCATCTGGCCGCCGCTTTCCGCCTCGACGGCGAGATCGATATGGCGGCTTTGCAATTCGCCTTCGATACGCTCGTCGCCCGTCATGAATCCCTGCGTACCGTATTCCCCGCCGACGCAGCCGGCCGGCCGACGCAACGCATTCTGGCTGCGTGCGCGATGAAGCTCGAGTCGCACGATTTGCGCGGCGCGGCCGTCGACGAACTCAGCGCTACGGCGCAAGCATTCGCCTTCCGCCGCTTCGAGCTGGCGCAGGGTCCTTTATTGCGCGCGGCTTGGCTGCGCACGGAGGCCTCCGCCGGGCTGCTCGTCATCGCCATGCACCACATCGTCTCCGACGGCGCTTCCGTGAGAGTGTTCTTCGACGAGCTGACGGCCGCGTATCGCGCTCGCATCGAAGGTCGCATCGAGAGCTTTTCCGAACTTCCGCTGCAATACGCCGACTACGCATCCTGGCAGCGCGACTGGCTCGCCGCCGGCGCCGGCACGCGTCAACTCGAATACTGGCGCCGCGCTTTGTGCGCCGACCTGCCGGAGTCGGGCCATCCGGTTCTGGCGCTGCCGAGCGATCGTCCGCGTCGCGCAGTGGCGACCTATCGCGCTGCGCGTCTGCCTTTCGTCTTGCCCGAAGACTTGGCCAAGCGGGCGCGAGCGTTTGCGCAAGCTCGTGGCGCAACGCTGTTCACGGCGCTGCTCACCGCCTTTAGCGCCGCGTTGTATCGCCATACCGGCCAGACCGACATCCGCATCGGCGTACCCGTCGCCAACCGCAACCGTAAGGAAAGCGCCGGTCTGATCGGTTTCTTCGTCAACACCCTCGTCCTGCGCAGCCGTCCGTGCGGAAGACTCGACTTGGAGGGCTGCTTCTCACAGGTGCGCGATAGCCTGCTTGGCGCGCAAGACAATCAGGACCTGCCTTTCGAGCAGCTCGTCGAAGCCTTGCAGCCGGAACGCAGCCTCAGCCACAACCCGCTGGTGCAAGTGACCGCCAATCATTTGCAGCGCAACTACTGCGTATTGGACGGGCTGACCGGTAAGCCGGCGCAGGTCTATCCGCTGCCCGATCCCGCCGCGCAGTTCGAATTGACGTTGGAAACCATCGAGGAGACGGACGGCGCTATCGAGACTGCTCTGGTCTACGCCGAGGAATTGTTCGAGCCGGCCACGATGGCGAGGTTTGCCGAGCATTTCCTGCGCGTGCTGGAGTCGCTCGTTCGACATCCGCAGCAAGCGATCGGCGACATCGATTTGATGAACGAGCCCGATCTGGCCCGTCTTTCGACGTGGGGCGCACCGGGTGCTGAAACGCCTGCCTTCGTCCCGGCGCATGTTCGCTTCGAAACATTGGCGGCGACGCATCCGGACAATGCTGCGCTCATATTCGGTGCGGACTCGATAAGCTACGCCGAGCTCAATCGCAGAGCCAATCGGCTCGCGCATGCCATGATTGCAGCCGGCCTGGGCGCCGAGCAGCGCGTCGGCATCGCGCTCGGCCGCAGTCCCGATCTGATCGTCGCGCTGCTGGCGACGCTCAAGACCAGCGCCGCCTACGTGCCGTTGGACCCCGCCTATCCGGCCGAGCGCCTGGCATACATGGTTGCCGACAGCGGCATACGCATGCTGCTGACGCACAGCGACCTGCCCAATATGCCTGCCGCTGTGGATGTCGCCGTCTTCCGGCTCGATATCGACCCATGGGTCGATATGCCGGAGACGAATCCGGCTTGCGTCGTTCAGGAAGCGCAAGCGGCCTACGTCATCTACACCTCCGGCTCCACCGGTCGACCCAAGGGCGTGGTCGTCGCGCATGCGCCGCTGGCCATGCATATCGCCGCCGTCTCGGACGTCTATGCCGTCGAACCTGGAAATCGCGAACTGCTGTTCTTCTCGATGAACTTCGACGCCGCCGTCGAGCAGTGGCTGACGCCGTTGTGCGGCGGAGCGGCCATCGTGCTTGCCGACGAAGCGAATCTCGACGCGCGGCATGTCGCCGAGCTCGTCGAACGCCACCGTATAACGACGCTGCACTTGCCGCCCGCCTATCTGCGCTTGCTGGCGCCGTTGTTCGTCGGCAAACCATCGTCCATCAAAGTCTGCATTGTCGGTGGCGAAGCCTGGTCGGCCGTCGATTACGCTGACGCTCGCGCGGCCTTCCCTGGTGCGCGCTTGGTCAACGCCTACGGTCCGACCGAGACGGTGATCACGCCCACCGCGTGGGTGGGCGCAGCGGCGTCGGCGGGCGGCGCCTATGCGCCCATCGGCAAACCTGTCGGCGCTCGTTCCGCCTATGTGCTCGATGCGGACCTCAATCTCGTGCCGCCCGGCAGCGAGGGCGAGCTCTACATCGGCGGCGCGGGCTTGGCGCGTTCCTATCTGGGCCGCCCGGGGCTGAGCGCCGAACGCTTCGTGGCCGATCCCTTCGGTGCCGATGGCGGGCGTTTGTACCGCACCGGCGATCTGGTGCGCTGGCGCGCCGACGGCGAGCTCGAATACCTCGGTCGCCTCGATCATCAGATCAAGGTACGCGGATTCCGCATCGAAATCGGCGAAATCGAGACGATGCTGCAGGCGCAAGCGGGCGTGCGTGAAGCCGTCGTGGTCGCGCACGAAACCGCCGCCGGTGCGCGTCTCGCGGCCTATGTCGCCTCCTGCGAAGGCTGCGTCCTCGAAGCGGCGCAGCTCAAGGCGGCGCTCGCGGCGGCCTTGCCCGATTACATGCTGCCCTCGGCCATCGTCGTCCTCGATGCCTTGCCGCTCAATCCAAACGGAAAGGTGGACCGCAAGGCTCTGCCGGCGGCCGATCTCGTCACAGTCCAGCAGTACGTCCCGCCGACCGAAGGGTTGGAGAAGACGGTTGCGCAGGTCTGGACCGAAGCGCTTGAAGTGCCCCAGGTCGGTCGTGACGACAATTTCTTCGATCTCGGCGGGCATTCGCTGCTGCTGATCGCGGTGCAGAACCGGCTCGAAACGATGCTGCAGCGACGCATCGCCATTCTGGATCTATTCAAGCACCCCACCGTCGGCGCCTTGGCGCGACATCTCGCCTCCGCATCCGACGCCCATGTCGGCGCCGATGCGCAGCGCCATCGCGAGCGCGCGCAGAAGCAGCGGCGGGCTTTCATTCAACCCAGACAGACAGCAGGAAGGACGCCGGCATGAACTACGCGGATATCCAACAATCGGGCATCGAGCTCGAAGAAGAAGGCTCCATCGACATCGCCGTCATCGGTATGGCCGGACGCTTTCCCGGTGCGGACGACGTTGATGATTTGTGGCGCAATCTGCGCGACGGCCTCGAATCGATCCGTCATTTCAGCGACGAGGAGTTGATCGCGCGCGGCGTATCGGCCGAGGCGCTCGCCGATCCTCTGTACGTCAAAGCTTCCGCCTGCATCGAGGGCGTCGATCGTTTCGATGCGGCCTTCTTCGGCTATACGCCGCGCGAAGCCGCAGATACCGACCCGCAGCATCGACTCTTTCTCGAAACCGCATGGGAGGCGCTCGAGCGCGCCGGCTATCACGGCGCCGACTATCCCGGACCGATCGGCATCTATGCGGGCACCGGCGTCAATACCTACATGTTGTCCAATCTGCTCGGCGGGGGCCGCTTCGGCGACATGCGCGACATCTCGCTGCTGCAAGGCTTGATGAACGGCAACAACAAGGACTCCATGGTCACCACGGCATCGTACAAGCTCGACTTGCACGGACCCGGCATTGCAGTGCAAACCGCCTGCTCGACCTCGCTCGTCGCCGTGCATGTCGCCTGTCGCGCATTGCTCAATCACGAAGCCGACATGGCGCTGGCCGGCGGCGCCTGGGCCAATCTGTTGCACGAGAACGGATACCGTTACCAGCCCGGCGCCATCCTGTCTGCGGACGGCCGTTGCCGTCCCTTCGACGCCAAGGCCGGCGGCACCGTCATCGGCAGCGGCGTCGGCATCGTCGTGTTGAAACGCCTGGCCGATGCGCAGGCCGACGGCGACACCATCCATGCCGTCATCAAGGGCTCCGCCGTCAATAACGACGGCGCCGCGAAGATCGGCTACACCGCGCCCAGCGTCGAAGGTCAGACGGAAGTCATCATGGCCGCACATGCGATCGCGGGGGTGGAGCCGGACAGCATCGGTTATGTCGAGGCGCACGGCACCGGCACCACGCTCGGCGATCCCATCGAAATCGCCGCGCTGACGCAGGCCTTCCGCAGCGGCACCGAGCGGCGCGGCTACTGCGGCATCGGATCGGTGAAGAGCAATCTTGGCCATCTCGATTCCGCCGCAGGCGTGACGGGCCTGATCAAGGCCGTACTCGCGCTCGAACATCGCGCCATTCCGCCCAGCCTGCATTTCGAGTCGCCGAACCCGAACATCGATTTCGAAAACAGCCCGTTCTACGTCAATGCGCAGCTCAAGGAGTGGCCGACCGGCGCCGCGCCGCGCCGCGCAGGCGTGAGTTCCTTCGGCATCGGCGGCACCAATGCGCACGTAGTGCTCGAAGAGGCGCCGCCTGCACCCTTGTCTTCGCCGTCGCGAGCCTGGCAACTGCTGCTGTTGTCGGCGCGCACGGAGACCGCGCTGGATGCCGCCGTCGGCCGTCTGAGCGAGCACTTGCGTTCGCATCCGGAAACTCCGCTCGCCGACGCGGCCTATACGCTGCAGACCGGGCGCAAGCGCTTCTCGCATCGAGCCGTCGCCGTGTGTCGGGACGCCGAAGATGCCGTGGCGGTTCTCGCCACGCGCGATGCATTGCGCTTCGCCGCGCAGCGTTCCTCGACCGAAACGCCGACGGTCGCCTTCATGTTCTCCGGACAGGGATCGCAGTACGTCGGCATGGCGGCCGAACTTTATCGCGACGAGCCGGTGTTCCGAGATACGCTCGATCGTTGCCTGAATCTGCTGATGCCGCATCTCGACGTCGATCTCCGCTCGCTCATCTTCGCCGCCGCCGAAACGCGCGACGAGGCCGCGGCGAAGCTTGCCCAGACGGCGCTGACGCAGCCCGCGCTGTTCGCCGTCGAATATTCACTGGCCCAATTGTGGCAGTCGTTGGGCATTCGCCCGCAAGCCATGATCGGCCACAGCATCGGCGAATACGTCGCCGCCTGTCTGGCCGGCGTGTTCTCGCTGGAAGATGCGTTGGCGCTGGTGGCGCTGCGCGGCCGCATGTTGCAGGCGATGCCGGGTGGCGCCATGTGCATGGTCATGCTGTCCGAAGCCGCTGTGCAGCCCTATCTCAAGGACGGCTGCGACCTCGCCGCCGTCAACGGCGCGGAGCTTTGCGTGTTGTCGGGGCCGCAGGCCGCGATCGAAGCGGCGGAGGCCGCGCTGGCGGCCGAAGGCGTTTCCTGTCAGCGCCTGCACGTCTCGCACGCCTTCCATTCCGCCATGATGGAGCCCATGCGCGCCGAGTTCGAGCGCGCCGTCGCCGCCGTTCCGCGCAATGCGCCGCAACTGCCTTTCATTTCCAACGTCAGTGGCACCTGGATACGCAGCGAAGAGGCTAACGACCCCGCTTACTGGGGCCGCCATCTGCGCGGCACGGTGCGCTTCGCGGACGGATTGAGCGAGCTGTTTTCCGATCCGGACCGCATCCTGCTCGAAGTCGGGCCCGGCGAAACGCTGACTACGCTGGCGCAGCGCCATCCCGCCGGAAGCGGCCGACTCGTCGTTTCATCCTTGCCGCATCCGGGCAAGGCGCAGCAGGCGCAAGGCCATACCTATCTGGCGCTGGGCAAGCTGTGGCTGGGCGGCATGGACATCGACTGGGCCGCTTACTATGCCGGCGAGCGTCGCCGGCGCGTGCCGCTGCCGACCTATCCGTTCGAGCGTCAGTCGTACTGGGTCGAGGCCGACCCGGCCGCCGTCGGCGCCGCGCAATCTGCGATGCCGCGCGGGGTGAGCGATTGGTTCTACGTGCCGACCTGGCGGCGCGAGCCCCTGCCTGCCGCAGAAGCCAAGCTGCCGGACGGCGTCGTTCTGATCCTGGCGGATGAGCACGACGGCGTCGCCGCCGTCCTGCGCGAACGCATCGGCGCCAAGGCCGTGCTCGTCTCGGCCGGGACTGAATGGGGCCGCTTCGACGCGGCGCGCTACGTCATCGACTGCAAGAACGCCGCCGACTATCAGCGCCTGCTGGCCGAGGTTCAGTCCGAACAGGGCGCGGTCGATGCGATCATGCATTTGTGGACGCTCGGCGTTGCCGACGAAGAGGCGATTCGGACGCGCGGCTTCGACAGCCTGCTGCTGCTCGCCAAGGCGCTGGAGCAGGCCGATGCCTGCGGCAGCTCGGAACGTCCCCTGTCTCTGAGCGTGATCACCGACGGGCTCGAAGACGTGAGCGGTCGCGAGCATCTGCATCCGGCCAAGGCCTTGCTTACCGGCCCGTGCAAGGTCCTGCCGCAGGAGTATCCGCACATCGTGTGCCGCAGCGTCGACATCGATCCCCCCGATGCTGGGAGCGCCGAGCGTCTGGCCGCGCGCCTTCTGATCGAAGCGGCGCAATGCGACCGCTCCCGCAACGCCGTCGCCTATCGCGGCCCGCATCGCTGGGTGCAAGGCTACGAGTCGCGCGTGCTGGCGTCGCCGGGCGGCGCACGTTTGCGCGAACGCGGTGTCTATTTGATCACGGGCGGACTCGGCGGCGTCGGTCTG
>DATMSM010000013.1:0-33117 GCA_035565355.1 Rhodocyclaceae bacterium
ATCCCATCGGCCGCCTGCTCCGGCGCGTTGAGTGCAGGCGCCGTGCGCAGGCTGCCGCGCAGCGGATAGCCCGCACTCACCGCCTTGATCTCGGCGAGTTGCGCCGCATCGGCGCGACTGACCATGCTGGGAAAGGTCTGCGTCTGCGCGATCTGCAGACCGTGCGCAGCGGCGGCATGCGCCGTTTCCTCGCGCCAGGGATGATCGGACACCAGCAGGAGATCGGCGCCGAGCAACTGGTTGGCTTCCTGTTCCAGCGCACGCGCCACGCGGTCGGTGAAGAAACCGACCGCGGTCAGCGCACCCACGGCGATGATCAGCGCTGCCAGCAAGAGACGCAACTCGCCCGCGCGCGCATCGCGCCAGAGCATGCGCCAGGCCAGATCTATCGTATTCATGCGCGCTTACCCGATGAAATCCCAGAGGGGATTGTAGACCTCAGAGCGAACGCAAATGTTCGATGGCCTGCTCAATGCGTTCCAAAGCAATGACCTCCATGCCCTTGATCGCCTGCTTGGGCGCATTCGCCTTGGGAATGATGGCATGCGTAAAGCCGAGCTTGGCGGCTTCCTTCAAACGTTCCTGCCCGCGCGGTGCCGGGCGGATCTCGCCCGCCAGGCCGACTTCGCCGAAAGCCACAAGTTTGGGCGGAAGCGGTTTATTGCGCAGCGAAGAAACGATGGCAAGCAGCACCGCCAGGTCGGCCGCCGGCTCGGTGATCTTGACGCCGCCGACGGCATTGACGAAAACGTCCTGATCGAAACAGACCACGCCGGCATGGCGATGCAAGACCGCCAGCAGCATGGCCAGGCGGTTTTGTTCCAGTCCGACGGAAAGGCGACGCGAACTCGGCGTATGCGCCGCATCGACCAGCGCCTGGATTTCCACCAGCAGCGGGCGCGTGCCTTCCTGGGTGACCATGACGCAGCTGCCGGCGACTTCCTGTGCGTGCTGCGAGAGGAACAAGGCCGAGGGATTCGAAACCCCGCGCAGCCCCTTGTCGGTCATGGCGAAAACGCCCAGCTCATTGACCGCACCGAAGCGGTTCTTGAAGGCGCGCACCAGACGGAAACTCGAATTGGTATCGCCTTCAAAATACAGCACGGTATCGACGATATGCTCCAGCACGCGCGGCCCGGCCAGGGCGCCGTCCTTGGTGACATGGCCGACCAGGATGACGGTGGTGCCGCTTTGCTTGGCGAAGCGCGTGAGCTGCGCCGAGCACTCGCGCACCTGCGCCACCGAGCCGGGCGCCGAGCTCAACTGATCCGACCATACCGTCTGAATGGAGTCGATCACGGCCACGTGCGGTCGTTCGGCATCCAGCGTGGCGAGAATCTTTTCCAGATTGATCTCGGCAAACAGCTGCAGGCCGGTCACGGGCAGCTGCAGACGATGCGCGCGCAGCGCAACCTGCTCGCCCGATTCTTCACCGCTGACATAGACAACCTTCTGCCCGAGTTCAGCCAGCTGCGAGAGTGCTTGAAGCAAGAGTGTGGATTTGCCTATGCCCGGATCGCCGCCGATCAGCACCACGCCGCCGGCAACCAGGCCGCCGCCGAGAACACGATCGAATTCAGGAACGCCGGTGGGCTGACGCGGCTCCTCACGCGGCTTGATTTCAGCAAGCGATTGCAGCTTGCCGCTACCTGCCAGTGACGCATAGGAGGTGCCGAAACGATTGCCGGGCGTGGCGGCTTCCGCCACGGTTTCGACCAGCGTATTCCATTGCGCGCAGCCCGGGCATTGGCCCTGCCACTTCGGCGATGTCGCACCGCATTCGGTGCAGCTATAAACAGTTTTGCTTTTCGCCACTTACTTCCTTTAGCCGCCGACTTCCTCGACGGGTACGCGCTTCGCCAGCGCGCAGAAAAGTTCATACGCAATCGTGCCGGCTGCTGCGGCCACCTCGTCGGCGGGCAGCACATGCGTGCCGTCGCTGCCCCAGAGCAGCACCGGCGCCCCGGCCTCGGCGCGCGGCACCGGCTCCAGATCGACACAGATCTTGTCCATCGACACTCGTCCCAGCGTACGCGTACGCACCCCGGCCACCATGATCGGCGTGCCGGTCGGCGCGTGACGTGGATAGCCGTCGGCATAGCCGCAGGCAACCACGCCGATACGCATGGACTTGGGCGCGCTGAAGGTACTACCGTAGCCGACGCTATCGCCTGCCTTGAGATTGCGCGTGGCGATCAGTTTGCTGTGCAGGCTCATGACCGGCTTGAGGTCGAAGCTATCCGCCGTTGCTTCCGGGAACGGTGAAGCCCCGTAAAGCATGATGCCGGGGCGCACCCAATCGCCGTACGACTCCGGAAAACGCAGTATCGCTGCTGAATTGGCCAGGCTGACGGGCAGATCCAGGCCCTGCACCGCATCATGGAAACGCGCGAGCGGCGCGGCAATGCCGCTGTCGCCATCTGCATCGGCAAAATGCGTCATCAAGGTGATGCGCGCCACCGAAGCATGCTGTTTGAGAAGACGCAGCGCCGAACCCAGTTCGGAAGTATCCAGCCCGAGCCGGTTCATGCCGGTGTTGATTTTCACCGCCACGTCGATGGGCTGGGCAAGCTTGCTGGCGACCAGCGCACGCACCTGCGCCATGCAATGCACGACCGGGGTGAGCTGATACTCGGCACAGCGCTGCAAATCGCTGCTGTCGTAGCAGCCTTCAAGCATCAGCAAGGGATGCTTGATGCCGGCTGCGCGCAGGGCTGCTGCACCGTCGAACTCGACCAGGGCAAAGCCGTCGGTCAGCGGCGCCAGCGTTGCGGCAACGCGCAGGAGACCGTGACCGTAGGCATTGGCCTTCACCACGCTCCAGATTTTTGCGCTCTCGACCCTGGCCCGTACCCGCATGTGATTGTGCGCGAGCGCTGCGAGATCCAGCGTCGCGTAAGTCGGGCGAGGCAAAACCTTATTCCTGGGCGAGCTTGGCGGCGTTCTCGCGCATGCGCTGGGAGGCGAACTCGACGAAGGTCGTCACCAGGCGCGAGCGGAACTTCTCCTTCGGGTACACCATATAGAGCGTGCGCATCAAGCGCGGCTTGAGCGGCACGGTGACAAGGTCACCCAGACGCTTGGCCTTGATGACGGAAGCACGCGAGGCAATAGCAAAGCCCAGGCCACTTTCCACCACGCCGTTGAGCGCCTCGGGACCGCCCAGCTCCATCACCAGCTTCATCTGGTCGGCCGAAATACCGTGCTCGCGCAGGTATTTGTCGGTGTACTCACGCGAGCCGGAACCCATTTCGCGGGAAACATAGGGATGTTCGGTCAGTTGCTGCGGCGTGATCTCGCTGAACTTGGCGAGTGGGAAGCTGGGGTTGCAGACAACCTGGAGTTCGTCCTCGGAACAAACCTCGACGTCGAGGCCGCTCTGGCTGGGCGGCGATTCGATCAGGCCGATATCGAGCATATGCTCGGACACGCGTTGCTGAATGGCTTCGGAGTTCGCCACCACCAGGCGCTGGCGCACTTCCGGATAAGCCGATTTGAATTCGCCCAGAATGCGCGGCAACATGAACTCGGCAATCGTCATGCTCGATCCGATCAGCAGCGAACCACGCACCTCGCCGGTCATTTCGGCAACGCGCAGATCCATCTCGCCGCCCAGGCTGAGGATGCGCTCAGCGTACTCAAGTACCAATTCTCCAGCCGGCGTCAGGGAGATGCGGCCATGACCACGATCAAACAGACGCGTGTTGAAGTGTTCCTCCAACTGCTTGATCTGAAAGGTGACCGCGGGCTGCGTCATGAACAAGACTTCAGCCGCGCGCGTGAACGACATCTGTTTTGCCACCACATGAAACACCTGCAATCTTCGGTCAGCCATCAATAGTCTCCAAGAATAGTCTTTATGAGGCTATTCAATCATATTTTTGAATGGCGCGATAGTGTAGACCTGAATATATCGCCTGTAGCACAGCAGGCATCGGCATCCGCGAGGAGGCCCGAACTCCCCTTTTACTTTCAGATTCGCCGAAAAAGCCTGACGATAAAGAAAGGTATTCATGTTATAAAAGCTGCCTAATGAAATTTGGCTTCTACATCATCATGGCGGCGCAGTTCTTTTCTGCGCTGGCCGATAACGCGCTACTGATCGTTGCAATCGCGCTCCTCCGGGACATGCAGGCACCCGACAGTTACGCGCCTTTGCTGAAGACCTTTTTTACCGTTTCGTATGTAGTCCTGGCCGCCTTTGTCGGCGCTTTCGCCGACTCCATGCCGAAATGGCGGGTCATGCTGATCAGCAACACGATCAAGATCGGCGGCTGTCTGCTCATGTTCTTCGACGTGCATCCGCTGATCGCCTACGCTGTGGTCGGCCTCGGCGCTGCCGCCTACTCGCCGGCCAAGTACGGCATCCTCACCGAATATCTGCCGCACCGCCTCCTGGTCGTCGCCAATGGCTGGATCGAGGGCTTGACCGTCGGCGCCATTATTCTCGGCACGGTCCTGGGCGGCATCCTCATCCACCCGGACGTGGCTGCGGCCCTGCTCAATTTTGACTTCCCCCTGATCGACACCGGGATCAATCTCTCGGCGGAAATCAATCTGCTCATCATCGGCGGCCTTTATCTGATCGCGGCCGTCTTCAATATGTACATCCCCGACACCGGTGTCGACCATGTGCCGCTGAAGAAGAACCCGGCCTATCTGATTCACGAGTTCAGCCACTGCGTCAAGCTACTCTGGCGCGACAAGCTCGGCCAGATCTCGCTGGCCGTCACCACCTTATTCTGGGGTGCCGGCGCCACACTGCAGTTCATTGTCATTGAATGGGCGGCCGCCGCCCTCGACATGGACCTTGCCAATGCGAGCATGCTGCAGGGTGTGGTCGCGATTGGCGTTGCCATCGGTGCCGTCATGGCCGCGCGCATGATCAGCATGCGCAAATCGGTGCGCGTGATCCCGCTGGGCATTTACATGGGCATAGGCGTCACCATCATGACCCTGGTCCCCTTCATTCCCGAATTCACCCTGCTGAGCGCGCAGTTCCAGCTCTTCGGCAAGGAAGTGAACATACTGCTCGATGCGCAACTTAGCGTTTCCTTCGTCCTGCTCATCATCATCGGCGCACTCTCGGGCTTCTTCGTCGTGCCGATGAACGCGCTGCTGCAACATCGCGGCCATGTGCTCATGGGTGCCGGCCACTCAATCGCGGTGCAGAACTTCAACGAGAATCTCTCGATCCTGGTCATGACCACTGTCTACGCCATGCTGATCCGGGCGCAGCTGCATATCTTCTGGATCATCATCCTGTTCGGCCTGTTCGTGGCCGGCATGATGGTGCTGATCAAGCGTCGTCATGAAGCCAATCAGCGCGAGCGCGACGACGTCATCCATCTGGACGACCTGCCGGGGCACTAAGGTGCGAAGCCGTCGACCGCTGCGGCGGCGCAGGCTTGCAGCGCAATACCTTGAATCAGATCCTCAGTTGCCCATGATCCTGCGCGCAAGGCACAGGTCTTCCCAGGCCTTGGCCTTGTCCGTCAAATTGCGCAGCAGATAGGCCGGATGATAGGTGATGATCAGGGGGATACCCTTGTAGTCGAACTGCTGCCCACGCACGGCGCCGATCTTGACCTCGCGCTGCAAGAGCGTCTGCGCGGCCGGGCGGCCGAGCGCGACGATCAGCTTGGGTTGCAGTAGTTCGATCTGGCGCTCCAGATAAGGCCAGCAGGCCGCAGTTTCCGCAGGCTCGGGCGTGCGATTGCCGGGCGGACGGCACTTCACCGAATTGGCGATATAGACATTCTCGCTGCGTTTCAGCTCGATTGCCGCCAGCATCGCATCGAGCAGCTTGCCGGCCTGACCGACGAAGGGCTCGCCGCGCTCGTCCTCCTCCGCGCCCGGCGCCTCTCCGACAAATAACCAGTCGGCCTGTTGATCGCCCACACCCAGCACCGCCTGCTTGCGTGCACTGCACAGATTGCAGGCCCTACATTCAGCCACCGCCGTCGCCAGCGTAGGCCAATCCATATTGCCGGCAACGACGCCGCCTGTGATCGTCGCGGGCACTGCCGTTGCGACAGCCGGCACGACACGACGTGGGGGTGCGGTCTCGGCTGCGGGCGCAACTTCGGGGGCCGCCAACGGCGTCTCCGCAACCGCGTCGGCAGACGCCTGCCTCAGCCGCCATTGCGGGCCGAGGCCGAGCTCCTTGAGTATCTGGTCGCGCTGGGGATTCATGGGTCGGAGTTTATAGATTCTTGACCATCAGGATGGCGTCTTCGCGGCCACCTTCCGGGAGAGCATAGTATGCCCGGCGCAACCCGAGCTCGGCAAAACCATCGTGCATATAGAGGCTACGCGCCGGCGTGTTCGACGCCCGCACCTCAAGAAACAGGCGCTCCGCCCCACGCGCCTGCGCGCCGGCGCAAACCTGCGCCAGCAGCAACCGACCCAGACCTCTGCCCCGAGCCTCGGGCGCTACCGTAATATTCAGCAGTTCAGCCTCGCCCGGCAGCGGCATCAGCACCGCGTAGCCAAGCACCGCCCCCTCTTCCAGCATGACCATCGCCGCATGTCCGCCGGCCAGCGAATCGGAGAAGTTGCCGCGCGTCCAGGGAGTGTGATGAGAAACGGCCTCGATCGCGCACACCGCGTCCAGCTGCGCAGGCGTCATGCTTGCAAAGGTGATCAACGCACGCCGCCGCGAGCCAGACGCTCCGCGGTGGTCAACGCCACCTTGTCGCGCACATAGAGAGGCGCAGCCGCAATCGCCGGCTGCCCTTCGCCGCGTGCAAAGCGCGGCACGGCAAGACGAGCAACGGCCTCGGCGGTCGGCAATACGGCGTCATCCGTGACCGCAAAGCGGCTCTGCAATACGGAGGCATACGCTGCGAACCCGTCACCAGCGGCATGCCATGCACCTTCCGGAGCGCTCACCATCTCTGGCGGCATCACGGCTGGCGGCACGAGGCAACGATACTCGGCCGGGGCCTCGCGCACATAGGCCGCGACATAAACCTCGTTCATGCGCGCGTCGAGACAGGCAAACACACGGTCGGCGCCGGCATTGAAGGCCACCGCCTCCAGCGTGCATACGCCCACGACGGGCAGATCGGCCCCAAAGGCGAGGCCCTGCGTCGCGCCGCAGGCCAGGCGCAGTCCGGTAAATGCACCGGGGCCGGCACCGAAGGCAATGCCATCCAGTTGCCGGAGTGTGAGACCGCCTTCGGCGAGCAGGGATTGAACCCAGGGCAAAAGACGATCGGACCCGCCGTTGGCGAGGCGCTCGCTGCGCGTCAGACAGGCGTCGCCCACGAGCAGGGCGACGGAAAGATGATGCGTGGAGGTTTCGAGTGCAAGAAGATTCACGCGCGCATTTTACATGCCTTACCCCTACCACCCTACCCTTCCCCGAGGCAGACACTGTTGCTGCGAAGAAAGATGCAAGCGCAGCCTCGACGCCGGGCCGCCCCAAGTCGAGGCGGGACATTCGCGGAGCGAATAACCGCGACAAGGCCGAAACATCAGACCCCTAACAGACGAGCGCAGCGAGCTAATCGAACCCTCCGCCCGGGCGGAGGGCAGGGAGGTGGGGGCTAGTACCTGTCGGGGCGGCGATAGATCTCGCGGCCGGCGTCATTGACGTCGCGGCGCAACTGGCGACGCTCTTCGACGCTCATCTGCTCGCGCGGATCACGCGGCACCTCGATGCGCTCCGGCCGTTCCAGGCGCTCCATGCGCTCGGGGCGCTCGCGCCCGAAGTCATTCGGCGGAGCGAAACTATCGCGATCCTCGCGCGCGGCGCGGCCGTGATTCTGCGCCAGTGCGATGGCACTGGCCGAAACACATGCGCAGAACAACAGAAAATGCGGTAGTTTCATGGTTGTCGGATTTTAGCCTAGGAGTCCGTCCGTGAGCGACATATGCAGCAGCGGATGCGGCCGCAGAAAATGTACCCTCACAAGTATTGTCCCCCGGCGCTGTAATGCCCGTGTTGCAGGGTAGCGGCCTTTGTAATGATTTGTAATGACGGCTGCCTCGCCGCATCCCGCATGGGTAGGATTAAAACCTGATAAAGCACTCATTCACGTCATGAACAACGAATCGCACTACAAGATCCTCATCGTCGACGACGATCTGCGTTTGCGCCAGCAATTGGAGCGCTATCTCAACGACCAGGGCTTTCATGCCCGCGGCGTCGATGGCGCAGCCGGCCTGGACAAGGCGCTGGCGCGCGAGCTCTATGACCTGATCGTGCTCGACCTGATGATGCCGGGCGAGGACGGTCTCTCCATCTGTCGTCGCCTGCGCGGCGCCGGCAGCGATCTGGCCATCATCATGCTGACCGCCAAGGGCGACGACGTCGACCGCATTGTCGGCCTCGAGATCGGCGCGGATGACTATCTGCCCAAGCCCTTCAACCCGCGTGAGCTGATCGCCCGCATTCATGCGGTGCTGCGCCGTCGCGCAGTGCCGCCGCCGCCCGGTGCACCCACCGAGGGCGGCATGGTCACCTTCGGTGAAATCACGCTGGACATGGGCACGCGCGAACTCAAGCGCGTAAAGGAGAACGGGGAGGAGGAAATCACGCGCCTGACCACGGGTGAATTCGGCCTGCTGCGCGTGCTGGTCGAGCACCCGCGCCAGCCGATGAGCCGCGACAAGCTGATGGAACTGGCGCGCGGCCGCGAGTACGAAGTGTTCGACCGCGCCATCGACGTGCAGATGTCGCGCCTGCGCAAACTGATCGAGGACGACCCGAGCAAGCCGCGCTATCTGCAAACGGTGTGGGGCTTCGGCTACGTCTTCGTGCCGGACGGCAGCAAGCAGTAAGCAGGTGTGAGCTTGCGTTCCCTGCTGCCGCGTACCTTGATGGTACGCACCTTCCTGCTGATCAGCCTGCTCATGCTGCTGTCGCTGCTGGCCTGGTTCGCGATTTTCACCAGCCTTGAACGCGAGCCGCGCGCCCACCAAATGGCGCAGACGCTGATCAGCGTCGCCAACCTCACCCGCACCGCGCTGATCTCGGCGCGGCCGGCCGCACGCCGCTATTTGCTGCAGGAGCTGTCCGACCGCGAGGGCATCCATATCTATCCCGCCGACGAGCACGACATCGTGCTGCCCAAGCAGATGCCGGACTTCCTGGTGCAGACGGCGAAACTGGTACGCAAGGAGCTGGGGGAAAACACACGCTTCGCGCTCGAACTGAACGGTGAGTCGGCGCTGTTTGTGAGCTTCCGCATCCACGGCGACGAATACTGGGTTGCGCTGCCGCGCGAGCGCATGGAACGCAAGGTCTCGCAGCAATGGCTGGGCTGGATGATCGCCGCCGGGCTGCTCGCCCTGATCGGCGCCTGGCTCATCATGTTCCGCGTGACGCGCCCGCTCAAGGCGCTGTCGCATGCCGCCAAGGAAATTGCGCGCGGCCGCAATCCGCCGCCGCTGCGCGAGGAAGGTCCGGACGAAATCGCCACCGTGGCGCAGGCCTTCAACCAGATGAACACTTCACTGGCACGCATGGACAGCGACCGCGCGCTGATTCTTGCCGGCATCTCGCACGATCTGCGCACGCCGCTGACGCGTCTGCGCATGGGCATAGAGATGAGCGGCAGTGACGAGGCCACCCGCGACGCCATGGTCGCCGACGTCGAGGAAATCGACCGCACCATCGGCCAGTTCCTCGACTTCGCCAAGGCCGACGACGGCGAGGCCTTCGCCGATACCGACCTGTCCCGCATGCTCAACGACATCGTCAGTCATTACGCACGCCTCGGCTACCCGCTGCTCGCCAGCATCCAGGACGACCTCGCCGCCAAGGTGCGCCCCAAAGCCCTGCGCCGCGCCACCTGCAACCTGATCGACAACGCCCTGCGCTATGCGCCGGACACACCCGTCAGCCTGGAACTGCAGCAACAGGGCCGCAGCCTGGTGATCAGCGTCGCCGATCGTGGCCCCGGCATTCCGGCAGAAGAGTTCGAACGCCTCAAACTGCCCTTCACCCGCCTCAATGAAGCGCGCAGCAATACTGCCGGCGCTGGCCTCGGCCTCGCCATCGTCGAGCGCATCATGCGCGGCCATGGCGGCGCTTTCGATCTGCTGCCGCGTGAAGGCGGCGGCCTGCTGGCAAGGCTGACCCTGCCCGCCTGATTACGCTGCTTTGCGCTTGGAATAACACCTTAGCCGGAAGTAAACCTTGGCTGCAATGAAGCACCCCCTGCAATGAAGCAGCTGTTTGTCGACATTTCCGCGCACGGCTTCGGCCATCTCGCCCAGACCGCACCGCTCCTGAATGCCCTCGCCGACAGCCGGCCCCTGCAGCTGACCCTGCGCAGCGGCCTGCCGCGGGCACAACTGGCGCGGCGTATCCACGCGCCCTTCACGCATATCCACAGCGCCAGCGATTTCGGCTTTGCCATGCGCGACGCACTCAATGTAGATATCGCCGCCAGCGCCGCACGCTACCAGCAGGCCTATGCCGACTGGCCGCAACGCGTCGCCAAGGAGGCTGAACTGCTCGCACAGCTCGCGCCCGATCTCGTGTTCAGCAATGTGTCGCCGCTGCCGCTGGCGGGCGCAGCTGCAGTGGGTATTCCGGGCGTAGCCATGTGTTCGCTCAACTGGGCGGACCTGTTCGCGCACTACTACGCCGACACGGACTGGGGCGCGCCCATCCATGCCGCCATGCAGGCGGCCTATGCCAGCGCACGGATGTTCCTGCGCCTGACACCGGGCATGCCGATGGATACGCTGCCAAACGTACATGTCCTGGCGCCCGTCTCCTTCTACACGCAGACGCCGCCAACCGTCACGCGCCGCGAGGCAGCACAGCGTCTAGCGCTGCCGCAAGACAAGCGCTGGCTGCTGCTCGCGCTTGGCGGCATCGCCCACCGTCTGCCGGTGGAAGACTGGCCCGCACTGCCGGATACGCAACTGCTGGTGCCCGCCGACTGGAATGTCGCTACGCGGGCCGACATCACGCCCTATCACGACGGCCTGCTGCCCTTCTCCGACCTGCTGCCCGTCGTCGATGTGCTCCTCAGCAAGCCCGGCTACGGCACCTTCGTCGAGGCCGCCTGCTGCGGTCTGCCGGTGCTCTACCTGCAGCGTCCCGACTGGCCCGAAGCGGATTGCCTTGAGCAGTGGCTGCACGGCAATGCGCGGGCTGCCGTCATCCCTCCCGCCGCCGGCATCAGCGGCGACCTGGGCTCAAGCCTGAATGCAGTGCTGCGCTTACCCGCACCACCACGCCCCGCAGCCGGAGGCAGCGCGGAAGCCTTGCGCCGGATCAACGCCCTGCTAGACGGCGGTGATACGATAAAACCATGAATACGAACGTGACCCCTTACGAAGCCCTCGGCGGCGAAGCCGGAATACGCCGCCTGGTCAAGCGCTTCTACGAAATCATGGATGAGCTGCCGGAAGCCTATGGCCTGCGCAAGCTGCACCCCGAAGATCTGTCGGGCTCCGAGGAAAAACTCTTCATGTACCTGTCCGGCTATCTCGGCGGGCCGCAGCTCTTCGTCGAGAAGTTCGGTCATCCCATGTTGCGCGCCCGTCATATGCCCTTTGCCATCGGCAAGGACGAGGCCGAGCAGTGGATGCTGTGCATGCGCATGGCCATGGAAGAATGCGTAGCCCACGACGGCCTGCGCATCAATATGGACAAGGCGCTGACCGACCTCGCGCATCACATGCGCAACAAGGATTACGGCCAAGCCTGACCCAGCGGATGTCGACATTCCTGACACCGCGGCAAGAAATGTAAAATAAATCAATTATTTTCAAATAGTTAAGGTCTGGCACTATCCGTGCTAATGGCTAGCTACCTTTCACTTTCACAAGGTAGAACCATGAAACATGCCAGAGCACTCGGATTGATTTCAGGAATACTGCTGACAGGCCTCTGTGCCGTGCCAGCGTATGCAATCACACTCAACGGCACGATTCGCGATTTCTGCGCCCCCAGCATCAGTGGCAGTTGCACGCAACTCAGCGATTTCGAAGGTGCTATCCCCGGGCTTGTCACCGGGATGGTCGGCAACACCCTAAATGGCAGCGGCTTGCCGACCTATGTGGGCGGAGGAAGCGGCGCGACCAACGCCGCCAATTTTGCGCGCTGGTACACGGACAGCCCAGGCTACAACCAAAGCCAGGCATTCTCGCTTACGCTGACCGAAACGTTTGCGGGATCAGGTGTCTGGAACTACAGCAACCCCTCGTTTTTCCCGATAGATGGCCAACTGTTTGGCAATCAGGGCCGCAGCCATAACTATCACTTTACGCTGCACCTCGAAGGCACGACCTCGTTCACGGCCGCGGACAGCTTCAATTTCACGGGTGACGACGACCTCTGGGTCTTCATTGACGGAAAGCTTGCACTGGACCTGGGCGGCGTGCACGGTGCGCTGAGCCAAACCATCACCGGACAGGACCTGCTCGACAACCTCGGTTTGCTTGCAGATACCAACTACACACTGGATATCTTCTTCGCTGAACGCCACACGACGGAGTCGAACTTCAACATCACCACCAGCTTCCGTGTCACGCCAGACACCGGTGTCATTCCTGAACCGGCAAGCGCCCTCTTGCTGGGTGGCGCCTTGATTGCTCTAGCAAGACTTCGGCGCCGCTACTGAGCTACTGCACCTTCAAAAAAGCCCTCCACTCGGAGGGCTTTTTGTTTAAACGGGTCAGGGCTCGACCAGATCCGCGCTGGCCTGCCGTTTGCGCAGCGCCCTTGCATTGCGGTGGCGGGCCATCAGGCGCGGGTCGTACATGATCGCGCCCACCGTGCCGCCGATGACCATGAAGACGCCCAGCATCGGCAGCACCAGCATCAGGCCGGGTACGCCAGCTATGGCGCCGCCGACGAAGATCATGACCACCGTCAACAGCGGATGCATGTGCAGACTCTTACCTACGGTCAGCGGCATGTAGACGAAATCGTCGAGCAGGCGCACGACAATGAACAGCGCAACCGCAGCATAGGCCATGCCGGGCTGAGAGGGGAAATCGGTGGCCGCGACCATGACCACCAGCACGCCGCCGGCGATGGAGCCGACATAGGGTATCCAGGCAAACACCGCGCAGATGAAGCCCAGTGCCAGCGGCGCCGGCATGCCCATGAGCCAGAGTCCCGCCGCCAGCGTCACGGTGTCCAGCACGGTAAGCTTCATCAGCCCCTGAAAATAGGCGCGCGTGGTGCGGTCGACCTCGTTGAGCAGAAACAGGGTCTTCTCGAAGAAGGCGTTCGGCACTGCGTCGCTGAGGAAATCCTTGAAGCGGCGCCCATCGCGCAGCTGGAAGAATGTGATGAAGGGCACCAGCGCCAGGACCGGCAGCCAGGTACCGGCGCCCATGACCAGCGCGGCGACCTGATCATCGGCAAAATTCGCGGCCCAGTAATTGAGCTGGGCGGACACCTTGGCGGCGATTTCCGCATCGGCCAGTACCGGCCAGTAGCTTTCCAGCATGCGCAGGGTGCGGTCCACCAGCTGCAGGCCTGCATGGATGTAGCTTGAGAACAGCGCTTGCCAGTCGATCATGTGACTGGCCAACCAGGGAAAGCCGAGCACCATGGCGGTGACGATGCCGGCCACGAGCGAGCCCATGACCAGACTGCTGGCTGCAGCCACGCTCCAGCCGCGCAGCATCAGCCAGTGCACCGGTGGTGCCAGCAAGTAATAAAGAATCAGGGCGAGCAGGAAGGGCACCACCAGCCACAATATTTTCTGAAACACGAAGAGGCTGAGACAGGTGGCGGTGATGATCGCCAGCCAGACCAGCGGACTGATCGCATGGCTGCTGCGATCAGCCCCGCGGGCGATCACAGCGACTGCTCCACGCGGCGGCCGACCACCGATTCGCGCAGGCGCACGCCGACGTGGCGCGCGAGATTGATGCCGATCTTGGAGGCGATCACCACATGAGTGTGGAGCAGATTGTTGAAGTCGTCGCGGAAGAACACCAGCACCTTGCAGTTGCTGCCAGCGCGGGCCTGGGTGGCGCGCGGCGCATTGGTGAGCAGCGCCAGTTCGCCAAAGAAACTGCCGGGGCCGAGATCGGCAATCAGATTCTTCTTGGGGTCGCTGTTATGGCAGATGAGCACATGGCCGGACACGATGATGTAGATGGCGTGACCTTCCTCGCCCTCGTCGAACAGGACTTCATGTTCGAGATATTCGCGCTCATGGAGCAGGTCGGAAACGATGTCCAGCTCCTTGGAGCTGAGATCGCGAAACAGCGACAGCGCACGCAGGCGCTCGTGGTACGGCTTGGACGCACTGCGCCTGAAGAACGTGAACCTCACCCCTGCCTCCCCTTTTGCTTTTCTTCGTTACAGCGTATCGCTAGCCCTTGATCAGCAATGCCGCTGCCTGCGCGGCGATGCCCTCGCCGCGACCCGTGAAACCGAGCTGCTCGGTGGTCTTGCCCTTGATATTCACCTGTGCTGCCGCTATGCCCAGATCGGCAGCGATATTCGCCACCATGGCCGGCGCGTGCGGCATGATCTTGGGCGCCTGGCAGATGATGGTTGCGTCGATATTGGCGACGCGCCAACCGGCCGCCCTGACGCCCTCCATGGCGCCACGCAGCAGCACGCGGCTGTCGGCGCCCTTCCATTGCTCGTCATTATCCGGAAAGTGGCGGCCGATGTCGCCCAGTCCGGCGGCACCGAGTACGGCGTCGGTAATCGCATGCAGCAGCACGTCGGCGTCGGAGTGCCCGAGCAGGCCGAGGTGGTAGGGAATCGTCACGCCGCCCATGATGAGCGGGCGGCCTTCGACCAGTGCATGCACGTCGAAGCCCTGGCCTACGCGGATATCAAGCGAAGACACCGATCTTGTCCTTTTTGAATTGTGTCTTCCCGATCTCGGGGGTTACACAAGGGGGCGGGCCCCCTTGTTCAACTTTATCGAACGTCACGCCGGTCCTGACCGACTTTGCAGTACCCATTCGGCGATCTGCATGTCGAAGGGATAGGTCACCTTGAGATTGCTGCTCTCGCTCTCAATCAATCGCGGCTGCAGGCCGATGGCCTCGACCGCGCTGGCTTCGTCGGTAATCGCGGGCGTCAGCGTGACCAGCGCCTCGCTGAGCACGCCATGGCGGAACATCTGCGGCGTCTGCGCCTGCCACATATGCTCGCGCGGCACGGTTTCCACGATGGCGCCGCCGATGCCGCGCTTCAGGGTATCGGCCACCGGCATCGCCAGAATGCCGCCGACATCTTCTTCGGTCACGCCGGCGATCAGCTTGTCGACCAGGGTATGGCTCAGACAGGGGCGCGCGGCATCATGCACCATGACCCAGTCCTCGTCGCCCACCTGATCGGCCATGGCGGCCAGGCCGTTGCGCACGCTTTCGGCACGCGTCGCGCCGCCGCAGCGCAGGATCTTGATGCGACCGGCGAAAGGCAACCAGTTGTAGTTGGTCCAATGTGCGTCGTCTGCAGCCAGCACGACGAAGACCTTGTCGATCTTCGGATGACTGGCAAGCACCGAGAGTGCATGGGAGATCATCGGCCCGCCCGCGAGAGACAGGTACTGTTTGGGCAGCGCGCCGCCCATCCGCTCGCCGCTGCCGGCTGCGGGAATCAAGGCAAAGTAGCTCATGGCTCGATTGTAGCGGTAGATGGCACTTTGCCATAGCCCCATAGTCCCCCATCGGCCATTTTGGCGGCGGCGGGCTGCCGGTGTTGCGGTCGGTCGGATACACTCCGCGCATGTCAGAAGCCAGCACCCCGCACGCCCCCTTTGCCCTGCTCGAAAACACGCGCGATCCGCGGGCACCCGTCCGGCGCTATAGCCGCCCTGTGGGCAGCATCGTCGCCCAACACCTCGAACAGGTAGCCCCGGCGCTGGCGCAACTCGATGCCGCCCGTGCCCGCGGCCTGCATGCCTGCGGCTATCTTGCCTATGAAGCCGGCTATGCGCTGCAAGGGCTGCCCATGCCCGACTTCCCGGCGCCGTACGACGCGCTGCCGCTGCTGCACTTTCAGCTATTCGAGCACTGCGAGCTGATCGACGCGGAGACCGCCGCCGCCTGGCTCACGCAGATGGCGGGCAGCGAGGCCTGCGCCGTCCATGCCGCCGAACTGGCGGAGGATGCTGCCAACTACCAGCGCAAGATTGCCCAGATACGCGGCCTGATCCGCGATGGCGAAACCTATCAGGTCAACTACACCCTGCCCTGCCGCTTCCAATATTCGGGCAGCGCGGCGGCACTGTATCTGGCGCTGCGTCAGACGCAGCGCGTCGCCTATTCCGCCTTTCTGAGCTTCCCCGAGGCGCAGATCCTCTCGCTCTCGCCCGAACTCTTTATCGAGCGGCGCGGCACTAGCTTGACCACGCGGCCGATGAAAGGCACCGCTGCACGCGGTAGCAGCGCAGCCGAAGACAGCGAAATTGCCGAGCATCTGCGCAACGATCCCAAGTCGCGCGCCGAGAATCTGATGATCGTCGACCTGCTGCGCAACGACCTCGGCCGCGTCGCCGAGACCGGCAGCGTGCGCGTACCGACGCTGTTCGAAGTGGAAAGCTACGAGACCCTGCAACAGATGACCTCCACGGTCACCGCGACCTTGCGCGCGGAGACAGCGCTGCCGGAGATACTCAGCGCCCTCTTCCCCTGCGGCTCCATCACCGGCGCGCCCAAGCATCGCACCATGCAGATCATCGCCGAGCTTGAGCAGGAAGCGCGCGGCCTCTACACCGGCGCCATCGGCTACCTCGAACCCGGCGGCGACTTCTGTTTCAGCGTGCCGATCCGCACCGTCGTTTCCAGCACCCCGGGCAAGGCGCTCATGGGTGTGGGCAGCGGCATCGTCTACGACTCGGATGCCGATGCCGAGTATGCCGAGGTCCAGCTCAAGACGCGCTTCCTGCAGGAAGTGAATCGCGAGCTCGGCCTGATCGAATCCATGCGCCTCAATCCGGACGGCAGCATCGGCCAGCGCGAACTGCACATGGCGAGACTCAGACAGGCCGCACAGGTCTTCGGCTTCTATGTGCCGGAACGCGCGATTCAGGAAGAACTCGATGCCTATGCGAAACACCGCCCGCAGACCGAAGCGCGCCGCCTGCGCCTGCAGCTCAATCACGACGGCACCTTCAGCCTCGCCGACTTCGCCATTCCGGCGCTGCCGGCGCGGCCCATGGTCGTGCTCAGCGACCGGGGCATAGACAGTAACTCCATCTTCCGCCGTCACAAGACCACGCAACGCAGCCTCTACGAAGCCGAGTACGCACGCGCCGCCAAAGCCGGCGCCTACGAGGTGCTCTTCCTCAACCAGCACGGCCGCGTGGCAGAAGCCGCGCGCCACAATCTCTTTATCCGCAAGAACGGCCAGTTGATCACGCCACCGATAATCGACGGCGCCCTGCCCGGCATCCTCAGACAGAGCATGCAAGCCGAACTGATTGAACAGCCGCTGACGCTGGACGATCTCAAGAGCGCCGACCACATCTACATCGGCAACGCCGTGCGCGGCCTGACTGAAGTCTTTTTCCAGCCATGATCACCATCATCCGCGCCAAGCTGATCAACCCCGACCACGCAGCTGCGCTGATGCGCCTGATGGACGAATACGCCAGCGGGCCCACCGGCGGCGGCCAGCCGCTCAATGCCTACACCCGCGCTCATCTCGTCGCCACCCTGCGCACCCGCCCCGGCGCGCATACCTTGCTGGCGGTGGAACGCGACGAAGCAGGTGGTGAAATCTATGTCGGCCTGTTGAACGCCTTCGAAGGCTTCTCCACCTTCGCCTGCCAGCCGCTGCTCAATATCCACGACGTCGTTGTCAGCGCAGCATGGCGCGGTAAAGGCATAGGTCGGCAGTTGATGCAGGCCGCCGAGGAACTCGCGCGCGAGCTCGGCTGCTGCAAGCTCACCCTGGAAGTGCTCGAAGGCAATACCAAGGCCCGCGCCGCCTACGAATCGCTCGGCTATGCCGGCTATGAACTCAAGCCCGAGATGGGCAAGGCGCTGTTCTGGCAGAAGACGCTGGACTGAAACTGACCGTCGCCGGCCCGTTTCAGGCAGCCTTTTGGGCTACTTTCAGCTCTTCGCGCGAGCGCTTGGCTTCTTCCAGCAGATAGCGCTGGTAGTCGTCGAGGTCGCCGTCGAAAGGTTCGATGCCGCCGCGCGAGACCAGCCAGAATTCGTCGCAGACCGCACGCAATAGCGAGCGGTCGTGGCTGACCAGCATGACCGTGCCTTCGAATTCATTCAAGGCAATGCTCAGGGCTTCGCGGGTGGCCAGATCCAGGTGGTTGGTCGGTTCGTCCATCAGCAGCAGGTTCGGGCGTTGCCACACCAGCATGCACAGCACCAGGCGCGCCTTTTCGCCGCCGCTCATGGTGCCGACCGCCTGCTTGACCATATCGCCGGCGAAATTGAAGGTGCCGAGGAAGGTGCGCAGGTCCTGCTCGCGGCCGCTCTGCACGCCGCCGCGGCCGGTCAGGCTACTCTCCTTGGCCAGGCGCGTCATATGTTCAAGCGGACTGTCCTGCGGGCGCAGCACATCGAGTTCTTGCTGCGCGAAGTAGCCGATACTCAAACCCTTGCCCTGCAGCACGGTACCGCTGATGCTGGGGATCGCACCGGCGATGGTCTTGACCAGGGTCGACTTGCCCTGGCCGTTGGCGCCGAGAATGCCAATGCGCTGGCCGGCCATGACCGACTTGTTGACGTTGCGCACGATGATGGTCGGGCCTGAATCTTCAGGGGCATCGTCGAGCGGCGCATAACCGAGGATCGCCTTCTCCATGGTCAACATGGGGTTCGGCAGATTCAACGGTTCCTTGAATTCGAAATTGAAATCGGCCTGGGTCAGGACCGGCGCCAGGCGCTCCATGCGGTCCAGCGCCTTGACGCGGCTTTGGGCTTGTTTAGCTTTACTGGCCTTGGCCTTGAAGCGGGCGATGAACTTCTGCAGATGCTCGATCTTGTCCTGTTGCTTCTCGAACGAGGCCTGTTGCAGCAACATCTGCTCGGCACGCATGTCCTCGAAGGTGCTGTAGTTGCCACCGTAGCGCGTGAGCTTGCTGTTTTCGATGTGCAGGGTCACGGAAGTGACCGCATCGAGGAATTCGCGGTCGTGGCTGATCACCACCATGGTGCCGGGGTAACGCTTGAGCCAGGCCTCCAGCCACACCAGTGCATCGAGGTCCAGGTGATTGGTCGGTTCGTCGAGCAGTAGCAGGTCGGACGGGCACATCAGCGCGCGCGCCAATTGCAGGCGCATGCGCCAGCCGCCGGAGAAGCTGTTCACCGGATTGTCGAGTTCGGTTGTTCTAAAGCCCAAGCCCAAAATCAGCGCCTGCGCCTTGGCTTGCGCCTCGTACTCGCCGGCCTCGCCGAGATGCATGTAGGCATGTGCCATGCGCTCGCCGTCGCCACTCTCTTCGGCCGCCGCGACTTCGGCACGCGCCTCCATCAGGATGCTGTCGCCTTCGATCACGAAGTCGGTCGCGCTCTGCTCGGTCTCGGGCATGTCCTGCGCCACCTGCGCCATATGCCACTTGGCGGGAATGCTGTAGTCGCCACCGTCTTCGTGCAGGGTGCCGTTGAGCAGCGCAAACAGCGTGGACTTGCCGGCGCCGTTGCGGCCGACCAGGCCGACCTTTTCGCCCGGTGTAAGCGTAGCGGACACGCCGTCGAGCAGGGTCTTGGTGCCGCGCCGCAGCGTGACGTTCTTGAGGATGATCATGCAAAAACTCCGGGAATCTGTGATCTGCAACAGGCCTTTGCTCGATCAAGCAAATCGGCCGACAGAGCATTCCAACGAAGTCCCTGCGTGCAACGAAGGGCGCGAGTGTACCTTGTCTGACGGCCCTTTTCTCTTTGTTTTCTGCGATTTATCTGATACCGGACGCGATAGCTTTTATAATCCGGCATGACTGAAACCAACGCAACAAGCCCCGCCGCTACCCCGCAGGACACAAACCCAGGCGACGATCTGTCGTTTGCGCGCCTGCCCCTCGCCCCCGCCACCCTCGCCAATCTGCAGCAGCTCGGCTATCTGCAGATGACGCCGATCCAGGCCGCCAGCCTGCCTTTGGCGCTGGCCGGGCAGGACATCATTGCGCAGGCCAAGACCGGCAGCGGCAAGACCGCCGCCTTCGCTCTTTCTCTACTCACCCGCCTCAACCCACGCCGCTTCGCCGTGCAGGCCATGGTGCTGTGCCCGACGCGCGAGCTGGCCGAGCAGGTGACCCAGGAAATCCGTCGTCTCGCGCGCGGCGAGGACAATATCAAGGTGCTACCCCTGTGCGGCGGCATCACCATGAAGAAGCAGCTGTCCAGCCTTGAGCACGGCGCCCACATCGTGGTCGGCACGCCGGGCCGTCTCTTGGATCACCTCGAACGCGGCACGCTGGACCTGAGCGCCTTGCAGACGCTGGTGCTGGACGAAGCCGACCGCATGCTGGACATGGGCTTCTACGACGATATGGTGACGGTGGTGAAGTCCTGCCCCGCCGAGCGCCAGACCTTGCTGTTCTCGGCCACCTACCCGACCAGCATCGCCAACCTGAGCCAGCGCTTCTTGAAGAAGCCGCAGATGGTCACCCTGCCCGAGCAGCACGACTCAAGCAAGATCCGCCAGCGTTTCTATGAAATCGAGGACGAAGACGATCGCCTGCCGGCTGTTGTGCAATTGCTTAAGCATTTTCGGCCCGCCAGCACGCTGGCCTTCTGCAATACCAAGAACCAGTGCCGCGACCTGCTGGAGAAGCTCAAGAAGGAAGGCTTCTATGCGCTCGCCCTGCACGGAGAGCTAGACCAGCGCGAACGCGACCAGGTGCTGATCCAGTTCGCCAATCGCAGTTGCTCCGTGCTGGTGGCCACCGACGTCGCCGCGCGCGGCCTGGATATTGCGCAGCTCGAAGCCGTGATCAACGTCGATGTCACGCCTGACGCCGAAGTTCACATCCACCGCATCGGCCGTACCGGCCGCGCCGACGAGGAAGGTTGGGCACTGAGCCTGGTCAGCGGCAACGAGATGCAGCGCGCTGCCAATCTGGAAAGCGCCAACAACTTCAAGATAGCCTGGCATCCACTCAGCGAGCTCTCGGATACGACCGGCGGCAAGCCCTTGCTGCCGGCTATGACCACCCTACTCATCCTTGGCGGGCGCAAGGAAAAGATCCGCCCCGGCGACGTGCTGGGCGCGCTCACCGGCGACGCCGGCTACAGCAAGGAACAGATCGGCAAGATCAATGTGACCGACACCACCACCTACGTGGCGGTGGAGCGCGGCATCGCGCGCGAAGCCTTGCGCAAGCTGTCGGCCGGCACCATCAAAGGCAAGCGCGTCAAGGTGCATCTGCTTTCGGCCTGATGTGCGGTTGGCGCTGTCGGATCAGGCTGATACGCGCACCACGCAGGCACGCGTATGATCCAATCATTATTCCTTACGCATACGGATAAATCATGAGCACATCCACGAATACGCTGAAAGTCCTTGGTATCTGCGGCAGCCTGCGTGAAGAGTCACGCAATATGGGCATGCTGCGCTACGTGCGCGACAACGCACCTGCCGACATGCAGATCACGATTGCCGACCTGAGTGCCGTGCCCTTCTTCGTCCGCAACGAAGACAAAGCACCCGCCGTGCAAGCGCTGCTCAAGCAATTCGAAGAAGCCGATGCTTTCATCTTCGCCTGCCCGGAATACAACTACTCCATCGCCCCAGCGCTCAAGAACGCCATCGACTGGGCCTCGCGTGCAGAAAACAACAAACTGCTCGCCGGCAAGCCGGCCGCCATGTTCGGTGCCGGCGGCGGCATGGGCTCCTCGCGCGCGCAGCACCACCTGCGTCAGGTCACTTCGGCCCTGAATATTCACTTGCTCAACAAGCCGGAGGTGTATGGCAACGCCTTTGGCGACGCCTTCAACGATCAGGGCGATCTGGTCGATGCCAAGTTGCAGGGCTACTTGCTCAAACAGCTCGCTGCACTCCAGGCCTGGGCCACTCAGCTCACCTGAGCATCTCTATAGATTCAATCACTTAAGCAGAACACAGGTAGCGCCGAAAGCGCGCCTGTGCTAGCATTCGCGCCTTGTTTCACGGCCCGCATGGCGCGGCCGCCCCATGCCCGCCCAGTCATTTGGGAGGGCATTGCTGTTTCTACTTCGTTGCTTAACGCAGCCCTGCCCGTCGTTTCGGGAGGGCCTTTTTGTTTTCTGAATTTGCCTTTTATGCAGTCCCGCATCTCCAAGCTTCCCGTGCCGCGCCCCGGCTCCCCGACCGACCTGCCGCCTGCAGCCGGCTCGGCCGATGCTCTCGTTCTCACGCAGCTGATTCCTCAAGGAGCGCCGCTGGTGGTCATTGCCAGCACGCCGCTGGATGCACAGCGCCTGCATGAAGAAGCCAAATGGTTCGCCCCAGACCTGCGCGTGCATTTCCTGCCGGACTGGGAAACCCTGCCCTATGACGCCTTCTCACCGCACCAGGATCTGGTGTCGGAACGACTGGCGACGCTTTATGCCGTCATGCGCGGCGAATGCGACCTGCTGGTAATCGCCGCCGGCACCGCCCTGACGCGCATCGCGCCTGCACAATACCTCGCCGCCCATACCTTCTTCCTCAAAAAAGGGGACAAGCTGGACATTGAGGGCCTGCGCGCCCAGCTTGTCACGGCCGGATATGAACATGTCACTCAGGTCGTGGCACCCGGTGAATACAGCATACGTGGCGGCCTCGTTGACCTTTATCCGACCGGCGCTGCGCTGCCCTTCCGCATCGACCTGTTTGACGATGAAGTCGAATCCATCCGCAACTTCGACGCCGACTCGCAGCGCACGCTGTTTCCCGTGTCGGAAATCCGCATGCTGCCGGCACGCGAATTTCCCATGGACGAGAAAGGCCGAACGACCTTCCGCCGCCGCTTCCGCGAGACCTTCGAAGGCGACCCAACGCGCACGCAGATCTACAAGGACATTTCCAACGGCACGCCGACCGCCGGCATCGAGTACTACCTGCCGCTGTTCTTCGACGAAACCGCTACCCTGTTCGACTACCTGCCGGAAGGCAGCCGCGTGCTGCTGCACCACAACGTGCCGGGCGCGCTGGCCGAGTTCTGGGTCGATCTCAAAAGCCGCTACTCCATGGTCGGCGGCAACCGCTCGCGGCCGGTGCTGCCGCCGGGCGAAATCTTCCTCAGCGACGAACAGTTCTTCGTCGCCCTACAGAAGCTGCCGGTCTGGCGCATCAAGCCGGCCGACAAACAGGACGACGTCGAGCGCGAGATCATCCCGCCAGTGGCGCTGGCACCCATGTCGATTGCCACCGACCGCCGCGCCGAAGATCCGCTGCGCCTGCTGCGTCACCACCTCAATACCTTTCAGGGTCGTACCCTGTTGCTGGCCGAGTCGCCGGGCCGGCGCGAAACCATTCTCGAGTTTCTCGTCACCAACGAGTTGCGCCCGGATGCCTCGACCGACTTCGCGGACTTCCGCAGCGCTGAAGCACGCTTCATGCTCGGCGTGGCACCGCTGTCTTCGGGCTTTGTGGTGCCCGAGCAGGAATACTGCATCCTCACCGAGAACGAGCTCTACGCCGCCACGGCGCGGCCGCGCGGCAAGCGCGGCGCGTCGCAGCGCACGAATCTCGAGGGCTGGCTGCGCGACCTGTCCGAACTCAAGATTGGCGATCCGGTCGTGCATGAAAGCCACGGCATCGGCCGCTACAAGGGGCTGATTCACTTCGACTACGGCGACGGCGACAATGAGTTCTTGCATCTTGAATATGCCGGCGGCGACACGCTCTATGTGCCGGTATCGCAGCTACAGGTCATTTCGCGTTACAGCGGCGCCGACCCGGATGCGGTCGAGCTGCATAAGCTCGGCAGCGGTCAGTGGGACCGCGCCAAGCGCAAGGCCGCGCAGCAGGTGCGCGATACCGCCGCAGAATTGCTCAATCTCTACGCCCAGCGCGCCGCGCGCGAGGGCCACAAGTTCGAGTTCCTGCAGCAAGATCTGGATGCCTTCGCCGAAGGCTTCGGCTTCGAGGAAACCCCCGACCAGCTTGCCGCCATCAATGCCGTGATCGAGGACATGACTTCGGGCAAGCCCATGGATCGCCTCGTTTGTGGCGATGTGGGCTTCGGCAAGACCGAGGTGGCCCTGCGTGCCGCCTTCGTCGCCATCGCAGACGGCAAGCAGGTGGCCATGCTGTGCCCGACCACGCTGCTGGCCGAACAACACTACCAGACCTTTGCCGACCGCTTTGCCGACTGGCCAGTCAAAGTGGCCGAAATCTCGCGCTTCCGCAGCGCCAAGGAACAAAACCAGGCCATCGCCGATCTCGCCGCCGGCAAGATCGACATCCTCATCGGCACACACCGCCTACTCTCCGCAGACGTCAAGTTCGACCGCCTCGGCCTCGTCATCATCGACGAGGAACATCGTTTCGGCGTGCGCCAGAAAGACGCCCTCAAGGCGCTGCGCGCCGAAGTGGATGTACTGACGCTGACCGCCACGCCGATTCCGCGTACGCTGGGATTGTCACTGGAAGGCCTGCGCGACTTCTCGGCCATTGCCACCGCGCCGCAGAAGCGCCTGGCAATCAAGACCTTCCTCTACCCCTGGTCCAAGGGGGTGATCCGCGAAGCCTGCCTGCGCGAATTCAAGCGCGGCGGCCAAGTCTATTACCTGCACAACGAAGTCGCCACCATCGAGAACATGAAGGAGCGCCTGCAGGCCCTGCTGCCCGAGGCGCGCATCATCGTCGGCCACGGCCAGTTGCCGGAGCGCGAGTTGGAGCGCGTGATGAAGGAGTTCACGCAGCAGAAACACAATCTGCTGCTGTGCTCGACCATCATCGAGACCGGCATCGACAATCCGCACGCCAACACGATACTCATCGGCCGCGCCGACAAGTTCGGCATTGCCCAGCTGCACCAGCTGCGCGGCCGCGTCGGTCGCTCACACCACCAGGCCTATTGCTACTTGCTCAGCGACCAGGACGCCAAGCCGTCAAAGCAGGCGGCCAAGCGCCTGGAAGCGATCCAGATGACCGAGGACCTGGGCTCAGGCTTCTTCCTTGCCATGCACGACCTGGAAATTCGCGGTGCCGGCGAAGTGCTGGGCGAGAACCAGAGCGGCGAGATCCACGAGATCGGCTTCGCCATGTACACAAACATGCTCAACGCCGCAGTCAAGGCGCTCAAGGACGGCAAGGAAGTGCCGGACCTGACCCAGCCGCTGTCGGTAACCTCCGAGATCAATCTGCGCTACCCGGCGCTGTTGCCGGATGACTACTGCCCCGACGTGCATGAACGCCTCACGCTGTACAAGCGCCTGTCTAATGCCGATTCGCGTGAAGAGTTGCAGGACCTGCAGGAAGAGCTGATCGACCGTTTCGGCGAAATGCCGCCGCAGACGCAATCGCTGATGGAAACGCACAAGCTGCGCATCGCCTGCGTGCCGCTGGGTTTGACCAAGATCGATGCGTCGGACAACACCATCAATCTGCAGTTCGTGCCTAACCCGCCCGTCGATCCGGCCGACATCATCATGCTGATCCAGAAGGACCGCAACCTCAAGCTCGCAGGCCAGGACAGGCTGAGCTGGAAGAAAAACACCGACACCCTGCAGGAACGCGTCACGGCGATCCGCGAACTGCTAAGCAAACTCCAGCCACCAGGAAAATAGTCCGAAAGCACTCGGGGATTTCTGCGTTCCGCAATTCGCTGCAACTTTTCGGGCGAAAGACTGCCAGACCCCGGATCAACATAGCCATACATGAAAGGAAGCGGAATGCGCGCCATCAGGATCATCATGGCCTGCATGCTCCTGCTGAGCATTGCAAGGGCTGCCTACGCCGACCAGGTCATACTCAAGAACGGCGACATCATTTCGGGCACTGTCATCAACAAGAGCGGCGACACGCTGACCTTCAACACCGCCTATGCCGGCGACATCAAGATCAGCTGGAAGGAAATCAGCACGCTGTCCACCGACAAGCCGGTCGCCACGCTACTCGACGATGACAGCTATCTGAACTCCTCGCTGCTGCCAGCAGAAAGCGGCGCAGTGCGCATTACCGTGCGCAACGGCAAGACCGCCGCACAGGGCGATGCGAGCAGCGATGACGACGGTGGCAGCAACTTCGACGAGGCCGATATCCAAAACCAGGCCTATGGTCTCGGCGATATCCTCTACATCAACCCCACCCCCGAGGAATCCGGGCGCGGCTATCGCTACAGCGGGCGCGCCAATCTGGCCATCAGCGACACCAGCGGTAACAGCAATTACCAGCAACTGCACGCGGATGCGGAAATTCAGAAACGTGCCCGGGACTGGCGCTATACCATCGGCGGCGAGGCCAATCGCGCCAAGGACCAGGATACGACCTCGGTATCCAATCGCCGTCTTTACGGCAGCTATGACAGCTTCTACACGCGCACCGACTTTCTCTACGCCCACGGAGCAATCGAGCAGGACCGTTTCCGCGACATCCGCAGCCGCCGGGTGATTGGCGTCGGCTACGGTTATCAGGTGTATGAAACGGAAACCACCAAACTCTCGATCAAGGGCGGCCCCGACATGGTTTCGGTAGAACGCTACGAGGCCCCGGACGAAGCCTTCGGCGCGCTCGGCTGGCACGTGGATTTCACGCACAAGATGGCGCGTTTCCCCAGCGTGCCCATTGAGATCTTCCATCTGCAGGATGGCTATCGCGGCTTCAACAGCGGCGGCGACATCCTGCTCAAGACCCGCACCGGCCTGCGCATTCCCCTCAGCAAGGACTTCGTTGCCACGGCGCAATACAACCTCAACTGGGAAAACAATCCGGCACCGGATCGCAGCAGCACCGACCGCCAGTTGATGGTCGGCATCGGCTACATGTTCCGCTAGAGAGGTGGGCCGGCAAGCGGCCCATGAAACTTTTCCTGGCAAAGTCAGCCTGATCGGAGTCTTTTTCCGATCAGGATGCTTTCATGCCCGCAGGATTCAAGGTTTTCAGCAAAGCCATTGCCCTGGCTTTCACGCTTGCCGCCACCAGCACGGCGGCGCTCGCCGATCAGGTCTGGCTCAAGAACGGCGACCGCCTGAGCGGAAACGTCGTCTCCAAGCGCGGCAATACGCTGACTTTCAACACCTCGTATGCCGGCGAGCTGAAGATAGACTGGGACGAAGTCGCGCAGCTGAATACGGACAAGCCCGTGGACGTCATGCTCAAGGACGATGAGCACCGGCAACTGACCCTGGAAACGCGATCGAGAACAGGCAGCGCCGCCATGCCGACACTTGGGGAGATCGTCTATATCAACCCCAACCCCGAGGAATCGGGGCGCGGTTATCGCGTCAGCGCCAAGGCCAACTTCGGCTATACGCAGAGCGAGGGCAACAGCACCAGCGACCAGTTGCACGCGGACGCCGAGATGATTGTGCGCGCCCGCGACTATCGCCTGACCCTGGGCGGTGAGATGGACAAGGCCAGTGTGGACAAGAAGCAAGCGGACGACAGCCGGCGTGCCTACGGCAGCTACGACAGCTTCTTCAACAAACGGGAGTTCCTGTTCACGCACGGCCAACTGCAGAACGACCGCTTTCGCGATATCGAACTGCGCGCCGTGGTCGGCGGCGGTTACGGCTACCAGTTCTACGACAGCGAAACCACACGCCTCTCGGTCAAGGCCGGCCTGGACATGGTCAATCTTGACCGCTACAACGCGCCGCGCGAGCGCTTCGCCGCCCTCGGCTGGCACGTCGACCTGGTGCACAAGCTGACCCGTAGCGACATCGAGGTCTTCCATACCCAGGACGGCTATCGTGGCCTGTCGCAGGCCGCTTCGGTACTGGTGCAGACGCGCACGGGTTTACGCTTTCCCTTGAGCGGCGGCCTGCATGCCCTGACCCAACTCAATCTGGATTGGGAAAGCGACCCGGCGCCCGGCCGCAAGAAGCTCGATAGCAAGGTCCTGATCGGCATCGGCTACGCCTACGATTAGCGGGGGTTGGCTCGCTATAATGGCTGCAGACTTCACTGCGACCCAGACCATGCCCCTCATCGCCCCCGCCGTCCGCCAGCTCACCGAAGACCTGCTCGCCTTTATCGACGCCAGCCCCAGCCCCTGGCATGCCGTGCATAGCACCGCCCAGCGCCTGTCCGCGCAGGGCTTCATCGAACTCAGGGAAAATGAGCGCTGGGCGCTGCAGCGCGGTGGCCGCTACTACGTCATACGCGGCGGCGCCTCCATCATTGCCTTTGTCGTCGGTACGGGCGATCTGGCCACGACCGGTCTGCGCCTGATCGGTGCGCATACCGACTCGCCCGGCCTGCGCCTGAAGCCGAAAGCCGCACATGCCGCCGACGGTCTGGTGCGCCTGGGCGTAGAGGTCTATGGCGGGCCGATACTGGCCACCTTCGCCGACCGCGACCTCAGCCTCGCCGGCCGCGTCAATGTGCGCACCGCACAGGGCCATGAAGCGCGCCTGCTGCAGTTCCAGCGCTCCGTCGTGCGCCTGCCCAATCTGGCCATCCACATGAACCGCGACGTGAACGAGAATGGCTTGAAGCTGCACAAGCAGAACGAGCTGCCGCTGCTCTTCGCCATGTCCGAGCAGCACATCGACTCGGACACGAAGTTCCGCAGTGTGCTGGCCGACCAGCTCGAAGTCGACGCCGCCGACATCGTTAACTGGGAGATCTGCACCTACGACACCCAGCCCGGCAGCTTCTGGGGTCCTGAACTCGAATTCATCGCCAACAGCCAGCTCGACAACCTGGCCTCCTGCCATGCCGCACTGACGGCCTTGCTCATCGCCGAGGCGCCCGAGGCCACCGCCATGGTCGCGCTCTTCGATCACGAGGAAGTCGGCAGCGAAAGCGCCGCCGGCGCCGGCGGCAGCTTTGTGCAGGACGTGATCGCCCGCCTGGCGCACAATCTCGATCTCGATGCCGAAGGCCAGCGCTGCGCGCTTGCCAACAGCTTCTTCATCAGCGCCGACATGGCCCATGCCTGGCACCCCAATTTCCCGGCCGCCTACGAGCCCTGCCACCGCGTGCTGGTGAACGGCGGCCCGGTCATCAAGACCAATGCCAACCAGCGCTACAGCACCGGCGCCGACACCGCCGCGCGCTTCACGCGCTACTGCGAAGCAGCCGGCGTGCCGGTGCAGAACTACTCGCACCGCACCGATCTCGGCTGCGGCTCGACCATAGGCCCCATCGTCGCCTCGCGGCTGGGCATCCCCAGCGTGGACGTCGGCAACCCCATGTGGGCCATGCACAGTGTGCGCGAGTCGGCCGGCGTACTGGATCACGGCTATATGATCGCGGCGCTGAGTCAGGCGCTGGCCTGAAGCCCAGCCGCCGCACATAGCCATTCCCTATTCAGCCCATCAAACCCTTTTGCCTTGGGGCATAAGGACCGGCGCGGTACAATCGACGCATACCCTGATAAAACAAGCCCCTGACGCTCATCGCATCATGCAGAACACAGAAAACCTGAACATCGAATCGCTGACCGCCATGCCCTCGCCGGCCGAGGTGCAAGCCGCGCTGCCGCTGACCGAAGCGGCCGCCAGAACCGTAGTCGAAGGCCGCCGTACCCTGGAAGCCATCCTCGATCGCAAGGACCCGCGCGTCTTCATGGTGATCGGCCCCTGCTCCATCCATGATCCGGTCGCCGGCATCGACTACGCCAACCGCCTCAAGCGGCTGGCCGAGCGCGTCAAGGACACCATCTACATCGTCATGCGCGTCTATTTCGAGAAGCCGCGCACCTCCACCGGCTGGAAGGGCTATATCAACGACCCCTATATGGACGACAGCTTCCGCATCGCGGAAGGCATCCAGAAGGGCCGCGATTTCCTGCTGCGCGTCAATGAGCTCGGCCTGCCCGCCGCCACCGAAGCCCTCGATCCGATTTCGCCGCAATACCTCGGCGACCTGATCGCCTGGACCGCCATCGGCGCGCGCACCTCCGAATCGCAGACCCACCGCGAAATGTCCTCGGGCCTGTCCACCCCGGTCGGCTTCAAGAACGCCACCGACGGCGACATGAGCGTGGCCATCAACGCCATCATCTCCTCGTCCAATCCGCACAGCTTCCTGGGCGTCAATGCCGACGGCATGACTTCCATCGTACGCACCCGCGGCAACCGTTACGGCCATGTCGTGCTGCGCGGCGGCGGCGACCGTCCCAACTACGACACGGTCAGCATCACCCTGGCCGAGAACGCCATCGCCAAGGCCAAGTTGCCGAAGAACCTCGTCGTCGACTGCTCGCACGCAAACAGCTACAAGAAGCCGGAACTGCAGCCGCTGGTTCTGAAGGACTGCGTGAACCAGATCCGCTCCGGCAACCACTCCATCGTCGGCTTCATGGTCGAGAGCAATATCGAAGCCGGCAACCAGAGCATCCCCGCCGACCTGAGCCAGCTCAAGTACGGCTGCTCGGTCACCGACGCCTGCATAGACTGGGATACCACCGAACAGGCCATCCTCGAAATGCACGCGTCCCTGCAGGACGTGCTGAAGCAACCGCGCAAGGCATGAGCATCGGCACTGACCTCGTCATCCAGGGCAGCGGCCTGCCCACCTTTCTGCTCGACCGCTGCGTCGCCGCCACCGGCGCTGTTGCGGTCCGCCCCCTGCCACCCAAGGTCGTGCGCCTGATCGGCGCCACCGCAAGCCCCACCTTCGACGCCGAAATCAAGCGCCTGCTCGCCAACGAAAAGCTCGACTGGGCTTTCGTGCCCAATGATCGCAAGCTCCAGGACTTCGGCCTGATCGCCTTCGACATGGACTCGACCCTGATCACGGTCGAGTGCATCGACGAACTCGCCGACTTCGCCGGCAAGAAGACCGAGGTCGCCGCCGTCACCGAAGCCGCCATGCGCGGTGAAGTCGATTACAGGGAAAGCCTCAAACGCCGCCTCGCCCTGCTCGCCGGCCTCGATGCCCGCGTCCTGGCCAAGGTCTATGAGGAACGCGTCCAACTATCACCCGGCGCAAAAGAACTGCTGGCGGCCGCGCAGAAAGCAGGGCTGCGCACCGCCATCCTGTCCGGCGGCTTTACCTACTTCACCGAACGCCTGCGCATCGAGCTGGGCTTCGACTTCGCCACCTCCAACGAACTCGAAATCGCCGGCGGCAAGCTCACCGGCCGCGTCGTCGGCGAGATCGTCGATGCCCAGACCAAGGCCGCCCGCCTCAATCTGCTGCGCAATGAGCTGGGCCTCAGGCCCGAACAAGTCATCGCCATTGGCGACGGCGCCAACGACATCCCCATGCTCGAAAGCGTCGGCCTCTCCATCGCCTATCACGCCAAACCGGCCACCCGCGAACATGCCGACGTGGCGCTGAACTTCTGCGGCCTCGACGGCGTGCTCAACCTGTTCGCGCCCGTCTGACGCGGTCCCGGCCGCAGCGCCCACACCGTTGATCAAAAACAAGAAAGCCAGCCGTCGCTGGTTTTCTTGTTTCGTTTGCCGCTATAGTCATCCTGCATACATCGCGATTGAGACCTTGGAGGAAAACAATGATTGGCTTCAGCCTCGACACCGACCTCGGCATTCTGTACCTGCGCCCCACCCCGCCCCTAACTTCGGCCGACTTCGAACAACTCACCCAGGCCGTCGATCCTTGGATCAAGGACAACGGCCAGCTCAATGCCCTGATCATTGAAGCGCCGGAGTTTCCCGGCTGGGACAGTTTCGGCGCCATGCTCAGCCACTTCAAGTTCGTGCTCGACCATCACAAGCTGATCAGGAAGATCGCCGTCGTCACCGACTCCGAAGCCGGCGAGGTCGCCGAAAACTTCGCCTCACACTTTGTCTCCGCCGAAATCAGGCACTTCCCGGCCGGCCAGCGCGAGGCAGCCAAGCAGTGGGCGATGCTGCCGCTGTGAAAATTACACCTTCCATCACCGCAGCCACCCTGGTCGGCGCCATCGCCGGTTTCGTCATGCCGCTGCTCTGGTCGCGTCTGGCGAGCGACAGCACTTATCTGATCATCGCCTTCCTGCTCGTCGTCGCCTTGCCTGCGCATGCCTTTGTCGCCGGCTTCGGCTGGCAGCACAGGGCCGGAACAACGCTGGATACTGCGCTGCTCAAACGTGTCGGCGCCTGGCTGGCTGCGGCTCTCGTTGCCGCATTCGTATCGCAGGCAATCCAAGCATAACGCCGAGGCGGGCCTGCCGCCGCGCCCCGCATCAAGACAGGCGTTGGCAAAGGGTAAAATGCGCCCTATGCGCCTCGCCGATTTAGACCAACGCCTGAACGACCTTAAAGCCCTGCCCATCCATCGTGGGCGAGTCCTGCGTGCCTGGTTGAACGGCAAAGCGCTGGATGCGGGTACACGGCACCAGAAATCGGAAAACTTTCTGCCGCTATCGGTCCGCAACGGTCTGCCGGCACTGAGTGAGGAACTCGAAGCGCTGGCGCAGATCCACTCCGAACATGCGGGTGCCGACGATTCGGCGCGCCTGCTGGTCAAGCTGGCGGACGGACAGATGGTGGAAAGCGTGCTGCTGCCACGCGACGGATTATGCGTTTCGACCCAGGTGGGTTGTGCCGTCGGCTGCCGTTTCTGCATGACCGGCAAGAGCGGCCTGATCCGCCAGCTCAGCAGCCTGGAGATCGTGGCGCAAGTCGTGCTCGCCCGCCGCAAGCGACCGGTGAAGAAGGTGGTGTTCATGGGCATGGGCGAACCGGCGCACAACCTCGAGAACGTGCTCGAAGCCATCGATCTGCTCGGCACTGAAGGCGGCATCGGCCACAAGAACCTGGTCTTCTCGACCGTCGGCGACCGGCGCGTGTTCGAGCTGTTGCCGCAGCAGCGCGTACGCCCGGCGCTGGCCTTGTCGCTGCATACGACCAAAGCCGAACTGCGCGAGCATTTGCTGCCGCGCGCACCCAAGATCGCGCCGCAGGAGTTGATGGAACTGGGCGAGGAATATGCGCGCACCACCGGCTATCCGATCCAGTACCAATGGACGCTGCTCAAGGACATCAACGACGGCCAGGATGAGCTCGACGAGATCCTGCGTCTGTTCAAGGGCAAGTACGCCCTGCTCAATGTGATTCCCTTCAACCGCATGGAAGCCGACGGGCTTGAGGGCAACTACGAGCGCCCGGATGCCGAGCGCATCCGCGAGATCGTCAAATACCTGCACAGTCGCTATGTGCTGACCAAGGTGA